>JAAYCS010000016.1 GCA_012729655.1 Desulfovibrionales bacterium | reverse complement strand
TCAGCCAGCAGTTCCGGACCGGCCGCACGGTGGATGGCCCCATCCACTCCCCCGCCGCCCAACAGGCTGAAATTGGCAGCGTTGACAATGGCGTCCACAGTCAGGGTTGTGATGTCGGCTTGACAAACGGTGATCATACACTCCTCCTTGCATTTCATGGGAAATGCCCTCCCCCACATGCCGTTAACCCCCGCCAGGGGCACATCATGACTTTCTGTGCAGCGTTCCCAGTTCCTTTGATGAACGTCGGCTTCCACGCCCAATCGATCAGTCAATGCCATGCACATCCCACCGGTATGCCTTTTCCGGGTTGAACGGCATGTGCGGGCTGGCCAATGGCAGAATTCAATCACGAACCTCGCCAATCCCGGCTCCCCATGCCAATAACCAACTTCTCTGTCCGTTTACCGGAAATGACGTGCAGAACATCTTGTCTCGTGCGATCAGATCAGCATGACAAGAGCAACGCACTACAGCCCCCCGGAGGAACACATGGAAAAATCAATGCAACGGTACTGGAAATCGAACCTGACGTATATGACCATCCTTCTGGCCATCTGGGCCCTGGTCTCGTACGTCTTCGGCATTCTCCTCGTGAACGAGCTGAACGCCTTCCACCTCGGCGGATTCCCCCTGGGCTTCTGGTTCGCCCAGCAGGGATCCATCTACGTATTCGTGGTCCTCATCCTTGCCTACTTCCTGCTCATGGACCGGCTGGACAAGAAGTTCGACGTGCACGAATAACCGCAAGCAACGACCGCGAGGAACGCATATGTCACTGCAAGCATGGACCTATCTCATCGTCGGGGTGACCTTCGCGCTCTACATCGGCATCGCCTGGAGCGCGCGGGTCAAGGACACCAAGGGTTTCTACGTGGCCGGCGGCGGCGTGCCGCCCCTGGCCAACGGCATGGCCACGGCCGCGGACTGGATGAGCGCGGCGTCCTTCATCTCCATGGCCGGCATGATCTCCTTCATGGGCTATGCCGGCTGCATGTACCTCATGGGCTGGACCGGCGGCTACGTGCTGCTGGCCCTGCTCCTGGCCCCCTATCTGCGCAAGTTCGGCAAGTTCACGGTGCCGGACTTTGTCGGCGACCGGTATTATTCCTCGGCGGCCCGTGTGGTGGCCCTGATCTGCGCCATCTTCGTCTCCCTGACTTACGTGGCCGGACAGATGCGTGGCGTGGGCATCGTCTTCAGCCGCTTCCTGGAAGTGGACGTCAACACCGGCGTGGTCATCGGCATGGTCCTGGTCTTCTTCTACGCCGGCATCGGCGGGATGAAGGGCATCACCTGGACCCAGGTGGCGCAGTACTGCGTGCTCATCACCGCCTTCCTGGTCCCGGCCATCGCCATCTCCGCCAAGCTGACCGGAAATTTCCTGCCCCAGATCGGCTTTGGCAGCACTCTTGTCGACGGCCCGAATGCCGGAAAGTACCTGCTCGACACGTTGAACCAGATCGGCACTGACCTGGGCTTCGCCGAATACACCGCGGCCTTCTCGGGCCCCGGAAGCAAGCCCATGATCGACGTCTTCGCCATCACCATGTGCCTCATGGTCGGCACGGCAGGGCTGCCCCACGTCATCATCCGCTTCTACACCGTGCCCACGGTGCGGGCCGCGCGCATCTCGGCCTTCTACGCCCTGATCTTCATCGCCATTCTCTACACCACGGCCCCGGCCCTGGGCGCCTTCGCCCGCTACACCCTGACCAACGTGCTCAGCAACGCCTCCTACGCCACGGCCCCGTCCTGGTTCAAGAACTGGGAAAAGACGGGTCTCCTGGCCTGGATGGACAAGAACAACGACGGGGTCATCACCTACCGCGCCGGCGCGCCCTTCAAGGGCAAGCCGATCTTCAGCGGCGAAACCGGGCCCGCCGGCCAGCGCCTGCTCAAGAACGAAGCCACGGACAACGCCAACGAACTGTACATCGACAACGACATCATGGTCCTGGCCACGCCCGAGATCTCCCAGCTCCCGCCCTGGGTCATCGCCCTGGTGGCGGCCGGCGGTCTGGCCGCGGCCCTGTCCACGGCGGCGGGACTCCTGCTGGTCATCTCCTCGGCCATCTCCCACGACCTCTACTACCGCATCATCAACCGCGAGGCCTCGGAACAGAAACGCCTGGCCATCGGTCGCGTCATGATGGGCATCGCCGTGCTCGTGGCCGGATACTTCGGCATCAACCCGCCCGGCTTCGTGGCCCAGGTGGTGGCCTTCGCCTTTGGCCTGGCCTCCTCGTCCTTCTTCCCCATCATCGTGCTGGGCATCTTCTGGAAACGGGCCACCAAGGAAGGGGCCATCTGCGGCATGATCGCGGGCATCACCTTCACCATGGTCTACATCATTCAGACCAAATTCATGGGCGTCGCCCCATGGTTCATGAACATCAGCCCCGAAGGCATCGGCACCGTGGGCATGCTCCTCAACTTCGCGGTGACGGTTGGAGTCTCCCTGGTCACGGCCGCCCCGCCGGCCGCCGTGCAGGACATGGTCGAGAGCGTGCGCATCCCCCGCGGGGCCGGCGCCGCGGTGGACCACTAACCTTTCATGCGGGGGCCGGGCAACCGGCCCCCGGACGAGGGCGCAGCCATGGACACGGGCATTCAGCCTGCGGGGTATGACAGCATCATCACCTTCCTGGAGGGCACCCTGCCCTTCTCGGACCTGGACCGTCCCAGCCTGATCCGCATCGCCAGGCACTGCCTGGTGGACTTCTTTCCTGCCGGGACGCGGATCCTGCGCAGGGGGGTGACGGAGGTGGACGGACTCTATCTGATCCAGAAGGGGGCCATCCGCCTTTTCCACGAGGACGAGGGCGTGCTGGTGGACATCCGCACCGACGGTGCTTCCCTGGGCGCCCTGTCCCTGTTCAACGGGGAAAAGGCGGCCCTGGACGCAGAAACCGTGGAGGACACCTTCGTCATCAAGATTCCGCGTGAACGTTTCTTCGAAGCCACGCACCTGAACCCGTCCATCTCCCGCTTCTACCTCAAGTCCTTTGCCGACACCTTCCTGTCCAAGGCCTTCGAGGAAATGCGCTGCAAGCCCGCGGCCCAGCACGAGGACCACGACCTGCACGTCTTCAGCAACCCCGTGGGCGGCCTGATCAGCCGCGAGCCCGTCAGCGTGCCCTTCGGCCTGAGCATCCAGGCCGCGGCCAGGGAGATGATCCGCCAGAACACCGGCTCCCTTCTTTTCCGCGAACCCTCGGGCGAAATCTGCGGCATCATCACCGACACGGACCTGCGCAAGGCCATGGCCCTGGGCCTGGACCTGCAGGCCCCGGCCGAGACCATCATGTCCACGCCCGTGGAAAGCGTCGACGCCTCGGCCGTGTGTTTCGACGCCCTGCTGACCATGATGTCCAGGAACATCCACCACCTCGTGGTCAGGAGCCACGGCAAGGTGCAGGGCGTGGTCAGCTCCCACGACATCATGCTCCTGCAGGGCCGCTCGCCCATGTCCGTGTTCCGGGAGATCGCCTCGCGCACGACCATCGCCGGTCTCTACCCCCTGCACGACAGCATCACCCCGGTCATCCGGACCCTGGTCCAGCAGGGGGCCAAGGCCGGCAACATCACCCGCATGATCGCCATCCTGAACGACCAGATCATCTCACGCTTGCTGGAGCTCATGCTCGGCGAACTCGGCCCGCCGCCCGTCCGGTTCTGCCTGCTGCTCATGGGCAGCGAGGGCAGGCGCGAGCAGACCTTCGCCACGGACCAGGACAACGCCCTGATCATCGACAACTGCGGGGTGGATTTTCTGGAGCGGGCGGCCGAGACGTACTTCTCGGCCTTCACCGAGCGCATGGTCGGACACCTCATCAACTGCGGGTTCCCGCGCTGCCCCGGGGACATGATGGCCTCCAACCCCGCCTGGCGGGGCACCCTGAACACCTGGAAGGGAAGGGTCGAAACCTGGGTCGCCGCGCCGGAGCCCCAGCGCGTGCTGGCCAGCTCCGTTTTCTTCGACTTCCGCGGTGTCTACGGCCACAAGGATTTGTCCGAGAACCTGCGCCAGCACGTCACCAGCGCCTGCGCCGGCAAGGACCTCTTCCTGCGCTACCTGGCCGCCGACTGCCTGAACGCCCGCCCGCCCCTGACCTTCTTCAAGAACTTCATGGTCGAGAAGGACGGGGCCCACAGGAACACCCTGGACATCAAGGCCCGGGGGCTCCTGCCCTTCATGGACTTCGCCCGGGTCATGGCCCTCTACCACGGCATCCGCGAGACGGGCACCCTGACCCGGCTGGACCTCCTGCACCAGGCCGGGCACCTCTCGCGCGACCTGTACCACGAGGCGCGGGAGGCCTTCGAGTTCCTGCTGCACGCCCGACTCATGCACCAGCTCGAACAGATGGAGGCCGGGAAGAAGCCCGACAACCGCATTGACCCGGCCAGCCTCTCGGCCCTGGAGAAACGAACCCTGCGCGAGGCCTTCGGGGTCATTTCCGCCCTGCACGGTGTGCTGCGCGAAACCTTCCGCCTGAACATGGGGTGACGGGCATGCCCTTCTCCGCCATCGACCGCCTGCTCCGCGTGCTGGGCCGTGGCCCAGGAACCTCGAATCTGCCTGCCCTGGACGAGAACAACCGCCTCTGCCGGGCGCTGGACCAGAACCGCCCCCTGAGTGACTGCGTCTTCACCGTGCTGGACACGGAACTGACCGGCCTTTCGGCCCGCAAGGAGGAAATCGTGTCCGTCGGGGCCGTGCGTGTGCGGGGTCTGGCCATCATTCCGGGCGAGAGCTTCTCCGCCCTGGTCCGACCGAACATCCCCCTCCCCAAATTCAGCACCCTCATCCACCGCATCACGCCCGAGGCCATCGCCGAGGCCCCGCCCCTGCACGAAGTCCTGCCCGGGCTGGTCGAATTCTGCAAAGGTACCCTCATCGTCGGGCACCACATCGGCCTGGACATGGCCTTCATCAACCGCGCCTGCCGCAGGAACCACGGTGCTGCCCTGGCCAATCCATGCCTGGACACCATGCGCATGGCCATGCTCTGGCGGGAACAACGCAGCCCGTCCCATTACGAGCGCTTCAGTCTGAACATCTCCTATGTCCTGGCGGACCTGGCCGAGGAGTTCAAACTGCCGCGCTTCACGGCCCACGATGCCCTGGGCGACGCCCTGCAGACGGCCTACCTGTTCATCTACCTGGCCAAAAAAATCGCCCGGAACACCCCCCTCACTCTGAAGGAGCTGTTCCGGGCCGGCCAGAGCTGGCGCTGGTACATGTGAATGTCAGGGAGGGCTAGTGCAGGGGCGACTGATTGTCCTGGAGTTCACAGCAGGGAAATGAGCATCCTGGTGCCCACCACGAAAAGGATCACGGCAAAGACGCGCTTCAATTTGTCCACGGGCAGGCTGTGGGCCAGGCGCACGCCCAGGGGGGCCGTCAGCACGCTCATGACCGCGATGGACACCAGGGCCGTCAGGGACACGTAGCCCAGGGAGTAGGGTGGCAGGTTCTCCACGCCAAAGCCGTTGGTGATGTAGCCCACGGTCCCGGCCACGGCGATGGGGAAGCCGATGGCCGCCGAGGTGCCGATGGCCTTGTGGATGGGGATGTTGTGCCAGACCATGAACGGCACCGAGAGGGTCCCCCCGCCGATGCCCACCAGACTCGAAACCACGCCGATGACGCCCCCCGCCCCGAACATCCCGGCCATGCCCGGCAGCTGCCGCGATGGCTTGGGTTTCTTTCCGGACAGCATCTGGTAGCAGACGAAGTAGAGAAAGACGACGAAGAAGGCCTTGAGCCAGCCCGTGCTCAGGGCCGCCGCGATGAAGGTGCCCAAGAACGTGCCGACCAGGATGCCGGCCACGATGCGCCGGACCACCGTCCACTCCACCGCGCCCCGGCGATGGTGGGCCATGAAGCTCGAAACTGAGGTGAAAACAATGCTGGCCATGGACGTGCCCAGGGCCAGATGCATGATGAGTTCGTGCGGCAGATTCTGCAGCTCCATGCAGAACACGAGCATGGGCACGATGACAAGTCCGCCGCCGATGCCCAGAAGCCCCGCCAGCACCCCGGCAATGGCGCCCACGACAAGATACAGAGCCAAGACTTCGAACATGTTTTCCCCCTGATGGCGGCTGCGCGGGACACGGCCCGGGGCCGGAAAAATTGGTAGGACCAATTCCTGAACCACTCCGGCGCGCTTGTCAACGCCCGGAACGCGAAACGTGACAAAGAGGCTTGCAATTCGGCGCCGGGAGGTGGATGTGCGGTCTCAGGAAACGCAACAGCCGAGGACGGAATGGGACACATCTCCAGCAAGGACATCTACCGCAAACTGGGCCGCCGCCTGGACCAGGCTCCGGTGCGCACGCCCTGGACGCCGGTCTTCAGGGAACTGGTGGAAAGCCTCTACTCCAGGGCCGAGGCCGAGTTTGTCGCGCGCCTGCCCTACCGGCCCTCGACCCTGCCGCGCATCTCCCGCATGCTCGGCGAGCCCGAAGACGCCCTGCGCCCCATGCTCGACGGGCTGTGTGCCAAGGGGCTGGTCATCGACATCTGGGACGGCGGTCACTATCTCTACATGGTCAGCCCCATCGTCATCGGCTTCTTCGAGTTCACCATGATGCGCACGGGGCCGGATCTCCCGCGGGCCCGCTGGGCCGAGCTCTTCCAGGCCTACATGTTCGGGGAAAAGGACTTCCTGCAGGCCAATTTCGGCGACGGACAGACCATATCGGTCATGCGCGCCCTGCCCCACGAGGAGGCCCTGGGCGAGCACGTCGAGATCCTGGACTACGAGAAGGCTTCGGCCCTCATCGAGAAGCACACGGAGTTTTCCATCGGCCTGTGCTCCTGCCGCCACGAGAAGCACCACCTGGGCCATGCGCCCTGCCCCACGCCCATGGAGACCTGCACCTCCATGGGCACGGGCGCCAGGTTTCTGATCCGCAATGGCTTCGCCAGACCCATCGACAAGGCGCAGATGCGCGACATCCTGGCCCGCTCCCGCGACCAGGGTCTGACCCTGTCTGCCGACAACGTGCGGCGCGACGCGGGTTTCATCTGCCACTGCTGCGGGTGCTGCTGCAACCTGCTCCGGGGCGTGCGCGAGACCGGATACACCGGCATCCTCGTCACGGCCAGCGTCGTGGCCGCGGTGGACGAAAAACTGTGCACGGGATGCGGGCTGTGCGCCAAGGCCTGCCCGGTGAACGCAGTGACGGTGGAGAAGGCTTCCGGGCAGGACAGCCCCAAACCCAGCAAAATTGCCGCCATAGGAGCGCATTGCCTGGGCTGCGGGGCCTGCGCCCTGAAGTGCCCCACCGGGGCGCTCAAACTCCACCCCCGCCCGCAACAGGTCTTCCATCCCGAAGACAGCTTCGAGCGGGTCATGCTCCAGGCCCTGGAGCGCGACACCTTCCAGACCTTCCTCTTCGACAACCCTCAAAGCCGCACCCAGGAGTTCATGCGCGCCCTGGTCGGCGGCTTCCTGAAGCTGCCACCCGTCAAACGCGCCCTGTTGGGCGAAAAGCTGCATTCGCGTTTTCTCACGGCCCTGCGCAGGCTGGCCGGATAGGACGCCCCGGTTCACGAAAGGAAGCATTCGGGCAACCGCCTCGAGTGGGCGGTGCGCTGCGCACCCGCGGGGCAGAGGTGCGTATCGGCTTGCATGCCCATTCCATTTCTGAATCAAAACGACGTGTTATATGAAGAGCTCACGCATGGATTGCCGGTTTTTCAGCGGTCGCGCCCAGAAGGGCATAACCCGCAATGAACGAAGCAAAGAATCCCGACATTGCGCGGAGTCTTCGACAAAGCAATCCATCTCTTTTGAAATTACTGCTTTGATTTCGAAATGGAATGAGGCGGTTCAGGAACCCAGGGCCATGGCTCCGTACTTGGCCGCTCCGCACAGGCCCGTGTCCGATCCAGTCACCAGCCGTACGGGAATGGCACCCAGCATCTCGCCATAGGCCGGAGAATCCCGGAATTCCCGCCTGAACTCATGATGATCGGCCAGAAAGGGATTCCGGACAGCGACCCCGCCGCAGAGGTTCACCCCACCCCAGGCCAGAACGCACAAGGCGTAGGACCGGCAGGATCGGCCGAGGAAACGGGCGAACCATACAGCGGTCTCGCTGTCCGGGCCGATCTCCGCCGCGGCCGCTGCCGGGGGAAGATCCCGGCCGGTCAAGAAGCAGTGCACGAGAGAGAGCCCTGGGCCCGAAACAACAAGGTCCCCAAAGGCGTGAGAGTGGCCTGTCCGGGCCTGCAGGAATTCCAGGAACGCGAACTCGTGGCGGTCGATCATGGCCAAGGGTGCGTGTCCACCCTCGGATGGGAGAGGCAGGACCCCGCCACCAGGGAGCGGAACCAGGGCACACAGCCCAAGGCCGGTGCCTGGCCCCACGGCGGCCACGACTCCCGGCCTGACCGGGCCATCCTGGACCGTAACGGCCGAAACCTTCGCGGATTCGAGGGTGCAGCCCAGGGCCTGGGCCACAAAATCGTTGACCAGGAGAGTTTTGCCTGGCGGCAGGTGGTTGGCCGGGTCAGCGGGATCGACACCCCAGGAGGCGTTGGTCAGCCTTGATACCCGGCCATCCCGCACGGGACCGGCCACGGCCAGAACGATCCGGTCCGCGTCTTCCGGCCTCAAGCCGAAGCCCTCATCCCGCAGGCGGGTGAAAAGTTCCGCCAGGGACCCGACCGCGGCCGTGGGTACGGCGCAGGACTCGAGCAGTCGGGGCTCCGACCCGGATCGCGCCTCGAACCATCCGAAACGGCTGTTGGTGCCGCCGATATCGGCGGCCAGGATGGTGGGCATTGTTTCCCCCCTCAAAATTCACGTGTCATCGCGGACAACCGACAAGCAGCCAGGCATCCAACGCATGGCCCCCATGCAGGACAAGGTATGTCCTGTCTGCCTCAGATCTGGTCCCGAAACAGCAACCCCCCGGCTGATCAGGTCGGGGGGCGCGCAATTCCTTTGAAAAGAACCGGTGCATCAGGCCGTTGCAGCCTGCTGTTGCGGCTCGGCATCGATTTTGGGCCTGAACAGGGCCAGGATCGGTGCGCCGACAAAGACCGAGGAATATGTGCCCACCAGCACGCCTACCAGCATGAGCAGGGCAAAGTCGTGGATCACGCCCCCGCCGAAAATGTACAGGGAAAGCACTGCAATGAAGGTAGTGCCGGCGGTGATGAAGGTCCGGGACAGGGTCTGGTTCACGGACTTGTTGATGACCACTTCCAGGGACGGGGAGACTTTGGCGCGCAGGTTTTCGCGGATGCGGTCGTAGATGATGATGGTGTCGTTCAGCGAATAGCCCACGATGGTCAGCAAGGCCGCGATAATGGTCAGATCCACTTCCTTGTTCAGGAGGGAGAACAGACCCAGGGGAAGCATGACGTCATGGATCAGGGCCACGATGGCCCCCAGCGCATACTTGAGCCGCAGCACGGCGCAGAGTACCAGGGTGGCGATGGTCGCTGCAACCACCGAGACGCTCATGGGCGCGTGCAGGAGTTCCAGCACGTAGACAACGGAGGCGAGTCCTGCGGCCATGAGCCCGGCAACCATCCACTTCTGCTCGAAACGGCCGGATATGTAGGTGGCCATGAGCAGAATCGCATAGAAAATGGCTTGCAGGGCCTTTTCCCGCAAATCCGCGCCGACCTTGGGCCCGACCATTTCCAGGCGCTGAATTTCATAGGACACATTCCCCAGCTTGTCTGCCATGGCCTGGTCCACTGCGGCCCGGACCTGGTTGGCGGTCTGATCGGAAAAGGAGGCCCGCAGCAAGACCTGATGGTCGCCGGCATCGCCAAAATTCTGCACCACCAGTCCGGGCAGGGCCGGACTGTCCAGGGCGGCACGCAACGTGTCCAGTTCCACAGCCTGGCTGAACTGCATCTGCACGTTGAAGCCGCCGGCAAAATCGATGCCGTAACGCGGACCGCCTTTGATGATGAGGGACAGCACCCCGGTCAGAAGAAGGACCGCGGACAGGATGTAGGCGTACTTGCGCATCCCGACGAAATCGATGTTCGTGTCCTGTCTGATAAGTTCAAAAGACATGGTCTGCTCCTTAAATGCTCGGTTGGGTCCCTGGCTGTCGTCTTTCCAGCCAGGCGTCGAAAAAGATGCGTGACACGAAAATGGCCGTGAACATGGAGGCCAGGATGCCCAGGGTCAGCGTGACGGCAAACCCCCGCACCGGACCCGTGCCGAACTGATAGAGGATGACCGCGGCGATGATGGTGGTCAGGTTGGAGTCCACAATGGTCATGGTCGCCCGGGAGAACCCGTTCGTGATGGCGTTGGACACGGACTCTCCGCGCCGCAACTCCTCCCGGATGCGCTCGTAGATGAGCACGTTGGCATCCACGGCCATCCCCAGGGTCAGGATGATGCCGGCGATGCCGGGCAGGGTCAGGGTCGCCCCAAAGGCGGCCAGGCCTGCCAGAATGAGAATGATGTCGAGAACGATCTCAAATGAGGCAATGAGTCCGGCCCGGCGGTAATAGATGGACATGAAGATGATGACGGCCAGACCGCCGATGAACGCCGCGAACATGCCCTTGTCGATGGATTCCTGACCGAGGGAAGGGCCGACAGAACGTTCCTCCAGGATGGTCACCGGCGCGGGCAGGGACCCGGCGCGCAGAACCACGGCCAGATCATGGGCTTCTTCCGTTGTGAACTGCCCGGTGATGGAGGCCCGCCCACCGGCGATCCGATCCTGGATAACCGGGGCGGAGTGCACCTTGCCGTCCAGCACGATGGCCAGCCGCTTCTTCACATTGGCCCCGGTCACATCCTCGAAGATGCGTGCGCCCCTGGCGTTGAAATTCATACCCACATACGCCTGTCCGTACGAATCGAACTGCACGTTGGCATCGGTGATGTATTCGCCGGTCAGGACCACCTCGGACTTGAGCACGATGGGAGTCTGCGTTTCGGCGGCGTTCTTCTTGCTGAAAAGATAGGCCAGCTCGCTCTCCGGTGGAACCTTGCCGGCCAGGGCTGCCTGCACATCGGCCGTTTCGTCCACAAGCCTGAATTCCAGGTGAGCGGTGCGCCCGATGATGCTGATGGCCCGCTTGGGGTCGTCCAAGCCGGGAAGCTGCACAATGATGCGGTTGCCCAGCTGCTTGCGGATGTCGGGCTCGGCCACGCCGAACTGGTCAATGCGGTTGCGGATGGTCTTCAGGGCCTGATCCATGGTCAGGTTTTCGACATATTTGACATGCTCGTCGGTGGCGGTCAGCACATATCTGAGCTGGCCATTGCCTGCCTCTGTTGAGGAGGTGACGCCCATGCTGCCGAAACGCTTCTTGAGCAGATCCTCCAGTTCCTGCCGCTGTTCGGCCTTGAGCAGGATGAATTCGAGCTGATTCGTGCCCAGGAGTTTCGGGCGCAGGACCATGATCTTCTTGTCCCGGGCTTCGGCGCGCAGGTCCTGACCGGCACTGGTCACCGCATTGGCCATGGCTGTTTCGAGATCCACCCCCAGGGTCAGGTGAATGCCGCCCTTCAAGTCCAGCCCAAGACTGATTTCATCGGAGGGCAGGAGCTTGCCCAGGAAGGACGTGCGCACCGAAGGAATCGATGGCAGGATATATATGAGGGCCACCACAATCACGAAAGCGGCAAGCACTGCCCTCCAACGCAAACTACCCATGAGCGTCATCCTTACAAACGTACAAAGCAAACAGGTTGGAAAGCGCCGCGACGTCGACCTCAACCGACCGAGGGCGCGACAACACACAAAACGCCTCACCCCTCAAGATGGGGAGAGACCCGCCGTAGCGCAGGACGGGTCAAAACACCACTATTTCTTGTCCTTGGACTTGTTCACACCGCCTTCAGGGCTCAACACAGCGGAAATGAAGGCACGTCCGACCTGAACCTGCACATTGCTGCCCACATCCAGGGTCAATATGTCCTCTTTGGCTTCGATCACGCGGCCGTACAGCCCGCCCGCAGTGATGACGCGATCTCCGCGGCCCAGATTTTCCAGCATCTGTTTGTGTTCCTTCTGCTTCTTCTGCTGCGGGCGGATGAGCAGAAAATAGAAGATAACGAACATGAGGATGAGCGGCATGAATGTCATCAGCGGCCCTCCGGGCTGGCCATCAGCGACCGGGGCCTGGCCCATGGCGTGGGCGAGATTTTCAAAAAACATGAGTTCCTCCGTTATGTAAGTGCATCTGTTCGCTGGGTGGCTACCCTGGAGTAGCCGGAAATTCAAGATCAAACCGGCCTAGATCCCGAGAATCTCCCGGTATTCAGCGATTTCGTCGCGCAGTGCCCGCAGCTTGGCCTGTTGATCCGTTCTGACGGCCAAGGCTTCGGCTTTTTGCAGGTGAAATGTGTATTTGGTGAACTGTCGCTTGTAGGCAAATGCCCTGGCAAAATGCAAATGCCCGTCGAACTGGTTGCCCATGGCCGCATGGTAGCGGCCCAAATTTTCCTGCACTTCCGCATCGCGCGGCACGGACTTGGCCACCTTCTCCATAGCCGCGATGCTGGCCCCGAAGTTGCCCTGCTCAGCCACGGCCCGGGCATAGAAAAACAGGGCAAAGAGGTCTGCGGGGTTCTTCAGCACAGCCTCCTGCAGGGCCTCCACGGCGGTACTGAGTTCGCCATACTCGAAGGCAAAGCGGCCATACTCCCGCTTCCACAGGGGGTCCCCGGGGTTGCATGCCAGGGCTTCGTGAAAACGCGCTCTGGCTTCCTCGACCTGGTGCAATCGGCTCAAGGCAATGGCATCCCCGAGCTTGGAAAGGCAGGCCGTGGACGCGGAAGAGGAGAATACAGCGTTGGCCGTGTTGGCGTCGCTGAACCAAGCGTGTACCAGTGTGCGGACCTTGTAAAACTCCCTGTTGTCCGTGGGCTGCTGATGCACGCCCTGTGACAGGCGGGAGATGCGCTCCTGCATGTAGCCGAGGCGATCGTCCAGACCGGGATGGGTGGTCAGATAGGAGGGTACGCTCCCCCCGCCGCCCAGCCACTGCAGTTTGCGGATCTTTTCAAAAGCCCTGGTCGTGCCCGCAGGGGAAAATCCGGCCTTGACCAGGTATTCCAACCCAAACTGGTCCGCATCTTTTTCGTTCTCCCGGGTGTACTTGAGCTGCAGGGACTGTGATCCGGCAACGGCTCCAATGGCCAGGGCGTCGCCGCTTTCCGAGCTGACCTGGGACCCGATCAGCACCCCGGCCAGAATGCCGAGCAGGGAACCGGCCCCGATGAACTGGCTTTTCTCAATGGAGCGGGCGATGTGCCGCTCCGAAACATGGGCCAGTTCATGTGCAATGACACTGGCCAGTTCGTCCTCCCCATCAAGATTGGCGATCAGCCCGGTGAAGATCGTCACGTGGCCAGCGGCGGAAGCAAAGGCGTTCAGCGCGCCGTTGCGGACCACCGTGACCTTGATGGGAAAGGGCTGGGGAGGCATGACGGCCACCAGCCGGTCCACCAGGGATTGGACATAGCCCGTGATAACGCTGTCATGGACCACGGGAAATCTGGTCTCGATGACCAGATCGAACTTCCGGGCCAGTTCCAGTTCATCCCGGATGGTGAACTCGCCCAGCCAGGCCCGGGCCGGAAAGGGAAGAAAAAGAATGGCCAGGCAGAGCAGGCCTGTCTCCCAGAGCCGGGCCGCACGGCCAAGCATCACGCTGTCCTCGGGTCCGCCAGGGCCGGGCCGCGGCGCTTGAAGCCGCTGAGGAGGAAACGGCGGACTGGTCCGGTCCCCTCCAGCCGGAGCTTGTCGCCGCGCTCTTCTGGCGAGAGCGCCCTGCTCTGTTCTTTGAGACGAAGGGTGAAATACGCGCGGAACAATTCCTCCACCTCGGCATAGGACCTGACCTGCAGCTGGTCGAGGTCCGAGATGCTGATGCCCAGCCCGTCGGTGGGCACGGCCTCGATGGCCAACTGCAAGGGTACGGGGTCCTTCAGGCGGGCGCAGAGCATGCGGGCCAGATCGTATTCCGTGCTTTTTGGAATAAGCTGGATGGGGCTGACATCCCCCACATCCCCGTGCAGGGTCCAGAATCCGGTCAGCAGTTCATCCAGCTGATCCGTGGAGAGCACGCAACCGCCATGAAGCTGCGCGACATGGTAGAGAAAGATCATCCGCACCCTGGCTTTGATGTTGCCTTCGGCCAACGGGGTGGAAGCGGGGCAGATGTCTGCAAAAGTCCGGGAAATCCGGGCATAGAGATCCGTGAAATCGTGCACCTGGCGGCATGACGTTCCCTGGGGAGGGTTGGCGTAGGCCAGGGCCGCCCTTGTGCCGCGATCAATCTCGGCCGGGGTGTTGGAAGCGATGGGCAGACAGAATCCAAGATAGGGAATGCGACGGTGGTGGAGCAGGGCCGCGAGAAAGGACGAATCGACCCCCCCGGAAAGACCCATGACATAGAGTTTCAGTTTCGAGACACGCAGATACTCTTCCAGAAAATCACCCAGGGCATCCAGCAGCCCGGGAGAAGCCTTGATGTCAAGAAGTTCAAGCCAGAGCGCAAAATCGTCGTCACGAGGACATGCCGTCCTGGTCAGCCCAGCCATTCCCTTCTCCTCTAGGAGTTCATCATCTCCAAAAAGTCCTTGTTGCCCTTGGTCCCGCGCATTTGTCCAGCAGAAAATCCATGCTGTCAACAGAGTTCATGGGGGCCATGACCCGGCGCAGGATCCACACCTTGTTCAGCACATCGGGATCAAGCAGGAGTTCCTCTTTGCGGGTTCCGGAACGGTTCAGGTCAATGGCGGGGAAAAGGCGTTTGTCCGAAAGATGGCGGTCCAGATAGATGTCGGAATTGCCCGTGCCCTTGAACTCTTCGAAGATGACTTCGTCCATGCGCGAACCGGTATCGATCAGGGCTGTGGAAATGATGGTCAGGCTGCCACCCTCCTCGATGTTGCGGGCCGCACCGAAAAAGCGCTTGGGCCGCTGCAGGGCATTGGCATCCAGCCCGCCGGACAGGACCCTGCCCGAGGAGGGCGTGGTGGCGTTATAGGCCCTGCCCAAACGGGTGATGGAATCGAGGAGAATGACGACATCCACCTTGCGTTCCACCAGACGCTTGGCCTTTTCCAGGACCATTTCCGCCACCTGCACATGGCGTTGCGGCGGCTCGTCAAATGTCGAACTGATGACCTCGGCCTTGACGGTCCGCTCCATGTCCGTGACCTCTTCAGGGCGCTCGTCAATCAGAAGCACGATGAGATAGGCGTCGGGATGGTTCACGCTGATGGAATTGGCGATGGTCTGCATCAGCATGGTCTTTCCGGTCCGGGGCGGTGCCACGATAAGAGCCCGTTGCCCTTTGCCGATGGGGGTCATGAGGTCCATGATCCGGGCCGAGTAATTCTTGTCTCCATTCTCCAGTCGGAACTGCTCGTCCGGATAGATGGGGGTCAGGTTGTCAAACAGGACGATCCGTTTGGCCTCCTCTGGCTCGCGGAAACAAATCTCCTTCACCCTGAGCAAGGCGAAATAGCGTTCTCCCTCCTTGGGTGGCCGGATCTGTCCGGAAATGACATCCCCTGTGCGCAGTCCAAATCGCCTGATTTGTGAGGGCGACACATATATATCGTCCGGCCCCGGCATGTAACTGTACATCGGAGATCGTAGAAAACCAAATCCATCGGGAAGAATCTCCAGCACACCTTCCCCAAAGATGGAACCGTTTTGTGATGCGCAGGCCTGAAGCAAGGCGAAAATCAGCTCCTGCTTGCGCAGGCCGCTTGGATTTTCGATTTGATACTGTGCTGCGATATCCATGAGTTCAGACATGGATTTGGTTTTCAATTCGGAAAGATTCATAACAAACCTCGCGACAAAAATATAAGCTAAAACATAAGACGTGAAATCAGATAAATCTCAATACAAATTGTATGAGTATTTCAACAGGATAGTAGATGGATGATAAAGATGCGTTGCGTCGAATCCTGGTACCATTCAAGGCATTACATATATGGATAACTTCTGGGTACGAGTAGTGTCTGGCAGGAACAATATCAAATTACTTGAACACAAGAAAAAAAACAAGGGGTTCGTCCCCCTTTTCAATCTCCAACAGGCCCATCTTCGGAAGTCTTCGCATGCAGGATGTCGGCGAAAAGACTTTCGATGGACTTCTTGACCTCGGCCTGAGTCAGGCCCAAGGCAAAGGACAATTCAAGGGAAATGAGCCCCATGGCCTGTTCCAGCAGCCGACGCTCTCCAAAAGACAGCTCCTTGTCCTTGCCGATGAGGATCAGTTCCTTGAGCACATAGGCCACGTCCCGCAAATTGCTGCTTTTCAACTTCTCCGAGTATTCGCGATACCGGCGGTTCCAGTTCTGGCCTGAATAGCCGGTAAAATCAGAACGATCCTGAAGGTACGCACGGATCTCGTCTGCCTGCTCCGCAGAATAGACGCCACGCAATCCCACGTTCTTGGCGTTCTTCACGGGCACCATGAGCGTCACGTTGTTGCTGAGGATGCGCACGATAATGAGTTCCGTGGCCACGCCGCCGATCTCTTGGGTTTCGATCCTTTCGACCTTCCCGACCCCCTGCGCGGGATAGACGACAAGTTCACCAGCAGAAAACACAACCGACCTCCAGGATGACAAAATCGAACAGCATAGGTGAGTTTTTATAGATGAAAATTGATGGGCAGTCCACAACAGGAAGTTGGACTCATCTTCAGCGCGCATGGAGTTTCGCGGTGGCTGAGTCCAACCCATCCCGGCAGTAGTCCAGCACAGCATCCACGGCCAGATCCAAAACCTGAGCCACGGCGCCCCATTCCTCGGCAAGAAACGATCTGAGCACGTACTCTGCCATGACTTCGCTGCTTTCCGGACGGCCAATCCCGAGGCGCAGCCGGCAGAAATCCCGTGTTCCGAGATGGGCTGCCACGGACTTCAATCCGTTGTGGCCGGCAAGACCGCCTGAAAATTTGAACCGCACAGTTCCCAAAGGCAGATCGAGTTCATCGTGCATGACAAGAATCTTTGCCGCCGGGATTCCGTGCTTCCGGGCAAGTTCTCCCACGACCTGGCCGCTCAGGTTCATGAAGGTCAATGGCTTGACCAGAAGCCAACTCCGCTTTCCGAAGTCTTCGCCCGCTTCCCACACGGTCGCATTCAGCCGGACATTCCTGCTTTCACAAACACATCCGGGTCGATTGGCCCAGTATGCGACCACTCGATCCGCAAGCATGAAGCCGAAATTGTGTCTGGTGCGGGCATACTTGGTGCCAGGGTTGCCCAGACCGACAATCAGTCCGTCATATGCCATGGGGAACCGTCAAAACGAGATGTACGGAAAAGGAGGAAAGAGCCCCGCGTGAGCGGGGCCCAGGGGTGCTGGAAGACTACTGGATTTCTTCTTCGCCGGCCTTGGCGCCACGGCTGGTCACGACGGCCAGAACGGCATAGTTGCGGTCGTAGACGGCTTTCACGCCTTCGGGCAAAGGCAACTGGTCGACAAAAACCTTGTCTGCAATGTCCAGTTCTGTGACATCCACCACGATGGAATCCGGAATCATGGCCGGCAGGCAGCGCACCATGACGCGCTCCTCGAAAATTTCCAGCCTGCCCCCCAGAACCACGCCCTTGGCCCGGCCAGTGGTTTCAACGGGAATGGTGACCTGCACTTCCTTGTCCAGATCGATGCCCACGAAATCAACGTGATCATAGCGGCGCTTGACGGGGTGAGAAACCAGCTTCTTGAACAGGGCGTTGCGCTTCTCGATCTGACCGTCCACGTCGATGTGGAGTTCAATCATCTTGGAATAGCGCACCTTTTCGAAAGCCTTGCCCAAAGCCATGTTGTCCACAGAAAAGGAAATATTTTCACCTTTTGAATTGTAGAAAACTCCGGGAACAAGACCCTGGGAACGCAGACGGGCGCAAGGACCTTTGCCCCTTTCCGCGCGCTGCGTTAACTGCAAACTTGTGACTTCAGACATGATTTTCTCCTTTATTCGTCATCGAAAAGCTGTCCCGGCCCGATTCAACTGAAGAGAACGCTGACCGAGGACTCGGAATGGATGTTGTGAATGGCTTTGGCAATCAGGCTGCCAACAGAAATAACCTTGAATTTGTCACTCCCTGCAGCTTTGGGATTGAGCGGGATGGTGTCGGTCACGATGATCTGCGAGAAGGGGGAACTCGTCAGCCTGTCCACCGCAGGTCCGGACAGAACCGGATGGGTGGCACAGGCCACGACATCCTGGGCCCCTTGCTCGGCCAGGAGATTGCCCGCCTCGGTCATGGTCCCCCCCGTATCGATCATGTCGTCAAGCACCACTGCGATCTTGCCCTTGACGTCGCCGATAAGCTGCATGGCATGGGCCTTGTTGGGGCCTTCGCGCCGCTTGTCCACGATGGCCAGCCCCACACCCAGACGCTTTGCGTAGGCCCTGGCGCGCTCCGTTCCACCGGCATCGGGAGATACGACAATGAGGTTGTCGCCCAGCTTTCTGATGTAATCCAACAGGACCTGGGCGGCATACAGATTGTCCACGGGCTTGTCGAAAAAGCCCTGTATCTGGCCAGAATGCAGATCAATGGTCAACACGCGATCCACTCCGGCCACAGAGATGAAGTCCGCCACCAGCTTCGCGCTGATGGGCACCCTGGGCACCACTTTGCGATCCTGGCGTGCATAGCCGAAATACGGCACGACAGCCGTGACCCTTCCGGCGCTGGCCCTTTTGAGGGCGTCCAGCATCAGGCAAAGTTCCATCAGGTTGTGGTTGACCGGAGCGCACGTGGATTGCACCACGTACACGTCATCGCCGCGGACATTGTCGCTCATCTCGATGCGGATTTCTCCGTCACTGAACCTGTCGACCAGGGCAGGGGTCAGCTTGCAACCGAGATGATCGCAAATCCGGGTGGCAAGAGCCGGATTGGCCGTGCCCGTGACGATCTTCAGCTCACCAACGCGTGACATAATGCATCCTCATATAAATGGCTGGGGCGGGAGGATTCGAACCTCCGAATGACGGAACCAAAACCCGTTGCCTTGCCAGCTTGGCGACGCCCCAACACGGGTGCCTGGCGCGTCATGGACCAGGATCTCCCTCGTGATGAAAAAAAATACGGCCTCTGGCCAGCATCCAACCTTCTCTTCTCAGACACCTAGGTCAAAAGGCTGGCCGGACCGAATCCCATGGCAGACATGCCCCTGGGTCCGCATCCTCCGCGCACAGCATGCCGCGTCTTCCGCAGAAGCAAAAAGGCCGACCATGGTGGATCCGCTCCCGCTCATGACGCAACCTGCTGCAGCATGATCCAAAATTTCTTGCTTTATCCCACTAAGTATCGGGAATTCCATAAATACTAAGTGTTCGAAAGCATTCCAGAGCGCGGGCTGTTTCGAGGAGCAAAATTTCATAATGAGGCCATCTTGAAGTGTCAACCCTTTTCTCCGCGGCAGGCACCCCTGCGCAGACATCTCATCCCAGCGGCGATATGCCCATTTTGTGTTCGCCTGTAAGGCAGGGCAAACCAAAAGGACGGCAAGATCCCCGAGATCGAGATCCAGGAAGTGCAGATTTTCACCGATCCCGGTCACCCAAGCCGGTCTGTTCTGGAGGAAAAATGGGACGTCCGCTCCAAGGGTCAGCGCCAGTTCAGACAGGGCCTCGGGGGCCAAACCCCGGGACTGCGCCCGGGCGTTGAGCCACAGCAGCAGCGAAGCGGCGTCACTGCTCCCTCCTCCCAGACCGGCGCCCATGGGAATGTTTTTTTCCAGAAAAAGGCGCAGTCCCGGTGCAAAACCCGTGAGGGAAGCATATTTCTGGTACGCCCGGACCAAGATATTTTCGGGGGTGGCCAGGACGGGATCCGAGCAGGACAGGCGCAGACCTTCGCCTCCCTCTTCCAGCCGCAGCACATCGCAAGGTGCGGGTAACGGATAGAAGAGACTCTCGATCTCATGGTATCCGTCTTCCCGCACCCCGACGATATCGAGGTAGAGGTTGACCTTGCAGCCGGCGCGCAGCTCCCATTCCATGGATTTGAAACCGCAAGCGCCCTTGCGGGCGCTGTGCTACTGCAGGGGGATGGTTCTGAACATGTTTCTGCCTTGCCGCTTGATCAGGAGCATGATCACGCCCTTGGCCTTTCCGTCGCCATCGATCAAGGCCTTGAAGGCCTTGGACGAGTCCACGGCCTTTCCGTTGGCCTCCAGGATGACGTCACCGGAGGACAGACCGTTCTGTTCGCCCAAGGAGCCGGCTGCCACCTCCACAACGAGAAGGCCACGTGCGCTGCCAAGCTCCAGGGCCTTGGCTTCGGCTTCGGTTACAGGGCGGACGGCAAGCCCCAGCAGCTCCTCTCCTCCGGATTCAGGACCGCCCTGTCCGCCCTGGGCGACCTTCTCCAGATTGCGCTGGTCCAAAACCACAGGGATGGTCGATGTCTTCCCGTCCCGCCAGACTGTCAGCGTGATTTTTGCGCCAGGGAGCAGGTCGCCGATTTTGCGGGTCAGATCGCCGGCATCGTTCACATCCACGCCGTCCACGGCCGTGACGACATCCCCCGCCTTGATCCCGGCCTTTTCAGCAGGGTCGCCCGGGGTAACGCTCGATACCAGAGCACCGCGGGCGGATTTCAGCCCAAGGGCCTTGGCCGAATTTTCGTCCACGTCCTGGATGGACACACCCAGCCAGCCGCGTTTCACGCTCTTGTGCTCCTTGAGCTGGTCGATGACCTGCCGGGCCAGCTTGCTGGGGATGGCAAAGCCTATGCCTTGACCAGAAGCGATGATGGCCGTGTTGATCCCGATGACCTGCCCGTCCAGATTGATGAGCGGGCCGCCGCTGTTGCCGGGATTGATGGACGCGTCGGTCTGAATAAAGTTGTCGTAGGGTCCCGCCCCAATAGTCCGGCCCTTGGCGCTGACAATGCCGGACGTCACAGTGTGGTCCAGGCCAAAAGGATTGCCGATAGCCATGACCCACTGCCCGACCTTGAGGGCATCGGAGTCGCCGAATGCCAGGTATGGCAGACTCGAATCGGTTTTAATCTTCAGGAGGGCCAAGTCGGTTTCCTTGTCCGTACCTACCACTTCGGCGTCATAGGAGCGCTGGCCGTTCTTGTCGGCCAGAAGATTGACCTTGATGGAGTCCGCCCCGTCGATGACATGGTTATTTGTGACAATGTAGCCGTCTGCGGACAGGATGAACCCTGACCCCAGGGAGCGTTGCTCACGGGGCACTCCAGGCCCCTGCTCGCCAAAAAACCTCTCGAACTGATCGAAAAACTCATCGAATGGATGTTGTCCTCGCGGATTCTGACGGAAAAAATGCGGCAGGTTGCGCTGGCCTTTGACGATCTTGACCGTGCTGATGTTCACCACGGCCTGACCAGATCTCTCAGCCAGGTCCGTGAAGTCGGGAAGCTGGGCTGCCAGGGCAACGGAAGCCGAAAGCAGAAAAAACAAGGTAAAAATGCGAATCGCGTATTTCATCGTGTACCTCCACACGTTTGCCTGATGAGCATCGACCGTGCCAAACCTCTGGATCAACATCATCCGGGCCTGCATACCACCCTGGGTCCCGGACTTGTGCACATTACGGCACAAACAAGCTACACAACCGTCTCGGCGGCCAGTAAATTTTGCACATCCAGGTCTTCGTGGCTGCACAAAAAACACATGGCCGCCCATTCGGACCAGTACATCCCGTTCTGCCCCGAACCGGCAAAGCCGACGTGGCCTCCGGTGAGAGGAGAAAAAAGCTGCAGGCAGGGATGATGGGCTGCCTCGGCTCGGGGAAAACACTTTGGCCCCAAAAATGGATCGTTGGCGGCGTTGATGATGCACGTCCGCCGGTCGATGCCAGACAAAAACTGCCTGCAGCTGCACCGGCGCCAGTAGTCACGGGCGTTGCGGAATCCATGCAGAGGAGCCGTGAACCGGTCGTCAAATTCCCGAAATGTGCGTATCGAATCCAGTCCTTGGACATCCAATGCACTGGAAAAAAGACGATTCTTTTCTCTAATCTTCTTTCGGAGCTGGTCAAGAAGGTAGCGGACATAGATGGCGCACTGGGGGCGGGCCAGGGCCTCGGCCGCATCCTCCAGATCGCACGGCACAGAAAAGGCCACGGCCCTTCGGACTATACCTGGGACGCGGGCCGCGTCCTCGCCCAGATATTTGAGCAGCACGTTCCCACCCAGGCTGAATCCGACAATATCCGCGCTGGCATAACGGCCTTGCCCCTGAACCATGCACAGGACTTCATGCAGATCCTGCGTCAACCCGGAATGATACATGGTCAGCTTGCGGTTCATCTCCCCCCCGCAGCCCCGAAAATTCATGGCCAGGACGTCAAAGCCGTGTGCCCTGGCCGCCCTGCCCATACCCAGGACATACTTTCGTCGGGAGTGACCTTCCAACCCATGCAGGATGAGGACGAGACGGTCGCTCTTCCCACAGGACCAGTCCAGGTCCAGGAAATCACCATCAGACGTGTCCAGCCGCTGGCGTTCATAGTCAAGATCAGGCTGGGCGCGAAAGAGAACCGGAAATACCGTGTGGACGTGACCATTGGAGAAAGGGAAAGCAGTCCACAGACGCACCACGTTCTATTCCTCCACATAGACCCTGGTGATGGCAACCGGCTCCGTAGGCACGTTTTGGTGAAACCCGAAGGATCCCGTGGGCACCTGGGCAATGGCATCCACCAC
>JAAYCS010000187.1 GCA_012729655.1 Desulfovibrionales bacterium | reverse complement strand
TCCCCTGCTCTACCGACTGAGCTACCCCGGCTTGAAGAAAGCAATCCCTAGGAAAAAGGGGTGGATTTGGCAAGGGAAATCTGATCTGCACACTTGCAGCATTGCCATGGATTGATGCGGCACGTCAGATAGGCAGAACAATAAAGGCCCGAAACTGGGCCTTGGGTATCCTGGTGCCGGGGGACAGAATTGAACTGCCGACACGGGGATTTTCAGTCCCCTGCTCTACCGACTGAGCTACCCCGGCAACGTGGGGTGAAATGGGCTTTTAAGGAAAGGTCAGAGGCTTGGCAAGGAGAAATTTCGATCCTGCCTCTTGAGCTGTGGGCTGAAGCCTAGACACAACCTCGCTCGCCGCGAATCGTGCCCTCCTGGCCGTGCCCACCACCAAGATACGCCCGCTGAACCTGCGCATTGGAGAGAAGATTGGCCGCGGTGTCCGCGAGGACGATTCTGCCGACCTCCATGACATAGCCGCGGTCGGCCAATTTCAGGGCCGCCTTGGCATTCTGCTCCACCAGGATGACCGTGACCCCGGTTTTGTTGATTTCCTTCACAGTCTCGAAGATGGATTTGACCAGAATAGGGGCCAGACCCAGACTCGGCTCGTCCAGGAGCAGAATCGTGGGATTGGCCATGAGGGCCCGACCGATGGCCAGCATTTGCTGCTCCCCCCCGCTGAGGGTGCCGGCCAGCTGCTTGCGCCGCTCTTCAAGGCGGGGAAAGAGTTCGTAGATCCACCGTCTGCTCTTCACTATGCGATCCGTGTTGGAGGATGTGAACGCGCCGAGCATCAGGTTCTCCTCCACGGTCAGAGTGGAAAAGACTCGGCGGCCCTCGGGGCTCTGGGTGATTTTGAGTTTCACGATCTCATGAGCCGGGAGCTTGTGCAGTGGAATATCTTGGAAAAGAATTTTCCCGCCGGTGATGTGTACCAGGCCGCTGATGGCATTCAGGGTGGTTGATTTCCCTGCACCGTTGGCGCCAAGGATGGTTACGATTTCGCCTTCGCGTACTTCCAGATTGATGCCGTGCAGGGCTTCGACGTTGCCGTAGTTGACGTGCAGATTTTCAATGGCAAGCAGCATTGCAGATCCTGTTAATTGGAATCAGAACCGAGATATGCTTCGATGACCCGGGGATTGGCCTGAATCTCGGCCGGCGTTCCTTCGGCTATTTTCGCCCCGTGTTCGAGCACCACCAGGGAAGAGCAGACACGCATGACCAAGCTCATGTCGTGTTCGATGAGGAGCACGGTGATGCCACGATGCTGGATCCCCCGGATGAGTTGGATCAGGTCCTGAGTCTCCTGGTCGTTCATTCCGCCTGCCGGCTCATCCAGGACGATAAGCTTGGGCTTGGTGGCCAGGGCGCGTGCGATTTCGAGCAGCCGCTGGTTGCCGTAGGAAAGATTTTTGGCCTTGTTCCGCCATTCATGAGCCAGCCCAACGAACTCAAGTTCGGCATTGGCTTGACGCAGAGCCTCCTCTTCCTCCCGGCGCTGGGCCGGTGTGCGGAGCATGGCGGCCAGGGCCCCGGAGCGCATCCGGCAATGACATCCAGCGAGTACGTTTTCCAGCACGCTCATGTTCTGAAAGAGGCGGATGGTCTGGAATGTGCGCGCGATACCCTGCTCGACGATAGCATGGGTCGGCATCCCGCCCAGGCTTTTGTTGTCAAAGAGAATCGTCCCTGTGTTGGGTTCGTAGTTGCCGGTGATGAGGTTGAAGACCGTGGTCTTTCCCGCTCCGTTGGGGCCTATGAGGCCCACGATGGACCCTTCTTCCACTTCGAAGGAAACTTCGTTGACGGCCATGAGACCGCCGAAGCTTTTACTCAGATTGTCCACTGCCAGGAGGTTCAATTGGCACCTCCTGAGGACAGTCGTGCGGGGATGCGGTAATTTTTTGGGCTTGGCGGAAGGAGTCCCTGATTGCGGAAGATCATCATCAGCACCATGGCGGCACCGAAAACGAGCATGCGGTATTCGGCGAATCCGCGGAACAGCTCCGGCAGGCCCACCAGGAGGAACGCTCCGAGAATGACTCCGGGAATACTGCCCGAACCGCCGAGGATGACGATGGTGAAAAGGATGACCGATTCCGCAAAGGAGAAGGATTCCGGGGCGATGATGGTCATCTTGGATGCATAGATAGTTCCGCACATGCCCGCCCAAACCGCGCCGATGACGAAAGCTACCAGTTTGTGGTGTGCGACGTTGATACCGCTGCCTCCGGCAGCCACCTCGTCCTCTTTGATGAACAGGAGGGCCCGTCCAAAGCGGGAATGTTCAAGCCGCATCAGCAGGAAGATCGTCAGGGCGGCAAATCCCCAGATCAGGTAAAAGAACTGGTCGGGCTTGGCGATCTTGAATCCGAACACAGAGGGTCGGCTGATGCCGAAAATACCGTTGGCTCCACCGGTGATGTCAAAAACGTTGTTGATCAGGGCGATGCGTACGATTTCGACGATGCCGATGGTCACGATGAGAAGATAGTCGCCACGAAGGTGGATGATGGGCCGGGCCACGATGAGTGCAAATGTCCCGGCCAGCAGGCCGGACAGAGGCATCAGCCAAAGGATGGGGACGCCATATGCGGTGTTCAGGATGGCGGCAGTGTACGCCCCGACAGCGTAAAAGGCGGCATGGCCCATGTGAAAAAGACCGGCGTGGCCGAGGATGACGTTCAGGCTCAGTGCGAGGATGGTGTAAAGACCCACGTTGTTGAACACGTCCGTCCAGTAGGCATTGAGAAAGAGGGGACAGACCGCCATGACCCCGGCAAATGCGCCGTACATGAGAAAATTTTTATTCATACCTTTTCCGCCACCCTTTCGCCCAGCAGGCCTGTGGGCCGGACAATGAGGATCAGGATCAGGACACAAAATGCTATGGCGTCCTTCCATGCGATGGAGATGTAGGCAGCGCCGAGGGCTTCGATGACACCCAGAAGTAACCCGCCCACCATGGCCCCGGGAATATTGCCGATTCCACCGAGGATTGCGGCGGTAAAGGCCTTGAGGCCGTAAATCCAACCCATGCTGAAGTTGATCTGACCGTAGTAGAGACCGACCATGAGGCCGGCTGCGCCGCCGAGGGCCGGACCAATGCAGAAGACCAGCATGATGACCCGGTCTACGTTGATGCCCATCAGCCTGGCCGCACCCTGATCAATGGCTGCGGCCCGAATGGCCGTGCCGATTTTGGTTTTCTGGATGAAGAAGTACAGTGCGGCCATGAGGGTCAGAGAGGTCAGGAACATGATGATCCGGATGACGGGTATGTCCAGGCCAAAAAGAGTGACGGCGGCCTTGGGCAGGATGTCGTGCGGGTAGACCAGGAATTTAGGACTGTAGACAGCCATGATCGCGTTCTGAAAGAAGATGGAGGCTCCCAAAGCCGAAACCACGGCGGAGAGCCGCGGCGAGTTGCGGAGTGGTTTATAGGCCACCCGCTCCAGCAACGCCCCGATGATTGCCACGAGGATCATGACCATGGTGGCCAGCAGGAGCACTGCTCCCAGTGCCCCGATCTTGTCCGACAGGCCGAAGGAGACCAACAGGGTGAGGCCGAGATAGGCCCCGATTGTGAAAAGGTCGCCATGGGCGAAGTTGATGAGCTGGATGATGCCGTAGACCATGGTGTAGCCCAGGGCGATCAGGGTGTAGACCGAGCCCAGGGTGATGCCGTTGATGAGCTGCTGGATGAAGGTGTCCATGACGCTCGCAGGCCGGGCCGTCCCCGCCCGGCGGCCGGGCGGGGACGGGAGGG
>JAAYCS010000186.1 GCA_012729655.1 Desulfovibrionales bacterium | reverse complement strand
CCGTCCTTGAGCTGGACATAGCGCTTGCCTTGGGTCCAGGCCTTCCAGATTTTGTCGATGGGCACGGAGATGTCGTCGTACTGGACATTGATCTCCACGTTGAACCACTTGTCTTCTTCCTGGGTCTCTACCGTGGCCACGACGTTGGGAGAGGTGAGCCGGACCTTGTAGCGGGTCAGATCCTTCTCGCCGTACACCCGGTAGGCTTCGACGAGCTTGGGATAGGAATCCAGCAGGAAGGTGATGGCCTCCTCCGGTTCCAGGAACCAGATGGCATTGTTTCTGGGTTGGAAGTTCATGTCCACGAGAGTGGTCAGCAGGGTCTCCTCCTCCTCCTGATCGCGACGGATGAGAAAGGATTTGCCTTCGAACTGGTAGCTGCCGGTCTGCAGATCCTGGTTCGGGCCGGGCAGAAAGATGTCTCCGTGCTCGGTTTCGTAGATGTTCTGGATTTCAAGGGTCAGCAGGCTGCCTTCTTCGTTGAGGAAGAGCTTGGGGTTGTACGCGGCGGGTACGAAAATGGGCTGCATGCGTTCAAGAAATTCATCCTGCCCGTGAAGGTCGGAAGCGGGAATCTGGGTCCAGACCCTGTCCAGAAATTCTGAGATATCCGCGTGGGGGATGACCGGTGGAGCCGTGACCAGCTCCTGGATGAGACTGGGGCGCAGGCCCGTCTGAACAGGGTAGAAACTGTGTTTCAGGCAGACCCAGAGCGGGATTTGTCCGTAAAAACTCACTTTCTGGTTCAGGATCGAGAAGGGTACCTTGCCTTCGCGGCCAAGCATGATGTCGAAGGACAGGCCCTCCTCGGTGAATTTGGGCCGCAACTGCAGACGCATGGGTGTGCTTTCAATGCGTACGGGTTGCTCGGTCTCTTCCCAGAGTTGGTAATATTCGTTTTTGATGGCCCAGAAGAACCACGTCATCAGGCCGAAGGGTATCTCCACCCGGTGTCCGTAGTAATCCAGGTACTGGCCGATCTGCTCGCTGACTTTCGGCAGGTCAGGGGATATTTCACACCAGTCCGGGTTGCGGATGATCTGCTCCAGGGACACAGGATTCTGCACCGTGGACAACCCTGACTTGTTCTGACGGGCGCGGAAGAATTCCACCAGCAATCGCCCAGGTTCGGCAAAGAACCGGAATATGAAATAATGCTGTCCCGGTTCCGGCTCCAGGGCAGTGGAAAAGAACGAGCGGAAGCTGTGTTTCCATTCCGATTTGAGGGGCTGGGGCTCAGCCTCGTGTTTGACGTCGAGCCTGGCTGCAAGGTCCATGGCCATGGCCGCCACGTGCCGGCAAATCCCGGAAAAGGAGTCCTCGCAGTTGCAGTAGGAATGGATGCTGCCGTGGCCCAGGTCGATGCCCAGTTCCGAAGTATAGGTCTGGAAATCGTCCCCCTGGATCTGGCCCTCCACGTCCCAGGATTCTTCATCCCGGCGGACGTCGATTTTCTGGATGCCGCCACCGGCGATCAGGTATTGGGCCCCGTCGCGGATGTGTTCGGGGATGTTTTCCGACATAAAGGTGTTCAGGATGCGTTGGACGCGTTCTTCAACAGTGTGGGACATGTATTGCTTTCAGCTCCATGGAAATCGCAGGACGGCCAGAAAGGTCTTTTTCCGCGACGCGTGTTCAGCGCGGAGCGCGGGATGACACAATAGAACCATTTAATCAAATCACAATTCTTTATCAAGGGGCTGGGATATTTTTATGGCCATGTCCCGATTTTCACGCCGCAGCGGTGTGGGGATCTGTACTGGGGCAGGGCCGTTTCAAAGAGAAGTTGACTTTTTGATGCCCGAGGGCCAATTTCAGGGTGGAACATCGGAGCCATCTTCCCGAACTCACAGGATAAGCATGATTCGCATCACAGATATTCTGGACCAGGCATCCGCCTATCTTCCAGCCTCCGACGTGGCCCTGGTGCAGAAGGCCTACGTCTTCTCAGCGGCGGCCCATGCCGGCCAGATCCGTCTTTCAGGGGAACCCTACCTTTCCCACCCACTGGAGGTCAGCCATATCCTGGCGGATTTGCGTCTGGATGCGGCGACCATTGCTGCAGGACTGCTGCATGACACGGTTGAGGACACTGAAGCCTCCATTGTTCAGATTTCCAATCAGTTCGGACCCGATGTGGCGGCCATTGTCGAAGGCGTGACCAAGATCAGCAAGATGAATTTCGAGTCCAAGGAACAGGCCCAGGCCGAGAATATCCGCAAGATGATCCTGGCCATGGCCGACGATATACGGGTTCTGCTGGTCAAGCTGGCCGACAGGTTGCATAACATTTCCACCTTGGAGTTCCAGAAAGAATACAAGCAGCGGGCCATTGCCCAGGAGACCCTGGGCATCTACGCCCCCCTGGCCAACCGTCTGGGCCTTTATCGCATCAAGGTGCAGCTGGAGAACCAGAGCCTCAGGTATCTGAAACCCGACGTATACGCCCAGATTTCCGAAGGCATTGACCGTTATGAGCAGCAGGGGCAGGCCTATATCGACAAGGTCTGCGCCATGATCCAGACCGTGCTGGAGGAGAATGACATCAAGGGCCGGGTCAAGGGCCGGGTCAAGCATGTCTACTCAATCTACCACAAAATGAAGCAGCGCGGTCTGACCCTGGACCAGGTCTTTGACATGATCGCCTTCCGGGTCGTCGTGAACAACCTGCGCGAGTGCTACACCGTGCTGGGGCTGGTCCATTCCCTGTGGAAACCCGTGCCGGGCAAGTTCAAGGACTACATCTCCATGCCCAAGGCCAACATGTACCAGAGCCTGCACTCCACGGTCATCGGGCCGGATGGCGAACGCATTGAGATTCAGATCCGTACCGAGGAAATGCACCAGCTGGCCGAAAACGGGGTGGCCGCCCATTGGGCCTACAAGGAACAGGGCAGCAAGAAGGCGCAGGAGGCGGACCGGTTCAGCTGGCTGCGGCAGATCCTGGATTGGCAGGGCGACCTGAAGGACTCGCGTGACTTCATGTCCACCCTGAGCCTGGATCTCTCCCAGGACGAGGTCTACGCTTTCACCCCCAAGGGTCAGGTCAAGGAACTGCCCGAGGGGTCCACACCTGTGGATTTCGCCTATACGATCCACACAGAGGTCGGGAACCACTGCGCCGGGGCCAAGGTCAATGGCCGTATTGTCCCCCTCAATACCGCGCTCAAGAATGGGGACACCGTGGAGATCATCACCGACGCCTCCCGCAGTCCGAGCCGGGATTGGCTGCACTTCGTCAAATCCGGCAAGGCCAGATCCAGGATCAAGCACTGGATCGGGACGGAAGAGCGGGCCCGCAGCCTGACCCTGGCCCGCGAACTGCTGGAGAAGGAAGGTCGCCGCATGGGGGTGAATGTCTCCAAGGCGTTGAAGAATGGGGAATTCGAGCCCGTGGTCCGCGAGTTTTCCTTCCGGCAGGTAGACGACCTTTTTTCTGCAGTGGGTCATGGCCGCATCACTCCCAAGCAGGTGCTCAGGAAACTGCTTCCCAAAGAAGAACAGAAAGCCGAAGAGCGCAAACCCCAGGATCGCTCAGGGGCACAAGCTCCGGCCAAGTCCAAGGACAAGAACGACGCCATCTTCATCAAGGGCGTGGATGATGTGCTCATCCGCTACGCCCAGTGCTGCAACCCGCTGCCGGGGGACCCCATCGTCGGGTACATCAGCCGAGGGTTGGGCGTGACCATCCATACCCAGGACTGTCCCAATGTGGCCAACATGGAGGTGGAGCGGCTCCTGGACGTGAGTTGGGGTGGACAGGAAGAATCCAAGGTATTGCCGGCCCGGATCAGGGTCATCTGCAAGAACGAGCGCGGGATGCTCAGTCAGATTACCGGGCTGCTGGCCAAGGAAGGAGTCAATATCGACTCCGGTCAGTTCAATTCCAGTGTGGACGGCATGTCGGAGATGGATTTCGTGATCGAGGTCAAGACCACCACGCAGCTCTACGGGATCATCGAGAAGCTGCGCAAACTGGAGTCGGTGCACGAGGTGACCAGATTCGCCACGGGCTAGGGACGGGGTGCTTTGCCTGTGTAACGGGTTGGGGTTTGAAAAGGGATAAGGGATTTCGGCATGGCGCCGGGTCCCTTTTTTGCTGGGCTCGGGACCGGCTGGGGTTGAAGAACACCTCTGCCCGTCAAAGACTCCTCGCAATCGACGGAAGAAAGGGCGTCATCGCAAGGAGTCTTCGCGAAGCAAGGCATCGTGATGCCCTTATGGGCAGGAGCGTCAACCAGAACACGGGCTCGAGGTCTTGTTGCGCAACCCCTAGCCCACGCTGATCAGCTCGATCTCGAACGTCAGGGCAAAGCCGGCCAGGGGGTGGTTGGCGTCCAGGGTGGCGTCTTCCTCGTTCACGTCCACGATGAGGGCGGGAACTTCGTGCCCTTCTGGAGAACGCAGGATGAGCTGCTCTCCGACCGCGACCTTGATTTCGGGGGGAAAGGAGGTTTTGGGAACACGGATGACCATCTCCTCGTTGTGGGGCCCGTAGGCATGTTCTTCGGCGATGGTCACGGTCACTGTCTGTCCGACGTCCATCCCGACAATGGCCTGTTCAAAGCCTGGAATGACCATATTCTGGCCCAGAATAACTTCCAGGGGTTCGCGCCCCCGGGAAGAGTCGAACTGCGTCCCGTCGTCAAGTGTTCCGGTGTAATGAACCAGGACCCTGGTTCCCTCTGCAAGTGTCATGGTAGATCCTTGGGTATGTGGTTGGAGAAACTATCTGTCGCGTTCAAGGTCCGCGAGAAAGACTTCCAAGGTGTTGGGTTGTCCGGGCTGATGGTCGTCAGGATAGAGCAGGGCGGACATGTAGAAGACGCTGCCGATGTCCAGGCTGCGTTGGGCGCTCTGGGAGAACACGTCCAGGCGGTGCTCGATCATGGGACGCTTGCCCATGGGCACTCCGGGGAGGAGCGGTGCCGCGTCGGCAGAGAGGTTGGCCAGAATCATGGCCTTGCGGCGCATGGCCTCCCGGTATCCCTTTTCGTCTCCACCCTCGTGCAAGAGACTGAGGGCCTCTTTTTCCGTGTCCTTGACCAGCGTGATGCGGTCACGCAGAAAAGCGAGAAAGGTGCGCATACGATTCTCCCGATGTGTGCAGGCAGGGTTCAAGTCGGCTGTCCAGGGGGAAGATGATCCCCTGGCCGTGCTGGGTATAGTAGAGGCGCTGCCTGCGCTGGAAGCGGCGGATCTGGCTCAGGTTCGAGCTGCCGATAGGGTCGCATTCCAGAACCGGTGAGCGCATGGGATGCTGCAGAAGATCGAAGACCAGGTCCTGGGCATAGGAAATGGCCTCGGAGATGAAGACCTTCTTGCTCGAAAACGGCAGCAGGTCACGGAAGACGCGCAGGGAGTTCTTGTATGTGCGCTTCTCCACCAGCCTCAGGCTCTGGCGGTAGATGCGCTTCTTGATGAAGAACGGGATTTTTTTTTGTCCCATGGTCGCCACCAGCGTGTCATCGGCGTCGGGGTGCGGCAGGCGAAAGATGCGCGAGGCCTGCTTGCGTGGGCATTCGACCTGCAGGTCCGCGAGCATCTCCACATAGGTGTGGGCGAATTTGCCCCGTCCGGCCGAGAAGCCGAGCATGTTGGGCACGAAGTAGTTGTGGGCGATGACGTCTGCCGCCAAATGGGAGAGATAGCCGTAGGCGTATGCCTGGGCCTCGGGGCTCTCGGCCTGGCGCAGCAGAACCCGTCCCATGTCCCAGTTGTGGGAGTGGGTCGGCGTGAACGTGCATCCTTTGCCGATGAAGATGTCGGCTGAGAGGCAGCCGTACAGGTACTGCTCGGGGTGGGCGGTCAACGCCCCGGCCAGGGCCGGGGCGAAGAGGTGCAGGTGGGCCAGGACGTTGTTGCCGATGGCCATGTGTACCCCTGGTCCCCAGGCCAGGGCGTCCTGGGGGAGGAGAAGGAGAAGAAGAAAAGTGAAGAGAAGGGCCATGTTCCCCCGGGTCAGTTCTTTTCCCGCGTGGAGTGGAAGGTGATGTCCGGCCACTGTTCCATGATGTATTCCAGGCGCCAGGCGCTGTCCACCAGCAGGGCGAGGTTGCCCTCGGAGTCTGTGGACAGGGAGTGGAGCAGGTCCTTCTGGAAACGGCCGAGCAGGGGCTTGTCGTCGCAGTGGACCCAGCGCGCGGCCGAGAGGTTGACCGGGGTGTAGATGGCGTCCACTGCATACTCATCTTTAAGACGCGAAACGATGACGTCAAACTGCAGCACGCCTACGGCGCCCAGGATGTAGTCGTTGCCGATCATGGGCCTGAAGACCTGCACGGCGCCCTCCTCGGCCAACTGCTCCAGGCCCTTCTGCAACTGCTTGGCCTTCAGCGGGCTCTTCAGGATGACCTTGCGGAAATGCTCGGGCGCGAAACTCGGGATGCCCGTGAACTTGAGCTCCTCCTTGGTCGAGAAGGTGTCGCCGATGCGGATGGTGCCGTGATTGTGCAGGCCGATGATATCGCCGGCATAAGCCTCCTCCACGCCCGTGCGGTCCTGGGCCATGAAGATGGTGGCGTTTGATATCTGCACGTCCTTGCCGATGCGGTGGTGACGGATCTTCATGCCCTTGACGTACTTGCCCGAGCAGATGCGCAGGAAGGCGATGCGGTCGCGGTGGGCCTTGTCCATGTTCGCCTGGATCTTGAAGACCACGCCCGAGAACTCCTCCTCGAAGGGCGAGACCTCGCGGGTCACGGCCGGGCGCGGGCGCGGGTGGGGGGCCAGCTCGACGAAGGTGTCGAGCATCTCCTGCACGCCGAAATTGTTGATGGCGCTGCCGAAGAAGACCGGGGTCTGGGTCCCGGCCAGGTAGCGCTCCACGGAGAAGGGGTTGCCGGCGCCCTCCAGCAGCTCCAGGTCGCGGCGCAGGTCCTGGGCCTGCAGGCCGAGCAGTTCGTCGAGCTTGGGGTCGTTCACGTCGTCGATGACCACGCCCTGCTGGATGCGGCCGCCGTGGGTGGCCGAGAAGAGGTGGATCTGGCGCTTGTAGATGGAGTAGGTGCCCTTGAAGCCCTTGCCCATGCCGATAGGCCAGCTCAGGGGGGCGCACTCGATGCCCAGGTGCTCCTCGATGTCGGCCAGGACGTCCAGGGGCTCCAGGCCGTCGCGGTCGAGCTTGTTGATGAAGGTCATGATGGGCGTGTTGCGCATGCGGCAGACGTCCATGAGCTTGCGGGTCTGGGCCTCGACGCCCTTGGCGCTGTCGATGACCAGCAGGGCCGAGTCCACGGCGGTCAGGACGCGGTAGGTGTCTTCGGAGAAGTCCTCGTGGCCGGGAGTGTCCAGCAGATTGATGTCATAGCCGCGGTACTCGAACTTCATGACCGAGGTGGTCACGGAGATGCCGCGTTCCTGCTCCATTTTCATCCAGTCCGACGTGGCGTGGCGGGAGGCCTTGCGGGCCTTGACCGTGCCGGCCATGTTGATGGCACCGCCGAAAAGAAGGAGTTTTTCGGTCAAGGTCGTCTTGCCGGCGTCGGGATGGCTGATAATGCCGAAGGTCCGGCGATTCTCCACATTGTGGCGTATCTCTTTTTCGAGTTGGCTCATCGTCGTCTCATTGTATTCATGGATCCTCAGGCCAAAATGGCCTAGGAGCCACTAGGCGTGATCCCTGCATACGTCAAGAAAGCCCGGGACAGTCCCGACCCACGAATATTATCCGCATCTGTCCTTGACCCCGGCCTGCGCTTTGCTATGATTTCCCAAAATTTCGTGGTGTTTTGAAAATCTATTGCGGAGGTACACAATGGAATATTCAGAAAAGGATCTGCCTGTTCGCTTACATGACGGGGAACTTCTCGCCCTCGACGACGGGACTGTGGTCCGCTGGGAAAGCAATGGCGAAGCCAAGGCCATTTTTGTGGGGGACAGTTTCAACTCGGTCATGGAGCTTTTTCCAGGACAGGAGGAGACGTTGAACATCGCGGGAAAGAATTTTTTGATGACTGCCTTTTTCGAGGACGCCTTGGAGGTGAAGAGAGGATAAAGGCGGACATCTCGATTTCCAGAGAAGATGGCCGCCATACCTGTTGCCCTGAGGTTTGTGGTCCACGGGTTCTCCCTTCGGTGGCCTCCGGCATGGGCATCAAGGCCGGCATCGGGAAAATGATATCGATACGTGCATCCGCAAGGCGCCCCCCCGTGCGGACGAACCGGCGGGGGCCAATGCATGCGTGGTGGTTTTTCTCCATCCTCGGGGTTCGCGGCCAGGGAGGGCTTTTTCAGGGAGGTGTTGGGACCACGGACAACAGCTCGTCCTGGATTTTGGCCACCCCGGTTCTTGAACCCCGGGAATGGAATCAGCCGGTTTTTCTCCCTGGAACCCCCCTCTGGACGGGCCGTCCCGGCGTGGGATAGGAGCCGGATGAACTTCGAAGGAGGAAACCCATGCGGATGTGGTATATTTTGCTATGGATTTGTGTTGCGGCCATGCCGACTGCCGCGGCCGAGGCCCCGGACAAGGCCCTGGTTGGAATCCAACGGGCCGTGGACAGCAACGATCCGGTCCTGCTGGAAAAATACCTGGATGTGGGCGGCGTCATCACCAAGGGGGTGGATGAGTTCATCGCCGATTTCGCCAGCAATCCGCCCGGAGGGGAGGGCGATCCCCTGCTGGAAATGCTGTCAGGGGGCCTGGCCGCGGGCCGGGAGACGCAGGCCGCCCAGTCCATGAGGCTGCTGCTGATCGAGGAGACACGGAAGTTCGTGGTCTGGGGTGTGGCATCGGGGAATTTTTCCGGCCAGCCCTCAAGGTCCAAAAACCTGCCCAACGGAGGTATCCTTTCCGCCCTGTTCGCCGATGCATCCACGGCCCGCAAAGAACTGCGCTCCGTGCGCTGCGACAGTCCCAAGGCTGACACGGCCACAGCCACGGCCCGCATGTATGATCATGGCAGCGAACGCAGTTATCCGTTGCAGATGCGACTCAAGCGCCAGCAGCAGGGGCATTGGAAGGTGACAGAGGTCAGCAACATGACGGAACTGATCCGTATGGTGCGCAGGGAAGCTGAAGCCAGATAAACTGCTGCTTTGGCGCAGCGCATGAAGCCCCGCCCTGCGGGGCTTCATGCTTCCTGTGGCACGGGGAGAGCGGTTTTGCGCAAGTCCGCCAACTTGATGGCGGCCACGCCCGAGAGGAGGAGGGCTCCGCCCAACATCTGCACGGGGGTCAGAACCTCGGCCAGGATGAGATAGGCGAAGACAGCGGTGAAGGCCGGCTCCAGGGACACGATGATGTTGGCGATGCTCGCGTCCAGCAGGCACAGGCTCACGTTGTAGAATCCGTAGCCACCCACCGTGGGGATGGCGCCCAGGAGGACCATCACGGCCCAGCCCCTGACGCTGTCGCCCAGCCAGAAAAGGTCCGCGAGGTTGGTGGCCGAACCGGGGATGCGCCCGCCGCTGAGGTTGACCAGGAAGAGGAAGAGGACAGCGAAGGTGAAGATATAGAGGAGGGTCGTCCACGGCGAGATGCCGCGTTCCGAGGTCATCCGCCCCATCAGACTGTAGGCGGTGTAGCACATCCCTGTCAGCAGACCCGCAACGATGCCGAGGAAATTGACCTGCCAGGTCACGGCGTTCAGCGCCCCGGAGATGAGGGCACAGCCGCCCATGCACAGGGCGATGGCCGAGATTTTCAGCCATCCCATGCTCTCGCCCAGGAACTTCCAGCCCAGGACGGCGGTGTAGGCCACGGAGCAGTAGACCATGACCGTGGCCACGGCCGCGCCGTTGTTGGCCACGGAAATGGCCCACAGGCCGTTGAAGGCCCCCATCATGGATCCAAACATGGCCAGGAAGGGGATGTGGCGCAACTCCACGCGCAACAGGCGGGGGTTGATGAGGAGCATGGCCGGCACCAGGGTGGCGATGACAAAGACGTTGCGCCAGAAGGCCAGAATGAGAGGAGGCATGTCGAAGTTCGTGACGAGGTAGCGGATGAATATGGAGGTGGTGGAAAGGAAGATGGCGCTGACAAGGGCGGCTGTGTAGCCTCGGGCGGACCTGGACATGGCCATGATTTTCTCCTTCTTGTGCTGGAATGGAAGGTGGTCTAGAGAAAAATTGGCCCTCCCAGAAGGGGCAATTTTTTAAAAAAATGACCAGTCCAATTTTCGGAGAGTCCCATGCGCCTGGCCCTTGATCCGGATTCGCGGTTGCCACTCTATGCACAGATCAGCGACCACCTTCGGGACAGCATCCTGACCGGCAACCTGCGCCCTGGTGTGCGGCTGCCGGCGGTGCGAACTCTGGCCGCGAGTCTGGGCGTGAATCGTGGCACGGTGGAGAGCGCCTACGCCAAACTCATGGCCGAGGGCCTCGTCGCTTCCCGCCAGGGCAGCGGCTTCTACGTGCTGGCGCACGCGCCGGGCGAACCGGCCGCGGCATCCCGTTCCGGGGACTGGCCCGCCTGGCAGGGGCGGCTGCGGTACGGCGGCTACGAGGCCATGAGCGCCTACCTGCCCGAGGCCAGCCGCCAGACGGACTGGATCGCCCTGGACGGCGGGGCCTGCGACCCCAGGCTCTTCCCCATGGACGAGTTCCGCAGGATGCTGGGCCAAGTCATGCGACGGGACGGCTCTGCGTCCGTCGAATACGGGGAGATAGCCGGCTACCGGCCCCTGCGCGTGACCCTGGCCCAGGTTCTGGCCAGCCAGGGCATCCAGACGGGCGCGGACAGCATCCTCATCACCGCCGGATCCCAGCAGGCCCTGTCCCTGACAGCCGCGCTGCTTCTGGTTCCAGGCCAGGGAGTGGTGGTGGAACGGCCGACCTACGCCGGAGCCCTGGATGTTTTCCGTGCCCGGGGTTTGGCCATCCACTCGGTGGGTGTCGACGAAGAGGGCATGGATATGGAGGCGCTGGAGGAGGTCCTGGTGCGACACCGCCCCGGCCTCGTGTACACCATCCCCAATTTTCACAACCCCACCGGGGCCTGCCTGAGCGGTCAGCGCCGCAGACAGCTCATCAATCTGGCTGGCCGTTTCGACGTGCCCATTCTGGAGGACGACTACGTCGGGGACATCCGCTACGAGGGCCGTGCCCAGCCCACCCTCAAGTCCCTGGATCCGGACGGGCGGGTTATCTACGTCAGCACGTTTTCCAAAATGCTCATCCCCGGCCTGCGGGTGGGCTTCGTGGTCGCCGACGGGCCCGTCTACGATCATCTGGTCCGTTCCAAGCGCTGCCACGACCTGGCCACCTGTAACCTGATCCAGCGCGCCTTGCGGGACTACGTGTCCGTGGGCCGCTATTCAGCCCACCTGCAGCGCTCCTGCACGGTGTATCGCCGCCGCCGGGACGCCATGCTGGCCGCCCTGGAGCGGCATATGCCCGCAGGGTCGTCGTGGGTGCGCCCCAAGGGCGGTCTTTTTGTCTGGACCAGGCTGCCGGACGGGATTCGGGCTTCGGATCTGCTGGTCAAAGCCTGTGCCGAGGGGGTGATTTTTGCGCCGGGCGGGAATTTCTACCTCGATCCCGAAAAAGGCGAAGGCTGCATGCGGCTGAACTTCGCGTCCAACAGCGAGGATATTATCGAGGAAGGAATACGGCGATTGGGCCAGGCCATGGGCCGTCGGTGATGTGTTTGACCCGGGATGGCTGCGGCCAGTGCGATGCGGATGATCCGATACCGAAAAAGGAGTCTGTCATGTCCGAAATTCCATCAGCCGAAGCCTGCGCCATTTGCGGCCGCAGCGGCGATCTTCAGAGCCTTGTGCCCATCTCCGCGCTGCGGCCCTCGCTGCAACGTTTCATCATGGCCCTGCATCCCGGCCTTCATGACGAAAGCCGCGTCTGCGCCGAGGAGTTGAACGAGTTCAGGGATCGGTACCTGGCGGAAATGCTGGAGGAGGAGAAGGGCGAGCTGACGCGGTTGGAGGAGGACGTGCTGCGCAGCCTGCGGGAACAGGAGCTGCTTTCCTCCAACATCAACGAGGAATACTCGGACTCCCTGACCCTGGGCGAACGTCTGGCCGACAGGCTGGCCGACTTCGGCGGCAGCTGGAAGTTCATCCTCATCTTCGCCGGCATGCTCGTGGTCTGGATCTGCTGGAACGCGTACCAGGCGGCGCAGGCCTTCGACCCCTACCCCTTTATCCTGCTCAACCTTGTGCTCTCGTGTCTGGCAGCCCTGCAGGCCCCGGTCATCATGATGAGCCAGAACCGCCAGGAGGCTAAGGACCGCCTGCGTTCCGAGAACGACTACCAGGTCAACCTCAAGGCCGAGCTCGAGATAAAGCACCTGAACGAGAAGATGGACCACCTGCTGACGCGGCAGTGGCAGAGGCTGCTGGAGATTCAGGACATGCAGATCCAGCTCATCGAGGAGCTGCGGAACCGGCCGGGAAGCGCCTGCGGGGAAAGATGACGCCGCGGGAGGCCGGCAACGTCTCGGACCGGTTCGGGGCGAAGCGGTCCGGGATCAAGCCTGACGGCTCTTGGCGATGCGCACGATGCGCCGGAGCTGCCGGCACAGACCCATGAGCTGGTTGTATTCGTTCAGCCTCGGGTTGACCCGGTTCAGGAAGCGTTTGATGGAGAGCATGAAGTAGTCCGGGTTGTCGGGCTTCAGATAGTCGATGTCCATGAGGGTTTCGCGCAGCTGCGCGAAAAGAATCTCGCGTTCCTCATGGTTGATATAGCGCTCCTTGGGATATCCGGCGACCTTGAACGGCTTGGTCAGGGAATTCTTGAAGCACTCGTAGAGCATGACCATGACCGCCTGGCTGAGGTTCAGCGACGTCAGGCTTCCGGTGGTGGGGATGGTCAGGAGGTGGTTGCACAGCTCCGTCTCGTCGTTGGTCAGGCCCTTGTCCTCGGGGCCGAAGACGATGGCGACCTGGCCCCCGGAATTGCGCTGCTCGATGATCTGTGGAGCGGCCTCCTCAGGGGTCTGGATGGCTTTGCGCCAGCCGCCCGTGCGGGCCGTGGTGCCATAGGAGAAGGAATAGGGCGCCAGGGCCTCGGCCAGAGTGGAGTGGATGCGCACGGTGTCCAGTAGGTGCCGGGCGTGGTGCGTGGCCAGAGGCAGGGCCTTTTCCAGGTCCCAGTTCCATGGGTCCACGAGCACGATCTGGCCGCAGCCCATGTTCAGGCAGGCACGAGCCACGGAGCCGATGTTCTCGGGGTATTTGGGGCGGAAGAGGATGACGTCGATGTTCTCAAGCATGTTCATCCCCTGGAGCCTGTTGAAAATTCTTGGTGTTGCAGGCCTTCTTCATAAAATCCAAAAGGTTGAGGTCGTTCAAAACCCGTGTGGCAAGGCGTGCGTGGGCCCAGCATGGGTACGCCGATTTTGGAGACGGGTTTCGGGCGGCCTCCTAGACGTTGAAGAGGAAGTGGACCACATCGCCGTCCTTGAGCACGTATTCTTTGCCCTCGACCCGCAGCACCCCTGCGGCGCGGCATTTGGCCTCGGACCCGTGCCTGACGTAGTCGTCGAAGGCGATGACCTCGGCCCGGATGAAGCCGCGCTCAAAATCCGTGTGGATGACGCCCGCGGCCTGGGGGGCCTTGCAGCCCTGGCGAATCGTCCAGGCCCGGACTTCCTTGGGCCCGGCCGTGAAATAGGAGCACAGACCGAGCATCTCGTAGCCCGTGCGGATGACGAGATCCAGGCCCGACTCGGTCACGCCGTAGGAGGCCAGGAACTCCTGGGCCTCTTCGGGCGAGAGGCCGACCAGCTCCTCCTCGATGCGGGCCGAGATCTTCACGGCCCGGGAGCCGCGGGCTTCGGTCAGGGCGCGAACCTGCCGCACGAAATCGTTGTCCTCGGCCAGCCCCCCCTCGTCCACGTTCATGCCGTAGATGACGGGTTTGAAGGTGATGAGCAGCAGGTCCTTGCGCAGTTCGGCTCCGAGGTCGCTTTTCAGTTCTTCGAGTTCGGAGGCCGGTTTGCCTGCGTTCAGGTGACTGATGAGCTTCTGCAGCAGTTCCAGCTGAACGCCGAGCTTCTTGTCGCCCTTGAGCTGCTTGGCCAGGCGGTCGGCCTTGCGCTCGGCGGCCTGCAGGTCGGCCAGGACGAGCTCGGTGTCGATGATCTCGATGTCCCGGATGGGGTCCACGGAGCCGCTGACGTGGATGACGTCGCCGTTCTCGAAGCAGCGCACCACGTGCAGGATGGCGTCGCATTCGCGGATATTGGCCAGGAACTGGTTCCCCAGCCCCTCGCCCTGGCTCGCGCCCTTGACCAGCCCGGCGATGTCGATGAAATCCACGGTGGCCTGAACCACCTTCTGGGGATTGACCAGTTCCTCCAGTTTGTACAGACGCGGGTCCGGCACAGGAACCACTGCCTTGTTGGGCTCGATGGTGCAGAACGGGTAGTTGGCGCTTTCGGCGTTCTGGGCCTTGGTCAGCGCGTTGAAAAGGGTGGATTTGCCCACGTTGGGCAGGCCCACGATGCCTATGCTCAGTCCCATGCTATCTCCTTCATCGCTTTTCCGTATCAACGCGTCCTGCAGCCGGCCGCGTGGTTTGCGCGCGGGTGGGCCGTGGCCGCAAAATCGTCGTTGACGGGAAAGGAAATGGAATACGTTGTGATTTGGCGTTGCGCTGGGTCGGTCCGAACGCAAAGTGGCGAAGCCATAATATGGGAGGCGGGCGGACGCAAGGCGCCATGACCGCCTCCCTTGATCGGATTTGAGATTTGGCGTGAACGGGTATAAGCCGCCCCTATCTTTACTCATGAGGGGGAATGTAATGAACGAATGCCGCATCAACCCATGCTGCCAGGATTTGAGTTCCTTCAAGGTCATGGACGTCCTGGAGCGGGCCTGCGCCCTGGAAAAGAAAGGACGGGACATTGTGCATCTGCAGATCGGAGAGCCCGATTTCGACACGCCCGAGTGCGTCAAGGAGGCCGCCTGCAAGGCCATCCGCGACGGTCGCTGCCAGTACACCCATTCCCTGGGCATCATCGAGCTGCGTGAGGCCATCTGCGCCCACTATCATGCCAAGTACGGCGTCCCGGTCCATCCCGACCAGGTGCTTGTCACCTCGGGCACGTCGCCGTCCATGCTGCTCGTTTTCTCGCTCCTGTTCCAACCCGGAGACCGGGTCCTGCTCTCTGACCCCAGCTACGCCTGCTACCCGAACTTCATCCGTTTCACCGGAGCTGTGCCGGACTTTGTGCCGGTCCGCGAGGAAGACGGGTTCCAATTCCGCATTGACCGGGTCAAGGCCCGCATGGGTGAAGACGTGCGCGGCATCCTGGTCAATTCCCCGGCCAATCCCACGGGCACCTTGGTCAGTCCGGAGGTGTTCCGGGATCTGGCTGAGTTGGGAGTCCCAATTTTTTCCGATGAGATCTATCACGGTCTGGTCTATGCCGGAGAGGAACATTCGGCCCTGGAATTTACGGACAACTGCTTCGTTTTCAACGGGTTCTCCAAACTGTACGCCATGACTGGCTGGAGGCTTGGATTTGTCATCGCGCCCAGGGGCTACATGAACCGTCTGCAGACCATGCAGCAGAACTTTTTTCTGTGCACCAGTTCCATCGCCCAGTGGGCCGGAGTGGCCGCCTTGACCCAGGCCGGGCCGGATGTGGAGCGCATGAAAGCCATCTACGACCAGCGCCGCAGGTTTATGATCGACCGACTGCGGGAGCTTGGCTTCGGCATCAAGGTCGAGCCCACGGGCGCTTTTTATGTTTTTGCCAACGCCAGGAAGTTCACCAGCGACTCCATGCAGTTCACCTTCGACCTGTTGGAGCGGGCTGGCGTGGGTGTGGCGCCGGGCGTGGATTTCGGGCCAGGAGGCGAGGGGTACATCCGTTTTTCCTACGCCAATTCCATCGAGAACATCGGAGAAGGCATGCGGCGGCTTGAAAAATATCTGGGAGGAGTGCGATGAGAATGGTGGAAGTGGCCCTGAACCGGCCCTGTTGCTCGGGTTGTCTGGCTTGTGTGGAAATGGCCCCGGATATTTTTGCCTACGACGAGGGGGCGCATGTGGCCATGGTGCTGAAAAACCCTTGCGAGGAAGATCTGGCCCGCAAGGCCGCAGCATACTGTCCTGACGACTGCATCGAAGTCATCGAATAGGATTGCTGGTTCAAACTCCATGACTGGGGCGTCCATGGGGACGCCTTTTTTTGTCTGAATTTCGCAGGGCGCTCGGTTCTTGACTGCCGGCGTTCTCCTATTAATAGAAAAAATTCTCATTACGTAAAAATTGGAGGCAGTCATGACCGCCATTTGCACAGACACCCTGGCCAATGTCCATTTCCGTCTGCACTGGGAGGAACACGACATCTGCCACGAAGACAGGTTCTATGCCCAGAACGTGAACATGTGGCGTGATTATTTTCCAGGGGAGTTGGGAAAAGCGTTGACCGGACTGGAGAAAGGGTCGTCCATCCGTGTGCCTTTCATGCCTGGAATCCATCTGCCGTGCCGTGATGAAGGCAAGGTGCAGCGTGTTTCCCGGTCCAGCTTCAAGCCCGGGATGACGGGCATCGTACCGGTGCGGGGCCGTTTCTATCCCCAGGGGGTGTTGCGCGGCCTGCCTGGAATTTTCCCCCAGAATATCAACCCGTTCCGCGTCATCGACATGGACGAGACCACGCTGACAGTGGATCTGAATCACCCTTTGGCTGGCGTCCACGCGGAACTGGACATTGCGGCGTTGGATGTCTGGGCCAAGACTGCCGAGTTCGGGGGACAGTGCCAGGATTGGATCTGCGCCCTGACCGACGGTCCGGGGCTGAAAAGGAAGCCTGCCCAGGGCATGGATTTCGGTCTGGGCAGGCCCCTGGACAAACCGCTGGGGGGGAACGATGCCGCGTTCTACTCCACCCCGCGCAAGGTTGCCCACGTAGACAGCCAGGCCAGGGCCGTCATCGAGGGCATCTACGCGAGCCTCCTGACCGGCAAGAAGCGCATCCTGGACCTCATGGCCGGCTGGCAGTCCCACCTGCCCCACGGGGTGACAGCCTCGGGGCTGGGCATGAACGCGGAGGAGCTGGCCGACAATCCGGCCTTGTCAACGTTTCTCGTGCACGACCTGAACGCCAACCCTGTCCTGCCTTATGGGGAAGGATCTTTCGACGCCGTGGTCTGCAGCCTGTCCGTGGAGTACCTGACCCGTCCGGTGGACGTGTTCCGGGAGGTTGCACGGGTGCTTGAACCGGGGGGTTTGTGCGTCATGGTTTTTTCACACCGCTGGTTCCCGGACCAGGCCGTGCGGATTTGGACAGAACTGCACGAATTTGAGCGCGTGGCGATGGTTGCCCAGATGTTCCGGTTGAGCGGCCGTTTCCAGGGCCTCCATACCTTGTCCGAACGCGGGTGGCCCCGGCCCATGGACGCCCGGGACCGGTATTACCCCATGATCCAGCATTCCGATCCCGTGCACGCGGTCTGGGGGTGGGTTAATGCCTGAACTCCGGGAGAAAGCCGGGATGAACGGAAAAGGGCTCTCCGGCCAGGGTGTTGGCACCTGCAAAAAACTGTCTGGCCCACAGCTTGGGTTCCATGACATCCCGACTGAGGGAGTGGGTCCGCAGAAAATCCATGACCATGCATGGCTGGGAGGTCGTTCATTATCTGCATAAACTGGACGAAGCCTCCCTGTAAAAAGAATAACAATACGTCGAATTGATTGCGAGTCAGGACGATGTTGAACAAGAAATTGTATTCCATGAACAGTGTATTTTATTGTTATTGAATTACAATAGGATAAAGTTTTAATGGAACTATTTTTGAATTCCTGGAATCGTTATGAATCCATGGGCCAGCCAATTTTTGTCAGCCTCGAAGAACCGCACTGGTTTGTCCCTAATCCGGCAGGGGACTCCATTCTTCAGCGGCTTTCAGATTCGACGTGTGCCGGCCCTGAGGGGGAAGCCTTTCTCGCGCGGATTCCCCGGATTCGCAAAGCCTCGTATCTGGGAAGAGACAGGCAGGTTGAGCTGGGTCCGGTGCGGGAGCTGTGGTTTCATGTCACCAACCGGTGCAACTTGACGTGCGCGCACTGCCTTTTCACCTGCTCGCCGAAAGATGACACGGAACTGTCGGCCGGTTCTGTTTCGGCCATTGTCGAGGAGTCCTACGAAACCGGATGCCGCCTGTTCGCCCTGACCGGCGGAGAGCCTCTTGTCCATGCGGAGATAGACGCCATAGTCGATGGCATTCTTTCCAGGCGGGACACGCATCTCGTGATGCTGACCAACGGCCTGAAGCTCCTTGCTTTTCTAGATCGCAACACGCCGGACCCGGAGAGGTTCCACGTCCAGATCAGCCTGGACGGCCTGGGGGACACGCACGATCTGCTGCGGGGCCAGGGCGCCTTCACCCGCCTGTGCCGCACCCTGCACGGACTTCGCGAGCGGGCTGTCCCCTTCACGCTGTCCATGTGCGTGACGCGGGACAATGTCGCGCAGATGATGGATGTCATTGATTTCGCGGCCGATCGTGGGGCGGGGAACGTCCATTTCATGTGGTATTTCGTGGAAGGACGCGGGACGCCGGAAAAGTTCCCTCCACTGGATGACATATTCGACAATCTCACCCGCGCGACAGACCTGGCCGAGCGCCGGGGCGTGGGCATCGACAATGTCGAGGCCCTGAAATCACAGATATTCGCCCCGGCCGGCACGATCCATGACGGGTCATCCGGAGGCTGGGAGTCTCTGGCCGTAGGTCCCGATGGCCGTCTCTACCCATCGGCCGCCCTGGTGGGCAGACCCGAGCTGGCCACAGACATGCCCGACGGCCTCCTCGAAGCCCGGCTCGAAAGTCCGATCCTGCAACGCATTCGCGGCACCAGCGTGGCGCAAATCCAGTCCCCGTGGCGCTTCATCCTTGGCGGCGGCGACATGGATCACAGCTATGTGCACAAGGGCAGCTTCATGGGCGACGACCCATACGAACCCCTGCATCAGCGTCTGGCCCTGTGGCTGATCGCCCGCGAGGCGCGAAAACATCCCCGTCCGGTCAAGCCGGGAATCGTGCTGCAAATGGGTGAGACTCTGCGGTCGTGCGGGGCGCACGGCAATGTCGCCTTTCTGCATTCGAACTGCCTCCTGGCCACGGCGCAGCAGGACAGCCTGACCTCCATCAAGGAGTTCTACACGCAGGCAGCCGGAGACACCAAGGAGGGCATTCTCAACCCCGTCTGTTACGCTCCGGATCTCATCGCGCACGTCCCCGAGGCATTCCGCTTTCGCGGCTACGGTTGCGGCAGCCCGGTGCTGGATGCGGATGTCCGGCCGACCGAGAGGGTGGTCGACCTGGGGTGTGGTGCGGGCGTGGAGTGCTTCATTGCCTCCAGGCTTGTGGGCCCGGACGGATCCGTGATCGGCGTGGACATGCTCGACTCCATGCTCCACCTGGCCCGCAAGGCCCAACCTCAGGTGGCCGCGAACCTCGGATACGACAACCTCGATTTCCGCGGCGGCTATCTGGAGAGCCTGCCCCTGCAGGACGAATCGGCCGACGTGGTCGTGTCCAATTGCGTCATGAACCTGTCGACCGACAAGCGGCGGGCTTTCTCCGAAATTCTGCGGGTACTGCGGCCGGGCGGGCGTCTGGTCATCTCCGACGTGGTCTGCGAGTCCGAACCCGACGCCGCCATCCGCAACGACGAGATGCTTCGGGGCGAGTGCATCGCTGGGGCCCTGAACATTGCGCACCTCTGCGCACTGCTTGAGGAGCTGGGCTTCACGGGCGTACGCCTGCTCAAGCGGTTCCCCTATCGCCAGGTGGCCGGACATCCCTTCTTTTCCCTGACATTTTCGGCGCAGAAGCCCCTGAACGAAGACTCTGTCGATGTCATGTACCGCGGTCCGCTGCCGTACCTGCTCCTGGCCTCCGGTACGCTCCTGCCCAAGGGGGCGACGGTGGCCGTGACCCGCCAGGAGGCCGACCTTCTGGGGGACCAGGTTTTCCAGCTCGGCTCGGACGGGACCACGCTCAATGTCGAGGCCGAAAACACCTGCGCCTGCTACAGGCCGCCCGAAAAAAGCCGGGCTCCCGCTTCGGACGCCACGGCAGCGCTGAAACAGGGCACCGGGTGCATGGTCTGCGGAGCACCCCTGACCTATTTCCGCGGGGACCAGGAGCGGTCCTGCGCCTATTGCGGGCTTTCTTTCCGGGCCAGCGGGCAGTGCGAGAACGGACATTTTGTCTGTGACGCCTGCCATGGGGCCGACGCCGTGGAGGTCATCAGGCATATCTGTCTCTCCAGCACTGAGAAGGACATGCTGAAGCTCTTCGTACAGATTCGGCAGCATCCGGCAGTGCCCGTGCATGGACCGGAGTACCACGCAATGATCCCCGGCATCATCCTGACCGCCTACAGGAACCTCGGAGGCGAGGTGTCGGAGAAATTGATCGAGACGGCCATCTCTCGCGGCAGGGGCATCGCCGGCGGGTTCTGCGGGTTCATGGGAGTCTGCGGTGCGGCGGTGGGAGTGGGCATCGCTTACAGCCTGCTGCTCGACGCCAACCCGATCAAAGCCCGGGAGCGCAAGCAGGTCCAGGGCGTGACCCAGGCAGTGCTGGCCGAGATCGCCCGCTTCAAGGCGGCCCGCTGCTGCCAGCGTGATGGCTGGATCGCCCTGAACAAAGCGGCCGAACTTTCTGCGAAGCTGCTGCCCGTAGCTCTCAGCGTCAACCACGTCCTGCGATGCATGCAGTCCTCGCAGAACGCCGAATGCCTTGGGCCGGGCTGCCCGCTCCACCCCGGCGGGCGTTCTTTGAGGGCGTTATGATGAGGGGGGTCCTTCGGGCATTCATCCCTCTGGTCGTGGTTGTTCTGATCTGGCAGGGAGTTGCTGATTTCGTCCTCTGGCTACGAGGGGTTCCTTTTCCAACGCCTTGGCAGACAGTCGAACGCCTCATGCGCAGACCTACTCTGGTCATTTCTGTTTGTTTTTCCCTTTCAATTGTCAGGATGGCGTCAGGGGTACAGTCATAAGCAGGCCAACACCTGAATGAAGCCGCGCCACGAAGCGGCATCGGCTTGAATCAGTTGAAAATCATGATCGGATGTTCTTCACTTTCTGAATCGCCTGGCAATCCCCTCATCACCGTGTCATCAGCGCGAACACACCCCAGCCCAGGTACTCACGCGTGAAAGCGGCGTACCGCCCGGGCTCCGAGGTCAGTTTGGCTCGAACATCCTTCGCGAGTTCGTCGTCGGGATTGGCTTCGAGCCATCGGCGCATGGTCAGCCACTTGGCCGCCTCGTACCTGTCCCAGCTGTCCTGGTCTGCCAGAACCATTTCCACGACGTCGTAGCCGAGCCGGCCGAAAGACGCGAGAAGTTCTGGAAGCAGGAGAAAGTCGGAAATGGAGCCGGCCAGACACCCCCTGGCCACATCTTCCGTCGGCGGCAACTGCCGCCAGTAAGGCTCGCCGATGAGGATGATCCCTCCGGGGCGCAGGCTCCGCGCCAGAAGCTCGATAGTGCCGACGGCTCCCCCGCCGATCCAGGTGGCGCCGACACAGGCGGCCACACCGGCCCTCTCGTCAGAGACATAGCCTGCAGCATCGCCATGGATGAAGGTGACCCGATCGGCCACGCCGAGTTCTTCAGCGCGCAGTTTCGCCTGCTCGGTGAACAAACGGCTCATGTCGATGCCGGTGCCGATGACGCCGTGATCGCGTGCCCAGGTGCACAGCATCTCCCCCGAACCGCTGCCGAGGTCGAGCACTCGGGTCCCCGTTTCAAGACGCAGCGCCATGCCGAGAGTGGCGAGCTTTTCGGGTGTGAACGGGTTGTGGATGCGGTGGGCACTTTCGGTGATGTTGAAGATCCGTGGAATGTCCATTGTGGAAAATTTCCTTACTAGTGTGGAGGGTTCGAAGGCATATGCGTCGGCCTCAACGAGAACGGCATGACATCTGCTCTGAAAAAGATGGCCGGTGCGCTTGATATTGTGAAAGGTAGTGTATGAACCTTTGATGTGCTGCTTGGTTATGTGGCTTTCTTCTTATCACTCATTTTCGATAAAAAAAGCTCTCGACTTGGTGCTGTTCTCCCTTAAATGCTTTATTCTTTCATATTCTTCCGAAAAAAAGCACTTGCGGGCTTCTTCCATTGAGTCAAACCCTATGACTATCGACCGTTCCGGCATTCTTCCGGAAAGAGGCAATATTTTATTGCTTCTTGCTATATATTCTCCGTTGTGCTGTTGAATAATTTTCACAACCTGCCGAATATAAGTATCATATATTTCCTGGTTCTCGATTTCTTCAATTAGTACGACAAATACGACCTTCTTCATATAGAATCCTGGGGTCAGATCTTGAATCTTGAATTATTCAATCTTCCTGATGATTTTGCTGACCGTCGAATAGTGCAATCCTGTTGCGGCAGCAACGTGTGCCTGGGTGTATCCGTACACATGGCAGGCCTTGAGGATGGCTGCGTCACGCTGCGCACGGCCTTCTGTGCCCTGTAATATCTCCT
>JAAYCS010000185.1 GCA_012729655.1 Desulfovibrionales bacterium | reverse complement strand
TTCAACAGGCGGGCCGGCTTCACCGACGCCGACGACCAGCTGCCCCGCTTCTTCCAGCAGGAAACCCTTCCCCCGCATGGCGTCAGCTGGGGCTATTCCGCACAGGAACTCCAGGACGCAAAGGTCTAGCCCCGGCTCCCATGGCTTCACAACGACGAATCCCCGCCTTGCGGCGGGGATTCGTTTTCCCGGGCCCGGAATCAGCCGCCCTCCGACGCAGTCACTCCTTCTCCTTCATGGACCGCAGGGTCTTGGCGTAGGCCGTGAACACGTCCTCCCTGGCCAGCATGCCCAGGACCCTGGTTTCGTCTTCGCCGTCCACCACGGGCAGCTGGGCCAGATCCGACTCAACGAACTTGAGCAGGGCCGTGTAGAGGTCCTCGTCGGGGCGCAGCAGGACCGCGCTGCGGGCCACGTCACCGGCCACCAGGATCTCGCAGAGGGTTTCCTCGTAGAGAACCCTGCGCAGGTCTTGCAGGGAAAGGATACCCGAAATCCTGTCGTCCTTGCCCCGCACCGGAAAGCAGAGTTCGTTTGAGTTGACGATGATGTCCGTCAGGGCGCCGAAATGCGTGCCCTCCTCCACGATGCTGACGCGTCCGGGCTTGTAGTGGTCCCGGACCTGCTCGCGCTCCAGGATGTTGATGGTCGAGTCGCTCACGTGGGCCGGAGAGTCGAACTTGTTGTCCACCTGGTTCTCGTAGAGGGAGGTCCTGCGGCCCAGCACGATGGTCACGGCCGAGGCCAGCATGAGGGGGGCCAGAAGGCCGTAGCCCTGGGTCAGCTCGCAGACCATGACCAGGGGACCGACAGGGGCGTTGGCCACGCCGGAAAAAAACGCGGCCATGCCCACCAGCACGTACCCTCCTGGTTCTGTCACGATATGCGGGAACGTGCGCTGGGCAAGGGCGCCCACCACGCCGCCGCTCATGCCGCCCACGAAAAGGGCGGGAGCGAACATGCCTCCGCTCATACCCGACCCGAGGACCACGGACGTGGCCAGGGTTTTGCCGACGATCATCCCGGCCATCATGGTCACCGAAAGCTTGCCGAGCATGGCGAGTTCCAGCCAGCCCTGGCCGCCGCCCAGAAGCTGCGGGAAAGCGTACCCCAGCCCGGCCATGCCGAGCCCGCCGAGGGTCAGGGCCGGCATGAACCCGAAGCGGTCCGTCAGGGGCCAGAAGACCTTGTATTTGATGGCCCGGAACGTCCCCACGTAGAACCAGCCTGTCGCCGCACAGACCAGGCCAAGCAGGGCGTAGAAGGGCAACTCACGGATATCGGAGAATTCGAACCTGGGAATGCCGAAGATGGGATCCGCCCCGAAGACCAGGGTGAAAATCGAATAGGAAACCACTGAGGACAGGATGGACGGGAGCAGGGCCTCGGCCTCGAAGTCTTCGCGGTAGATGACCTCCACAGCCGTGAGGGCGCCGCCCAGGGGGGCGCGGAAGATGGCCCCTAGGCCACCGGCTGCACCCGCCAGAAGCATGATGCGCCGCTCCTTGGCCGAAAGGCGCAGCTTCCCGGCCAGCCAGGAACCGCACCCCGCCCCGAGCAGGGAAATGGGCCCCTCGCGCCCGGCGCTGCCGCCGGCGGCAATGGTCAGTACCGACGTCCCGACCTTGATGAGCGGAACGGCAGGAAGAATGCGCCCTCCCTGCTGGTGGAAGGCCTTGATCATGGTGTCCGTGCCGTCGGTGCCGCCGTGCCGCGTCTGGGGTACGAAACGGCTCACCAGCCAGCCGGTAAGGAGTCCCACCCCGCCCAGAAAGACAAAAAGCAGCCAGGGCCTGGCAGGACCGGACGGCCCGCTGAAAAGCCGCTCTCCGGCCGGTGCCGGCACGGAGAACCCGGCCAAGTGGTGCAGCAGGAAATGCCCCAGGGCCTCGACCCCGACATAGAAGACCACGGCGCCCAGGCCCGTCATGGCCCCGACCACGATGCCCAGGGCCAGCCATTTGAAGCTCAGAATGGAGCGGTAGCTGCGGATGAGATCCGTATGAACGCCAAAGAGGGAACGGAGAAAGGCGCGCATGGATTCGCGGTCAGACCAGACGGGCTTCGGGCAGGGCCAGGATGGTCCGTCCCAGCGCAATGTCCTTGCCGATCTGAGTCTTCAGTTCCTCCAGACCAGAAAACTTGCGCTCCCCGCGCAGGCGTTGCACGAAATGAACTTTCAGATCCCTTCCGTACAGGTCGGACTGGAAGTCGAGGATGTGCACTTCCACGGACAGGACCTCGTTGCCGAAGGTCGGATTGTATCCGATGTTGGCCACGGCTGGCTGGATCTGGCCGTCCACCTCGGCCCAGCAGCAATACACCCCGGTCTTGGGAAAAAGTTCATCCCGCAGGTGCACGTTGGCCGTGGGAAAGCCCAGCAGCCGCCCCCCCCTGTCCTGGCCGTGGACCACTGTTCCGGCCACGCGGTAGAATCTGCCCAGCAAAGGACGCACGGCCCAGACATCCCCGGCTTCCACCAGGTCCCGGATCCGCGTGGAGCTGACCACCGCCTGATCGACAAGAACCGGCTCCAGCTGCTCCACCCCGAACCCCCACTGTTTGCCCAGGACGGACAGCAGGGCGTAATTGCCTGCCCTGCCCTTGCCGAAGGCGTAGTCATATCCGATGACGAGTTCCCTGACGTTGAGGCCTTCCACCAGAATGCGGCGCACGAAGTCCTCGGGGGCCATGCTGGCCAGGGGCTGGTTGAATTCGAGGCACAGGAGATGGTCGATGCCAAGACCGCCGATGAGTTCGGCCTTGTGGTCGGGCATGGTGATGAAGGGAGGCGTCTTCTTGCCGGTGAAAAAACGCAGGGGATGGGGTTCAAAAGTGATGACCACAGACGGCAGACCGAGGCTGACGGCCCGGTCCCGGACCCGGGCGATGAGTCGCTGGTGTCCGATATGGACCCCATCGAAATTGCCGATGGTCACGCAGGACCCCTGTGCAAGACCGCCGATCTGATCCGGCCAGGTGACGCAATGCATGAATGTTCTTCCTCCCGAGGACAGGCTGGGCTTGCGTCTATACTAAAAGTATACAGGGTTCAACAAAGACCAGTGCGCCGTATTCCCGGTTGGTGACGGGCCAGAAAATTTCGGGCCCCCAGACAAAAGGTCTTGCCAAAGCCCCGCGGCTTGCTTAATGACGCTCTTCACGCCGTGCCGAAGTGGTGGAATTGGTAGACACGCTAGGTTCAGGGTCTAGTGGGGGTTCCCCCATGGGAGTTCGAGTCTCCCCTTCGGCACCAATAAAATCAAGGGGTTGCAGTTCGCTGCAACCCCTTTTCTCTTCGGCTTTCTTTGAACCAGGGCCTTCCTTCCGCGCAACAGGAGTGTGCCGGGTCTGTTAGGAAGCGAAGTGTTTGGCACAGCAGGGACATAATGGGATTGAAGGGGTGTGAGCGGCCGCGCAAAATGAGAATTTTTATCACAGAAAATGAGAAATGTGTCGCCGAAGAAATTTCTCATTTATCGTGAAAATCTACTTTGGAAGCGCCCCTCAAATCGCCACCCCAGCCGACCACCCAGCCGCCTTGTACGCGCTCAATTTTTCCTCGTCCTCAATGTACGTCACCCAGCCAATGCGCGGCACGTAGAGTACCCATGCCGACCCGGACCACACCGCGATCTGGCCGCTTTTGCCAGACCAAGCGCCCGTTGCCCCTGTGGCGACGATGTAGGTGTCTCCCGTTGCTGGCGATGCAGGAGGCGTGGCCAGGTCGCGGTCCTTGACCGAAAGGTGGACGCCGACCCTCGCCAACTTTAGCAAGTTTGCGTCCATGCCGACGTTCCACCCTGATTCGCCAAGTGTCCAGCCATACTGCAGGCCGAAGCGTCCTTCTGTTTGTGCCGCCATCTGCTATTACCCCCCTAGTCCGTAACCGGATAAACATTGCCGAAAATTTTATCGCCCTCTCCGAATTGGCCGATACACCAAACGGAATGTGGTTCATTCGGAACCCACAGTTCCCACGCTCCAGTCACTGGGTCGCTCGTCGTTTCTTGGACATTCAGGCCGGCAACTCGACAGGCCCTCACCACCCTAGACAGGGGTGTATTTGAGGCGTCTTTCACCGTGCCGGACATCTTGAATCCGACCAACGGGCCTGGGGGAGTAAATGCCGTCTCATACAAGCAGATGCCCGGAGACACTTCGAGATCATTTATATACCCTGCCGGAGAACTTGTTGAAGACCAGTTACTACCTATAGACCAACCCACGTTGCTGTAGTTTGTGGTTCTGGTGACGGTATTCTCCTGCACCCCATTCATAAAAAGGCGAATCAACCCGGCAGCATTTCTTGTCAACGCGACATGGACCCAGGTTCGGAGCGGCAAAGAGTTCACGCCTTCTATGACGACGAAAGACCCTGAAGAGTAACCGAAAGCGATCTTGCCGCTGCTTCGCACGTAGAAGCTAAAACCTGCCCCATCTGTATCGCTGACCCTGCAATCAATAACGGTAAACCCGTTTCCGTATGAGTCAGCGTCAATATATACCCATGCCTGAATCGTGAACAAACCAGCGCCGATAGTCGGTGATCCTGTTCCTCCAGCAACCAGCCTGTCCGTTACACCATCAAAATACATCGAAGAACCATAATATTTATACTGGTTCGTCCGGATTCTGGCATCACCATATCTCGTAAGAGTCTTCCCGCCAGTCGACAAGTCTGTGAATATGGTTGAGTCATTCGCGCCTTGCCCAGAGAGAAACAGCTTTGACCTTTCCGCAGCCGTAGACATGGCAAACTCCTATACAATAAAGTTTACGCCATCGCCATCAGGCGCAACGTATCCGTCTTCCATCACAAAATTGATATTATCACCGGAAAGAGTCGGGAGCATTACCCGAACAACGTGACGCTGCCAAGATTCCACACCGCCGCGTACCGAGTACAGGTGTAGGTCACAGAATTCACCCATCGGGATATTTGACGAAACATCCACGCTGGTCCCTGTAATTCCTGAAATGGTGTGGAAAAGCGTGCCGGTGTCGTCATATATTTTTACCGTGTACGTCGTTCCAGCCTCCGGCCCAACTCCAGCGTCAGCGAATCCGAGGATCGCCCCGCCAGTCTGCTGCTTTCTGTCTCTATGCACCCAACTCAACACGATGGTCTGCTGCGTTCCGGCAGGGAAATACTCTCCGTTCACCTTCACGTCCGCTGGCGGATACGGCCGCAGCGAACGCATCGACATCGTCACGGCGTTCGCCGTCGCAGCGTCGAGGGGTAGCTGGCCCTGACCGGACACCGGGAGAATTTTCACCTCCAGAGTGTCGCTGGCCACGTACTCTACTTGGTCACTGGCCGCGTACCCATCCCAGATAATAACAGGCGCACCTATCGGGTGTTGTGCCGGAACCGTGTCCAAGCAACCCCTGCGCAAGGTCAGCGTCGAGTCCGTGACGCTCTCCACCAAGACGATCTCATCCTCGATTTGGGCCAGCGATCCGGGCTCAAACGAATCCATGTCCACCATGTCTGTGACTAGCGCCGTGGTGGACATGATGGTCAGGAGTTGCCCCAGTTTCGCACAGGGGCAGAAGTCCAATGTTCCTGCGTCAGAATAGCTCGAACCAGTATCGACAAATATGTCCGCGTTTAGCTCTGCGCTGGGACGACCGGCTGCCACCATCAAGAACCCGATTTCCGGCAGCGACCCAAGTTTTTGCGCAGCATCGAGTTCTCCGAGTTGCTGCACAATCAGGTAGTATGGCATTTCTGTTGTGAGCCAACTTGCCACCGGCTGCGGAGCGATAGACGGGTCCACCCACTCTGTCACCGGGGCCTGTGCGTAGGTCACTTCTGGCAAGTCAAAAACATCCTGAATGGCGTCGATACGGATGGAGTTATCCACCCCGTCACCGTATGCGGCGCCAGTAACTCGCATGATATATTCGACCTCTGTGAATCCAGACCCGTCGGCCTCGTATTCTTTGACCCGCCACTTGAAGCATTGCCCGATATTTAGCCCAGATGCGATGCGGTTGGCGATTATCGTCCCGGTCACTCGTGGGAACGATAATGCCCGCAAGTCCCTGGCGGCAGCACGCAACGCCACATCTGCGACGGCAAAACCAGGATATTCGATGTTGCTGCTGATTACCGCGCCCTGCTGCTGGATGAGCGCGAGGTTCTGGACCGTGACTGTTTCGATCTGGTCAGACAGCACATTCGGGTATGTGACGGTGACTTCATTTACCAACTCAGCAAGATTCTGCCGTGTGTAGTTTTCTGTGCGAGAATTCGACTCGTCCAGCACAATCAGCGAAGACTCGTCATAATCGTGCCTGATAAGTTTTAAGCAGAACTTCCCGGTGCTTCTGTCAACATAAAGAGTCGCATCTATGTGACGAATCATATCGTCAATGAAATCTTCGATGCTTGTCTGCTGACTCCATAATATGGATATTCCAAGACCTTCGATAAAAAGTTTATTTGCGGCGGTTGAAAAAGACTCCTCATCAATATCGTCTTCCGGATACCCCATACCCCATACTGTATCCGTGAGGCACTCCCGAATTATGTGGGCCGGATTCATTGTCGGGCTGGGCCCCATCAATCCGAATAGGAGAACCGCCGCGACCTCGTCCTCATCATCGTCCTTGATGTGCGGGACCTCATCTTGTGGGGTGTTCTCAAGTTGCTGCGTGTATAGGGCATTGGTGAGGCCCACGTTCATTCCGAAGACCTTTACAGGCGAGCCTTCTTCAAGAACGTAGTCCGCTGCGAGAAGGGCCTCGTCAACAGCCTGCTGCATGCCCTCCGGGGTAAAATCTGGATACCCACCGGCAAGCGGCTCCCCGTCTGTCAAGTGGATGCAAACCTTGTTCGCATTTGCCGGGGCGGCGTTGAAAAACCCTGGAGCACCAGAAAACCCATACTTTGGTTCTGTCCCCCCTCCCGGGGTGATCGAGTTCACGAACGCCTTCAGCGACTCCACGGAACTCGTAGAAATCCCGAACGAATTAGACCCAGCGCCATTTGGAGCGTACCCTGAGGACGAATAGAAGCGCACGCCAATATCCACGCGGACATTTCCGCCAGAATCAATGCGGTTCCTGTTGATCAGGTCAAAAACGTAGTTCAGCGCGGCCTTCACAACGTCCATTCTTGTCTTCGAACCCGTCACCAATTCGTTCATCGAGCCGGACCCATCAATGATGAAGTAGAACGACTGCGGACCAAGATATGGAGCATTGATCGGAATTTCAGCCCGAGAATTGTACCATTGCGGCTGGCCGTTCGACCTGACGTGAATGCGTTGAAGCCTCCAGGCCCAGTCCTTCAAATAAGGATTTAGCCCAACGTACACCTGGCGCAGAACAGCGCAACAAACGCCTCGAAACGCCGGGAGGAGCGACGATCCGAGCTTTGAAGCCAAGTAACTATTCACCCCTTGCGTTGGCGCTCCTGTCTCTATGTCCACCTGACCAGAAACGCCGCCTTCTCTCTTTTCGCCACCGAAAACATTGGCGCTGTCAATGAATATGGAACCGCCGGAACGGTAGCCTTCCCAGACACTTTTCCCGCCGACCTTGATCCTTGATATTTTGTCGATCGGGCCGTGACACAACGCCTGGTGCATACCGACATAATACTTGTACCCAACGGTGACTTTTTTGCTGCTACCGCCCATGCGCTATTCCTGTTCTGCCCTGGCTGCGGCCGCAACCTGCATTGCCATAGCATCCCCTGTTCGTTCCAATTCTTCGACAGGAAGGCCGTTCCGCAAAAACTCAGGCCAATCGAGTCCGTGCCGGACAAAAAAATCACGCGCACCCCTGGAGCACATCCGACACTGCCTGATATGGCGCATGGTGAATTTCACGTCGCTCATTTTTTGCCGCCAGACTTCTTTATCGCCTTCGTTTTAATGTCACCGTACCAGACGATGTTTTGTCCCGTTATATCCCGCGTGCCAAAGAGCACGGGGATTTCTCCCCCTGCTTGGGCAACCGCTCCTGTTTCGACTGTCCCGGGTTTCGGCTTGTCGTAGTTCGTCTTCGGTCTTGTCAGATACGATATGACGAGAGAGGCGACAAAAAGTGCAATTTGCACCCACATTACAAAATACTCCTTCCGTCAAACGGGTTCCTGGAAGGAATCCAAGGCCATCCACCAAAGTTCAATATGTTCGAGAACTTGTTTTTGCAGACATCGCGGGTGCGTGCGCATCCAGGGTAGAGAGTTACCTTTGCACCGCCATAGACCTCTCCATATCCCTTGCCGTACCCGGAAAGAGCGGCAAGCGCAGTGATCTGTTTGGTGGGTGCGCCCAGGGCAATAGATGATCCAGAATGCCCCTCGATGAACTGCATCGCCCCATCTGGAAGGTGGATATAGCCGCCAGTGAAATACCCGGCCGCAAACGCTGCCGCCTCAAGCACAGTCATATTTCTGCCAGAGGCGTCTGCAGCGGTGATGACGCCAACTACGGCGAAGGCGGTCCTATCAACGCCACAGGATGGCTCGTAAAGCGCGTGTCTGCACATTCTTTGGTACCTGGCTCTCAATCCTGGGCGCCGAAGAGATGTGAAGACGCTCTCGCACGACAAGGTGGCAACTATCGAATCCGGCCACGACACAGACACGATCCGGCCTTTCCAATACACAATCACGCCAGTTCCGCCGATGTGCTGGCGGAAAACCGTAACCGTAACCACCGCGGACGGGTTCCCAAGGGAGAAAAGGCGCGATACCTCGCAGGGCCTCGGGACGGTTATATCAAGCCCCGCCCTAAAAACCTCTGATGTCTGCTCGATCTCAGCGCGCCCGACTGGCAGTGACACATAGGTTTCTCCATTGTATTCGACCTCCGGGCCACTGGAGTATGCCCAGACCTGTGTGCCGTGGACAAAACGGAAAAGCTCGGCAGGCCGGCCGCCATGGACAGAGGTTTCGAGGCCGGAGTAGGTGCTCATGCCGCAACCCCCGTCATTGGCGCCGTACACGTGGCCACGCCGACGCGATCCCAGATCATGGTTACGCGGTCAGCGGTCAACCTGTGCAGGCAGAGGAAGGAAAGCCTGCTCACGTCGGTGAATCCCAGGGCCGCGTTAATGGTCAGGTTCTCGCGCCCTGCGCTACCAGCCGTCGCCTCGGTGATCTTCCTGCACACGAACGCGCCCGAGGCCGAGAACGCCGCAATGTGCGTCATGCCTGGCGCGTTCAGCCCGACGTTGCGATAGTTGACGTCGTTGATCTGGAGCGTAGTGGCCACGGATGTAGGCTGAACGGCCAAAACGAGGTCATGCGTCCGCGACGGAATCCAGACAGGGTTGAGTCGGCCCGCGCGCCGATGGAGCCAGCGGCGGAAGGCCCAGGCCTGCGCTTTGGTTTTGACGCGCCACTTGTGGTCGGTCGTGATGAGCGGATAGTCCGTCCGCGCGAACGTGGCCCATGCGCCTGGGCCGGGGTCAAGGATGTCGAGGGGCCGCTCGATCTCACGCGGCATCGTCTCGCCGGGCATCAAGAGCGGATCGGACAGAACGTCGTAGCCTAGGTATTGCATTGCGGCGGCCGCTGTCGTCAGTTCGACGTTATCCGTGATCTGCATCGTCACGCTGTAGCGGGAGGCCTCCACCGCGTGATCGTCGCGGCGAGCCTGCGCGGCCATCCTGGCCATACGCAGGGGCATCACGGACGCACCTGCAGGGTGTCCCATGGTTGTCGGCCCTGCCAGGGTCACGGAGTCTGCGGCCACGGCGTCGATCTCCACGACTTCGTACAGCGACGGGCCTTGGTAGATGATGGCTAGGCCGCCATCCCGGAAATCGGCCGCCGTGGTATCGACGTAGATGGTCGATGATGCTGCCGGGAGAGTTGCGGCCAGGGGCAGGGTCTCATGCCAGCACGGCCAGCCCCATTCACGGTGCTGCCATGCTGAGAGCGCAACTCGAAGTTTCGCAAGTTCGGCCGGATCATTGAGCAGGGTGGACGCCTCGAAGCTCTGGCGCGGTTCCTGACGTACGCGGATACGCTGCTCAGCTCCAGCGTGGGCTTCGATGATGTCCGTCAGCCATTCCAGGGTCTCGGTTATCGGGCGTAGAGGCCTCCAGGGCCAGACCAGGTAGTCGCTCATCCCTGCCCCAGGATGCGCCGGATCGCGCTGGCGTTGCGTCTGACGTGGGCCAGGGTCATCTGCTCACCCTCGGAGCCGCTCAATTCATTGGCCACGGTCCGGCGGTCAAACGCGAAGATGTTCTTCTGCGCCTTCTGCGCCCGGGTGGCGGCGATCAGCTCTCGCAGCAAGGACTTTGTCTCCACATCAGATCCACCGCCAACGGCCTGCACGCCGAGATCTCCCGTGGCCGTGCGCCGCAGCGGGAAGATGCCTTCCCAGCCGGCCTCGGCGAACACTCCGGCCCCCTGGGCAAAAGCGAAGAGCTGTGGAGAATTGTAGATCCCGTTGGAGTATGCGGAGAGGGACGGGCTCTGGTAGGCGTTGCCCTTGGCGTTCTTCGAGAAAAAGCTCGACAGCTCGCCAGCGTAATTGAACCCGCCGCTGGCAGATCCCGCAGCAGCGGATCCGCCGCCGAAATATCCGGAGATGGCCGAAATGCCTGTGGAGACCAAAGTTCCGAGCCAATCCGAAGACCCGGACGAGCTCTTGCCGCCACCGAGAAAATTGCCGAGCCAGTCGTAAGCCTGGCTGGTCATGTCCCTAAACGCCAGGCGCGCGATCTCGGCGTTGATACTCGTGACCAGGTCGGCAATTTCAACCTTGCCTGTCTTCACAAACTCGACAACGGCGTCTTCGGCACCCTGAAATGCAGCTGTCGCCGCGTCCCGAGCGGTCTGGAAAGCGTCCTTGGCCGTGGCCCCGTAGTCGGCGACGCCCTGCTTGATGCCGTCAACCCATGTCTGGTTTCTGGCCGTGGCCTGCATCTCGCGGATCTTGTCCATGATCGCCTGGAGCTCCGCCCGCGCGAGCGGATTCGAAGCAACGAGCATCAGCCGCTCGATCTGCGGGACCAGCTCGGACTGCAAGGCCCGGGCTTGCTCGCCGATGGCGGCCTTGAGCTTTGCCCGGGCTGTCGCCTCGGTTTCCAGGCCGGTGATCACCCTGGACTGCAGAGATTGCTCCTTGGCGGTGATGATGGCCTGGGCATCGTTCATGGCCTTGTCGATGCGCTCCTTGGCCGCCTTGGTCTGTTCTGCCGCCAGCTCCGACACCGTCGTCGCTGTCTGCGTCTTCAAGACCTCAACGCGGGCCTGCGCATCGGCGATTTTCTCATCGAGGGCTCGCAGCTGGTCGGAGATCTGCTCCTGCCCGCGAGTGCCGCCCGGGCTCATTTGCCTGAGCCTCGCCTGCTCGGCCTGCGCCTTGGCGATGGCCTTTTCCTGCACTGCGATTTCAGCCGCGGACTCCGTCTCGATGACGCGGCGGCGGGCCGCATAGTAGGTCTCCAAGCTGGTCGTCCCGGCCTCAAAGCCGCGCTGGGCGATGCTCAGCTCGCCGGCCAGCTTGGCTTTGAGGATGTCCAGCTCGCGGCGGGATTGGGCCTGCATCGCAGCCAAGGCGCTCGCCCCGTAGTCGTCCAGGTCCAGAGACTTCCCGGCAGCCGTGGATTTCTTCGCGTATGCCTTGCGGACCAGGGCCTCGGCGTCCTTGTACTGCTGGGAGTCGACGGCGATCCCGGCTTCCTTGGCCTTGGCCGCCAGTTCCTTAAGGGCCCCGCCAACCGGGTCGATCCTGTCCCGGAATTTGTCGAGCCACGTGTCGAAAGATTGCCCCATGATATTGAAGGCTGGCGCGAGCGATTTTGTCTGCTCGGACTCGACCTTCTTGCGCTGGATCCGCGCGGCCTCGTGTAAGCGCGCATAGGCTGCGGAGACCTTGGCCTCCGCTGCTGCGACGGCTTTGTCATCCACGTAGGTGAAAAACTCGACGTCGCCGGACGGGTTGACGCTATAGCCGCTCCTGACCTTCCTGGCTTCGGCCAGCATGGTCTCTGCTTGGGCGATGTCCTGGCGGAATGGGGAGAGAGCGTCTTCACCAAAGGCCTGGGCGGTGCGCATGCGCCGAATGGCCTGCTCCGCCTCTTCAGCTGCGGTCTTGGCCTTGTTCGCGGCGTTCTCCGCCTTGTCGCCCCAGATCATCCATGCCGTGGCACCGGCGGTCAGCAAAGTGGTGATGATGCCGATGGGGCCGCCCAGGGCGGTCACTACCATGGACAGGCCGCGCGAAACCACGGACGCGCTGGTCTGGGCCGCTGCAAGAGCGCTTGTGGCCGTGGTCAAATTCGTCTTGGCCCGCTGCAATGCCACGTCGGCGGCGACCTGGGCCCAGTAGTCCTTCACGGCAGCGCGGTGCGCGGTCGCAGCTGCCACGGCGGCCTCGGCTTCGGCGACCGTGGCTCGATGCAGGGCGATGGAGCTGGCCGCGGCGGCGTTTTGCGCGGGGATGGTTTGCGCCGCCCAGGCGACGGCCGCCGTTCCGCCTTTGACCATGGCCAGGGTCAGGCCGGACACTGCGGCGACGGCCACGCCGCCCAGCATCTCCCGCATGTGGTCAGCCACGAAATCAAAGGTGGCGACAACGCTCTGGCCCGCGCCAGTCCACTGGTTCGCGGCGTCGACCATGCGGCCGAACTCGTCCGTCACACGCGTGGCGGCCTGGCCCATGGTGCGCTGGTAGTTGGCCGCCTCGGCCTCCAGCACGCCGGCCTGCGACTCTAGGGCTGCGACTACGACGTCCGTCGTCAGAAGACCCTGTTCAGCCAGGCCGCGGAGCTTGCCGATGGGCAGTCCCAGGCCGTCGGCCAACGCCTTGGCCAGCCTCGGGCCGTTCTCCATGACGGAATTGAATTCTTCGCCACGGAGCACGCCGGAGCCCAGGGCTTGGGAAAGTTGGCGGATCACCGCCGAAGATTCGGCGGCCGCTGCGCCGGAGAGTTGCAGCGACCGCGCGGCGACCTGTGTCGTGGTCGCGATCTGCTCTTGAGTCAGGCCATAGCCCTGGCCGACCTGGCTGAGTCGCGCCAGCAGCGTCGCGGTTGCCTCGTACCCGGCGCCAGTTTTGGAGGATATCTCATAGCCG
>JAAYCS010000184.1 GCA_012729655.1 Desulfovibrionales bacterium | reverse complement strand
TTTCATTGCGGGCCTCAAGAAGACACTGCTTTATCTCGTGTGCCTGAGCCAACGCACGGGTCTGGGCATTTCGGGCATAGGCCCTGTTCAGATAATGCGAAACAATGCGATAGGTCGAGAAGGTCATGCCGAGAAGCACAATCCCCACGAGGGGCGCGCCAAGCAAAAACAGGATGCGAGAGATGCTCCATTCTCTGACAGAGCGTTCAAGGTCCAACACCGGGGCCAAATCTGTCGGATAGTAATAGCGCATGCCTCCCCCCCCTGTGGAGTGGAATCCCGATAAGACGAAAATCACGTTGCGCAATATCTAGTCTTTGAAATTCTTTTATGCAATACAAATTTTTATTTTTCTGAAATAATTAATGAATATTTTTGCATGATAGTTGTGGCCCGGAGTTTGCTTTCACTTGCGAGACCATGCAGTGCATTTGCAGCAAAGGCCGTGAAAGTTTTGATGTGGCTAGAGGGTTGGGGCAGTCCGGAGGGTGCAGGTGAGAATGCCGGACATCGGGGAAGCAACTAAAATTGGAGGTCCAGATGCGTACCAAGTTGAGCAAATTGTGGTGGTCATTGATGGCAATGATCATTCTCAGTCCTGGTTTTGCCTTTGCCGCGGGAGGCGGTGGGGCCGCACCCATCGTCCTGGTGGCCGACACGCGCAAGCTGAGCGGCGTGATGGCCTGGTGGGCCAATCTTTACAACGAGAGCCATTTTCAGTTCATGATCCTGACGATCATCATCATCCCCGTCACGGGCGTGATCTTCGGCGTGCTGGCGGACATCATCATGTCGCATATCGGCATCGACCTGAAGTCCAAAAGCCTGCCCGGACACTAAACCACACGATGTAAGGAGATAAGCATATGGAATGGCTCTATGTTCTCATGCCCATCGCAGGCGTAAAAATTTTCTGGCCCGGCCTGATCATCCTCGGTATCGGCGTGGGCATCATCGGCGGCTTCTTCGGCATGGGCGGCGCATGGATGGTCACCCCAGGTCTGAACATCCTGGGTTTCCCCATGGCCTTCGCCATCGGCACGGACATCGCGCACATGGCCGGCAAATCCCTCATTTCGACCATGCGGCACGGCAAGTTCGGCAACGTGGACTATAAGCTTGGCCTCATCATGCTTGTCGGCACCGTCGTCGGGTTCGAGGTCGGCGCCCAGATGGTCATGTGGCTCGAACGCATCGGCAACGTCGAGAAGGTCGTGCGCTGGATCTACATTGCCCTGCTGGCCGGCATCGCCTGGATGGTCTTCCACGACGTGGGCAAGCGCAAGAAGATGGAACGGGCCGCTGCCGCCAAGGGTGAAGTCCTTGATGACAGCGTCCAGGGCATCGACTTCGCCTCCAAGCTGCACAAGATCAAGATCCCGCCCATGGTCCATCTGAAGGAGGCGGGCATCTACTGCTCGGCCTGGCTGCCCATTGCCGTCAGTTTCTTCACTGGCTGGCTGGCCGGCATCCTCGGCATCGGCGGCGGCCTCATCCGCATGCCCGCCCTGATCTACCTCATTGGCTGTCCGACCCACGTTGCTGTCGGAACCGACCTCTTTGAAGTCGCCATCTCCGGTCTGTACGGCGCCGCAACCTACACCTGGAAAGGCCGCACCGAGCTCGTCGCCGCCCTGATCATGTTGATCGGCGCAGCAATGGGCGCCCAGGTCGGGGCCGTGGCCACCAAGTACATCAAGGGTTACGGCATCCGCGTCGCCTTTGGTCTGGCTGTCGTCGGCTGTGCGATCTCCATTCTCCTCAAGCTGGTTCAGCCCTGGCTTCCCGCCTACAAGTCCATCCTGGACGCCGCCTCGACAACCTTGGTCCTCGGGCTGGTGTTGAGCATGTCCGTGTACATCTTCGTGAAGATGGTCCAGGGCGCGAAGAGGGAAATTGCAATGAAGAAGAACCGCTAGCACAGCGCTCAACGCAAAGGAGAACACTCATGAATATTACACGCACATTCTTCCTGCTCTCCATCGCCATGCTGACCTTCGGAGTGCTGGGTTGCGGGGAATACGGCAAGGTTGACCAGGGCCGGGTCATTGCCTTTGACAAGGACAAACACACAGTGACCGTTATCGAAGACAAAAACATGGATTCCCAGAATCCTGACTACGCGATCCTGCCGCCCCATACCTACACCATGCCCACGGACCCCATGGAACGTGGCGCTGACCCCAAGGCCGGGTTGCGTTTGAAGCTGGACATCGACAAGAAGTACATCAAGATCTTCAACACCAATACCCAGGCCATTGAGGACCTGCCCATTACCATTGTCGACGTGCAGAAGGACATCGCCAAGGACCATCCCCTGGTCTTCGACAAGGAGAAGAACGCGGCCAAGAAGTATCCCGCCATCGACAAGGACAAAAAGGCCATCACCATCTATTCCGGCCGCCAGAAAATGCTCGCCACGTTCAGCGTGCCAGATGAGTACTTCGGTTTCCCAGAGGATACCTGGGACGCAGGTGATGAAGTGCGCATTTATTGGAAAGAGAAGGGGAAGGCCATTCGTTTCATGAACATCACCAAGACTGACATCTTCAAGAAATGATTCCCGAGGGCGGGATGGCCACACCCTCCAGGCCATCCCGTCCTCCTCACGAGGAGCTGATTGTGAGCGAATACAAATTCTTCCTTCTGCATAAGATGCTGGTTCTTTCCATTAACGCCCTGGTCCTCGGGGCGGTGACCGTTTCCATGTATTTTGCCGCCCAGAATCCTGAAGAATTCACCTTGGTTTTTCTGAAGGTCTTTGGCGGTCTTCTCCTTGCTATCATGGGTCTGGGTTTTATGGGTAAGCGCTGGCTGTCCCGCTGTGTGCAGACCGTGGGCGCTGATCCGGCATGATCCGGGCCGAGCGTGTCTGGCGGTTGCAGCGCGTGAGCGGGCTTGCCTCCATGATTTTTCTGACGTTGGCCCTGCTCACCCTGTTTGACGGATTGCGGACAGGAATCTTCGGCACTTCAGGTACAATCCGGCTGATCCCAGGTGAACGATATCCCCTCAGCGGGCCCATGCCGCCCAAAACTGAACTCATCGAGGATTTTGTCATCGAAGGAGACGTTGATGATGGTTCAGTCCGACTCGTGCCCGAGTCGATCTTTACCGGATACTGGTTTGGCGGGGGCATGTGGCGCGGGCATATCGAGGTCGGCACGCAGCCCCGGCCTGGCACGTATCTGCTCAGGGTGCGCGACAAGCACGGAGAAAAACAGAATCCGGCCCTGGTTTTCGGGGTGCACGTTTTCACCAGCGCAGCGGACCGGCAGGCCAATTCCCCCTCAGTTGTCTACCGATGGAGCGGGATCAATGCCTATCTGGTCGCGATAGGCATGGGGATACTCGGCATCCTGGCAGCTGGGGCAAATTTTTTGCTGGGCAGGCAGTGGAGCTCCATTCTGGCTGAAATCGGATGCGGAGAGATATTCCGGCTCAAGATTGTAGACGGCTTCCTGGAGGCAGGAATAGAGGTGACGGAGGGGGTCGAGGCCCGGGTGGGGGCTGTGTATCTTTTTACACATCCACGTCGGGGAAATCTCGGGCAGGGGAAGGTCATCGCTTGTGGCCGAGGCGAGATCACGCTACAAACCTCTGTGGACGCGCCCGTTCGTCTCGGTGATATTGCCTGTCCCGGGCAAATCTAGTCCAGAGAGGTTGCCATGAATACACTGCAGTCCTGCCAGATTTTGTTTGTTGACGACGAAGAGGAGTTTCTGTCCACTCTGGTCAAATTCCTCCGCCGCAAGAAACTGAACGTGGCCACTGCCAACTCCGGCATGGCCGGCTTGGACTGGTTTACCAAGAACCCCGTGGACATCGTGGTGCTGGACATCAAGATGTCCGACCTGGATGGGTTGGATGTTTTGCGCAAGATGCGGGAGTTGAAAGGAGAGGATTTCGGGGTGATCATTCTTTCCGGCCACGCCCATACGGACATCGCCATGAACGCCATGCGCGCGGGGGCCAACGATTTTTTGCTCAAACCCTGTGCCGTGGATGAATTGCTGGAACGGATCGACATGCTCTACGAGAGGTTGCTGGAGCGGCGGTGCGCCTGCGACCCTGGAGGGAGGCCGTAAAAAAAGCCCTCAGGAGAGAGGGCTTGCGGGGATCATTCCTTAACAGCTTTTTTGCGCTTTTCCCAAAGTTTCATGCCTTGCATGGTCTTGCGGCGATCCCTGGCCAAGGATTTGGCCACCAGGGACGTTCCTTTCTTGTAGCCGAACTTTTCCTTGTATTCCTCTGGCGTGAGGCCATGACTGGCAAGATGGCGCTTGGTCAGCACCTTGAACGATTTTCCGCACTCGCAGCAGATGACGCTTTTCTCACGGATGGCGTTCTTCGGATCCACCGCGGGTTCTGATTCGCTGACAGGGGTCACGCCCTCTGCCACGGATTTGATGCTTTCGGCCAGGGAGCGGATGAGGGAAGTGATCTCCTCCTCATTCATGGTCCGGACTGCGGCCTGAGCCTTAACAATTTCAATTGCCTGCTTGAGATAGACTTCCATATTTTCTCCATGAATATATATTCTCGATGATAGAACTGTAGTTCATCGATTAATGTACAAAAAACATTAGTATATGGCCTGAGAATGTCAAATAGTTTGTTGGAAATTTATTGTTGACTGCTTGTGAGGATCAGGAAGTCGATCACATGCTGTACATAGATTATGAGGGAGACGGTCGTATTGGCACAGGAAAGACAAGGCCGCAGTTGAGGTCCTGTGAACTTGACTCCGAGAGGTTTTTCAAGGCAGCTTCCGGCTACGTTGACGGAGCAGAATCACATACGAGGAGGGCACGATGCCATCATTTGATATTGTCAGCGAACTTGATTTGCAGGAAGTGGACAACGCGGTGAACAATGTCCGCAAGGAAACGGAAACCCGGTATGATTTCCGGGGGGTGCACACGGAAATCGACTTCAACCGCAAGACCAAGACCATTTCTCTTCTCACCGGAGATGACATGAAGATCAGGGCCGTTCGGGATATGCTCATTTCCCATTTTGTCCGCCGCAAGATAGACCCCAAATCCATGGAATTCGGAGAGCCGGAAAAGACAAGTCGAGGTCAACTGAAGCAGGAAATCAAACTTCACGACGGGATCGACAAGGATTCGGCCAGAAAACTGGTCAAGATCATCAAGGACAGCAAGGTGAAAGTGCAGGCGGCCATTCAGGATGAACAGGTGCGGGTCACGGGCAAGCAGATCGACGATCTGCAGGCGACCATCGCCCTGCTGCGCGAAACGGATTTCGAATTGCCTTTGCAGTTCGTCAACATGAAAAAGTAGGGTGGATATGCACGGGGTCGTGACGGCAGTCTGGGGCTGGGTGCTGGGGCATCCGCTGTTCGGCGCGGCCATGGCGGCGGCAGTAGCCCTTGCCCTCTGGAAGCGGCCACGGCTGATCATGAAGCTGGTTCTGGCCGTCCTGGCCCTGGTGGCCGTGGGCTACGTGGTTCTGGCATTGCTGACTTCACGTTGTCCAGCTTGGGAAGCAAGGCGCAGATGATCCATAAGAATCAATGAATCAGCTCGCCAGGGGCAGCATCATCCGTACCGTGGTGCCTTGCCCTGGGGTGGATTCGAATTCCAGCCTGCCACCGTGGTCATGCATGATGGCCGAGGAGATGGAAAGTCCCAGGCCCGTGCCTCCCTGCTCGCGCTTCGTAGTGAAAAAGGGGTCCTGGATGCATTTGAGATCCATGGGATCAATGCCACAGCCGTTGTCCCGGACCTCGATCCCTGCCCAGGACGCATTCTCTCCGCAGCGGGACAGCACCTGGACCGTGATCTGTCCTCCAGTGTTCGGGACAGCCTCGGTGGCGTTGACCAGCAGGTTGATGAGAACCTGAATGAGGCGCTGGGGGTCGGCATGGACCATTGGTTGTCCCGGCTCCATGCGGATGACGTAGCCGGGGGCCACGGATTTGAGTTTATGCCGGACAAAGGCCAGGGCCCCGGTGACCACGTTGTTCAGATCCGTCATCTCCCTCCCGCCCTGGGGCCGTTGCCGAGAGTAGTCCTTGAGCCGGGACACAATGTCCTTGATCCTGTCGGATCCTTCGATCATGCCCTGCAGCAGCAGCGGCATCTGTTGTCGCAACTCGGGATAGTTGATTCCCCCGAGCACGAAATCCCCGTGTTCTTCGTGATATTCATCGAGGATCTTGAGCGAGTCTGTCCAGACATCGTGCAAAAGGGGCAGGTTCAGCGTCAGAAAGCTGTTCGGGTTGTTGATTTCATGGGCCACGCCGGCCACCAGGACGCCGAGGGATGCCATCTTGTCCGCCTGGATCATTTTCTGCCGTCTGAGTTCCGCCTTGCGCTCTGCCTCCTTGCGCGTCGTGATGTCCGTCAGCTTGCCCTCGATGAAGGCGGTCTGGCCCCGGGTGTTTTTTTCCACCCGGGCATTGAATTCCACCCAGATTTCGCTGCCGTCCTTGCGGCGCATGCGTGTTTCATAGTCCTTCACCAATCCGTCACGGCGCAGCATGGAGAAAAAGCGTTCCCGGTCGACCGGGTCGCAGTAGAGCTGCCGGCTGATGTCGGTGACCGTGCGCATCAGATCTTCGGGTGAATCGTAACCCAGGATGCGCGCCATTTCGCGGTTGGCTTCCAGAAAGCGGCCGCCAGCCGTGGAGCGGTAGATGCCTTCCAGGGCCTTTTCAAAGATGGCCCGATACTTCTTTCCTTCCTCCTCGCGTTCGCTCCATTCGGTGATGTCGTGGGCAAAGACGGTTCCGCCCAGGATTTCTCCGCCGTGCATGATGGGGACATAGGTGTTCTGATAAAAGCCGACATCGCCTTTGGGTTTGCGGTATCTTCGGCGCAGGATGTAGGACTCGCCGGCCAGGACCCGGTCGAAATTGCGGAGGGAGGAGAGCTTCTCCTGTGGGTCGTTCAGGATGTCGAAAACGTGCATGCCGGGATGGATGTCCATGCCCCAGTTGTGTTTGACGAAGTCACGGTGGGCCTGGTTGAAGGCGATGTAGTTGTAGTTGAGATCGAAGGAGAAAAGCATGACGTTGCGCGGGGTGTCGATGAGGGTACGCAGGTCTTCAAGTTCGCGCAGGAGTTGCCGATTTTTCGCTTCAAGTTCCCTCAGGCGGCGCAACGGGACGTCGTGGTCACTGTTCATGCCCACTCATCGCGTATACGGTGCACCTTATTCAACCTTTTGTTCAGGGCCTGACGGGAAACACCGAGGAGGCTTGCGGCCATGGCCTGATTGCCGCCAGTGCGACGCATGGCCTCCTGCACAAGCTCCCTGCACACCTGCTTCAGGGTGGGCAGTTCGGGGCCAAAACCGAGTTTGACCGCTTCGTCCGAGATGGCTTTTCTGGCCAGGATCACGGGCTTTGGGGGGAGATGTTCTTTGATCCGGTCGATATTCAGGCGTTCGTCGCCGGAGCAGCTCAGCGCATCCAGGATCAGGAACCGCAGTTCTCGGACGTTTCCGGGAAAGGAATATGCGGAGAGCATGGGCAGAAGTTCCGCCGGGACGCTTGGCCGCTTCCGACCCTGGCAGCCCTGGCGCAGAAAATGGTCCACCAGCAGAGGCAGATCCTCTCGACGCTCGCGCAGGGGAGGTATGTGCACATGATGGGCGCGCAGGCGATAGTAGAGGTCGGACCGGAAGCGGTCGGGCTCGCTCAGGCTGCCAGGGGCCACATTGGTGGCGGCGATGATGCGGGCGTCTGTCTTGCGGGTCACGTCGGAGCCGATGGGCAGGTATTCCCGCTCCTGAACCAGGCGCAGCAGCTTGACCTGGGACGCGGCGGTCAGATCCCCGATCTCATCAAGGAAAAGGGTTCCGGCTTTGGCATTTTCGACCAGCCCCTGCCGGGCCTTGTCTGCTCCGGTGAAGGCCCCTTTCTTGTGGCCGAAAAGGGTGTCTGCAAAAATGTTGTCGTCCAGGCCGGCCACGTTGACCGGCACGAATTCGCCTTGGCGGCCGCTCAGATCGTGGATGACCTTGGCCACCAGCTCCTTCCCCACGCCTGATTCCCCCGTGATGAGGACGGGCTGGGTGCTGCGTGCGATGGCTTCGATATACTGGAAGATGGAGCGCATGGCCTTGGAACAGGTCACGATGGGTGCGAAGGCCTCTGGGTGCTCAAGGGTGTCCTGCAGAAAACGGGTCCGCAGGCTGCTGTTCTCCCGTTTGAGCTCACGGATCTGGATGGCGTGGCGGATGCCGGACACCAGGCTGTTTTTGTCATTGGTTTTGACGAAGAAATCAAATGCGCCGTTTTTGATGCAGTCCACGGCTGTTTCCACCTGGCCCATGCCGGTGATGACCAGGACCGGGATGTCTGGGTATTTCCCTGCAATCAGAGAGATCAGTTCCTGGCCGGAAATCCCGGGCATGGCCAGGTCCACGGCGACGGCCTCCACTTCCGTGGAGGCCAGGATCCCGGGAACCCCGGAACTGTCCTGGCAGCAGATGATGTTGTCGATGCCGTTGGATTTGAGGGCCAGAGAAAAGGATCGGAGCCACGTGTCCTCGTCATCCACGAGGAGGATGGGATTGGTCGGGAATTTGGTCATAGTCAAACCCTAGTCGTATTTGCGGTTGTCAACAAGGGGGGGCGCCCCTTCCGGGATCATGTCCCCAAGTCCAAGGACAATGACGGTAGGCCTGAGCTTGAGATGTTCCTGGAAGACTGAAGCCACTTGGGCGGTGTCAAGAGGGCCGCTGGTCTCGACGCGCAGGGTCAACCCATCCTTCCCGCTGACGTTGTCGACAACCACCTGATGACGGACGATCTGGGGGAAGCGGGCCAGTGTCTGGGCGACCTGAGCCGGGTAGAGGAACTGCCCTCTGACTTTGGCCGTATCGTCCACGCGGCCCAGGATGCCCTGGAGTCTGGGCGCTGTGCGGCCGCAGGGGCAGGGGGTTTCGGACAGTCGGGACAGGTCTCCCGTGGCCAGGCGGACAAGGGGATACTCCAGGGTGAAGGGCGTGACGACGACCTCGCCCATCTCGCCGCAAGGAACTGCCTGTCCGGTGGCCGGATCGCAGATCTCCACCAGGCAGCGGGTGGACAGGTGCATGCCGCCCAAAGCCGGGCACTCGTAGGCGATGCAACCTGCATCGGCCGTACCGTAGCCCTGGCGGATGAGTATGCCGAACATGTCCTGGATTTCGGAGCGGAGGCTTTCGGATAATCGTTCGGCGGCCACGAAGGCCACTTCCAGACCGAAATCCTTTTTCGGATCAAGGCCTTTTTCCAGGGCTTTCTGACCAAGGATCTTCAGGAAGCTTGTCATTCCAACGAATCCGGTCACCGGCAGCTCCTGCAGCAGCTGCAGCTGCAAGGCCGAGTTGCCGGGTCCGGCCGGAATGACGGCGCATCCGAGGCTGCGCAGCGGCTCTTCCAGCATCAGCCCCGCCGGGGTAAGGTGATAGCTGAACGTCATCTGGGCCAGGTCCCCCGCACGGAACCCGGCGGCAAAAAATGCCTCGGTCCACCCCCAGTAGTCCGGGCTGCTCCCCTCGGGATCGTAGATGGGTCCGGGCGACTGGTAGATGCGGGACAGTCTGCCGGGCGCACAGGACAAAAACCAGGAAAGGCCCTTTTCCCGCTGCAGGCGGGACAGGTCTTTCTTGCGCAGGACCGGGATGGAGGAAAAATCATCCAGGGAGCGGATTTCATCGGGCACCATGCCGGCATCGCGCAAGCGATCACGGAATTCGCCCTCAAAGGAGGCCGCCCTGTGGATCACGGCCAGGACAGATTGCCATTGCCGGGCAGCACGACTGGCATCGGACTCGGTTTCGCGCTGATGAAAAAAACCCTGTGTTCTCTCCATGGAGGCTCCTTTGGAAGTGTGCAGGGACTGAGCTGTTTTTCTGTGCATAGCGGCCCCGCACGGCGGTTCAAAATCCACCAGGCCAGGGATCACGGACAAACCGGGGCGGGCGTCAGGCAAGGCTGCGGATCGGGCGCGGCAAAGTCATGATCGCCTGCCGCCAGCGGCCTTTCACCCCAGCCAGCGTTTTCGTCTTCTATAGTGCTTGATGGCGTGATAGCTCCGTTTTTCCCCGCCATGCCCGAGTCCCAGATAGAATTCCTGCACGTCGGGATTCTGGAGCAGGTCGGACCCCTTCCCGTCCATGACGATGCGCCCGTTCTCCATGATATAGCCGTGATCGGCCAGAGACAGGGCCAGACGGGCGTTCTGTTCGACCAGCAGGACGCTCACGCCTTCGGCCTTGTTGATGCGGCCGACGATGCCGAAGATTTCTTCCACCAGGAGGGGCGCCAGGCCCAGGGACGGCTCGTCCAGCAGCAACAATTTGGGGTTGGCCATGACCGCCCGTCCGATGGCTAGCATCTGCTGCTCGCCGCCGGACATGTACCCGGCCAGTTGGTGGCGGCGCTCCTTGAGCCGCGGGAAGTACGCGTACACCTTTTCCACGTTGTGCGCAAAAAGGCGCGCGGGCTGGGTGTACCCGCCGCAGCGCAGGTTCTCCTCCACGGTCAGGTCCTCGAAGACGCGGCGGCCCTCCATGACCTGAAAAATACCAGCCCTGACCAGCTTCTCGGGGCTGAGACGCGAGATGTTTGCCCCGTCATAGATGATGGATCCGGATGTGACCTTGCCGTTTTCCCCGGCCAGGAGGCCTGAAATGGCCTTCAGGGTGGTGGATTTTCCCGCCCCGTTGGCGCCGAGCAGGGTGGTTATGCTGCCCTGGGCCACATCCAGGGAAAGGCCTTTGAGGACCAGGACGACGTCGTTATAGACCACTTCCAGGTTCATGACTTGCAGGACGTTCATGGCGGGTTTCCGTATCTCCCTTCATATGCAACGTGCGCGCGGGCTTGGGTAGGGCCACATCCGTGAGCCTGACGACCATGTCGATCTGCCCGCAGAGCAGTATGTCCTTTACAGGCGGACGTTGGTGAGCCTGCCGAAAGGCCGTGGTCCTACGGCAGGCCCAGGATCATCCGGCATAGGGGCCTTTCCTCAGAGGCGGGATCGGCCCCGGGGCGTCTAGTGCCCCAGCCATTCCTTCTTGCGCTCCAGGGCCACAGTCTTCACGAATTCGAGCTTCCCGTTCTTGAAGGTGCAGACGTTCACGGACATGCTCGGGCGGTGGTCATCCGGGAAGAAGCTCACGGCCGGGGCCAGGCCCATGGGATCGAAATCGCGCATGGTTTCCAGCGCCGCCTTGATGCTCTCCCCCGTCACCTCGCCTTTGGCCGCAGCCATCTTCATGCCCTCGGCCATGACCAGCATGGAGACGAACCCGCGGATGTAGTGGGTCATCTGCGGGGTGTCCTTGGTCAGCTTGCGGATGAGCCCCATGCCCAGGACATCCTGTCCGTAGATGACCGCTCCCTGCAGTCCGAAATGCCCGTTGGCGGCATCGCCGGCCATCTTGAACAGGTCTTCGTCACTGCTCCAGATGTTGGTCAGGAAGGTGCTTGTCATGCCCAGCTTCTGAGCGTCCTTCATGATCACGGCCGTGGACGGGGTGGTTCCGCCTGTCCAGATGAAATCCGGCCCAGCCTTTTTGAGACTCAACAGCTGCGGGGTGGCGTCGATGGCCTTCAGGTCCACGTTTTCCTGCCCCACGACCTCAAAGCCCAGCTCCTTGGCGTATTCCTTCATGGCCGGGATGGGCGCGGTGCCGTAAGGGTTGTCCGGGAAGACAAAGGCCAGCTTTGGGGGCCGGGGCTGGGTCCATGCCTCCCGCAGGTATTTGAGGCCGGCCCGGCCCTGTGTGGAATAGTCCGGGGCTGAGGTGAAATTGTAGGGGGCCTTGGCCGGGTCCATCAGGTGTGCCGAGTAGGAGGCTGAGAAGACCGGGATCTTGTCCTGGGCCACGAACTTGACCAGGGCTTCGGTGTCGCCCGTCCCCCAGCCCTGCAAGGCCACGATGCCGAGGGAGAGGAAGCGTTTGTAGGCGGCCAGGGCCTGCTGCACATTGTAGGCGTAGTCCACCTGAATGAATTCGATGGGCTGGCCCGCGATACCGCCGTTCTCGTTCACGTAGGCGATGCATGCTTTGACGCCTTCGCCATAGGGCGGGCTCACGCTGGCCGTGCCTCCGGTCAGGTCCGAAAGGATGCCGACCTTGTAGGCGGCTGAGGCCGAGCCCAAGCTTGCCATCAAAACCAAGAGAATCAGGACAAGGTGCTTTTTCATAGCTACTCCGGGCAAAAGGTTTATTCCGGACAGCGGGTCCGGAGTTTCAATAGGCAAAGGGATAGAGCTTCCAATAGGCCTTGGTCAGGCGCCATTGGCGGACCAGTCCTTCGGGCTCGAAAATGAGGAACAGGACCAGCATCAGGCCGAAGACCCCTTCCTTCAGGGGGATCATGATGGCACTGAGGTCAGGGGCAAGACCGCCCAGGGACGAGATCAGCAGGTTCAGAAGTTCCGGAAGCAGGGTGATGAAAATTGCCCCGAAGATGGAGCCCAGCACCGAACCCATCCCGCCGATGATGATCATGGCCAGGTAGCTGATGGACAGGCCCATGGAGAACTGCTCCGGCGTGATGTACATGGTGTAGTGCGCCCACAGCCCGCCCGCGATGCCGGCCAGGAACGAGCTGAGACCAAAGGCCTGCAGCTTGAAGGCGAAGAGATTCACGCCCACGTTCTCGGCCGACTGATAATAGTCCCGGATGGCCACGAAAGCCCGGCCAGGGCGGGTGCGGGCCACGTTACTGACGGCCAGGACGCAGAGGGTGGTCACAAAGAGGATCAGGTAGAAAATTCTGGCATCCGAATCAAAGGCGTACCCCAGGACATGCGGGGCATTGACGGGCAGACCGTTTGCCCCACCGGTCAGACCAGAGGCATGCAGGAAGACATATTCCAGGATCAGCTGGGCCGCGAGGGTGGAGATGGCCAGGTAGATGCCCTTGAGGCGAAGGGACGGGATGCCGAAGACCATGCCGACCAAGGCGGCCACGAAGCCCCCGCCCAGGAGGGCGGGAAAGAAGGGAAGGCCCAGGTTGGAAAGAATGGCCGCCCCATAGGCGCCCATCCCCACAAAGGCGCCGTGGCCCAGGGACATCTGCCCGCAGATTCCGGTCAGGAGATTGAGGGACACGGCCCCGATGACCGCGATGAGGATCAGGTTCAGGACGGACATGACGTAGGAATTCAGGAACTGCGGACAGACCAGAAGAACGGCGAAGAAGAGGACCAGGCAGGATTTCTGGAATTTCGAGCGGAAGAGCCCATCCTCGGCCCGGTAGCTGGTGTAAAAAAGTCCGCATTTGTGCATGCTCATACCCGTTCAATCTCCTTAGTCCCGAAAAGTCCATAGGGCTTAACCATCAGGATGATGACCAGGACGATGAACGAGGCCACCTCCTTGAATCCGCCCAGCCCGAAAAGGTCCTTGGCTGCGCCTTCACAGATGTTTTCCAATACCCCGATGATGAGACCGCCCAGGGCAGCGCCCAGGAGGCTGTCCAGGCCACCCAGGATCACGGCCGGAAAAACCTTCAGGCCCAGGTGCCCGAGTTGGGCGTTGATCCCGTTGATGTTACCCAGGATGATTCCCCCGATGCTGGAAACCACGGCCGCAATGCACCAGGACAGGGCGAAGATGGATTTGATGCCGATGCCCATGGATTGCGCGGCCTGCTGATCAAAGGCCGTGGCCCGCATGGCGATGCCGATGGAAGAATATTTGAAGAATACGCTGAACACGGCAAAAAGGAGCAGGGACAGCCCGAAGGCGG
>JAAYCS010000183.1 GCA_012729655.1 Desulfovibrionales bacterium | reverse complement strand
CCGACCACGTACAACAACTGTCCCAAGGTCAAGTTCAACCAGACGAACTGGCCCGTGGAAGCCGGCCATCCCTGCATCGGTTGCAGCGAGCCCAATTTCTGGGATGCTGCGTCGCCCTTCTACGAGGAAGCGTAATTGTCCGCTGCGTTCGGCTCAACCATTACTGAATTATAAGGAGAGCATATATGTCCGGTTGCAAACCCAACCAAGCCCCGGGTGTCGTCGCCACCCCCATGGACAAAACCTACAAGGGACCCATCGTGGTGGATCCAGTCACCCGCATTGAAGGCCACCTGAAAATCGAAGTGGAAGTGGACCAGGGCAAGGTCGTCAATGTCTGGTCCAGTTCCCAGCTCTTCCGCGGACTGGAACTGATCCTCAAGGGCCGCGATCCCCGTGACGCCCAGCACTTCACCCAGCGCTCCTGCGGTGTGTGCACCTACACCCACGCTCTGGCCTCCACCCGCTGCGTGGACAATGCCGTGGGCGTGGACAAGAAACTGCCCGACAACGCCCGCTTGATCCGCAACCTGGTCCTGGCCGCCCAGTTCCTGCACGACCATATCGTACACTTTTATCATCTTCACGCCCTGGATTGGGTGGACGTGACCGGGGCTCTGACCGCCGATCCCGTCAAGGCCGCGTCCATCGCCAATTCCATCTCTCCCCGTCAGACCAAGGCCGAGGACCTGAAGGCCGTGCAGACCAAGGTCAAAGGTCTGGTCGACTCAGGTCAGCTGGGTATTTTCACCAACGCCTATTTCCTGGGCGGACACAAGGCCTACTACCTGCCGGCCGAAGTCAACCTCATCGCCACAGCCCATTACCTGGAAGCCCTGCACCTGCAGGTCAAGGCTGCCCGGGCCATGGCCGTGTTCGGCGCCAAGAACCCGCACACCCAGTTCACCGTGGTGGGCGGCGTGACCTGCTATGATGGCCTGACCGAAAAGAGGATCACCGAATTCGTCGAGCTGTTCAAGGAAACCAAACAGTTCATCGATGAATGCTACATCCCGGACCTCCTCGCCGTGGCGTCCTACTACAAGGATTGGGCCGGCATCGGCGGCACCACCAACTTCATGAGCTTCGGCGAATTTCCTTACGTGGAAAGCGACATGAACAGCCGCTGGCTGCCCGCCGGGGTGCTCTACAACCGGGACATCAGCAAGGTCAACGCGTTCGATCCCAAGCTCATCACCGAGCATGTGCGCCACAGCTGGTACAAGGGCGACAAGGATCATCACCCCTACCAGGGCGTGACCGAACCCCAGTACACCAATTACGAGGACCGGGACCGCTACTCCTGGATGAAAGCCCCCCGCTACAACAAGACCTCGGTGGAAACCGGACCCCTGGCCACAGTGCTGGTCGCCTATGCCAAGGGGCACCCGGAAGTGAAAAAGACCGTCGACTACGTCCTGAATTACCTGGGCGTGGGCCCGGCCGCCCTCTTCTCCACCCTGGGCCGCACGGCCGCCCGCGGCATCGAGACCAAGGTCATCGCCGACAAGATGATGGACTGGGTCAACGAACTGGCCGACAACGTCAAACGCGGCAACACCAAGATCTACCAGGATTGGAAGATGCCCGACGAGGCCGAAGGTGTCGGATTTGTCAACGCCCCGCGCGGTGGCCTGAGCCACTGGATCCGGATCAAGGGCGGCAAGATCGAGAACTTCCAGCTGGTCGTGCCCTCCACCTGGAACCTCGGCCCGCGCTGCGCCGAAGGCAAGCTCTCGGCCGTGGAGGAAGCCCTGGTCGGCACGCCCATCGCCGACGCCGAACGTCCTGTGGAAATCCTGCGCACCGTGCATTCCTACGACCCATGTATCGCCTGCGGCGTGCATGTCATCGACTCCAGAACCAACCAGGTTCGCAAGTTCAAGATTCTGTAACGAACCGGGGCCCCTTTTCGGGGCCCCTTCCCTCCTTGATCCCGTCCCGCAATGCGCGCGGCGGGACACTTTATCCCTCAACGCGGAAGGGCCAATGACCGAGTCGGACAAGCGCATTCTTGTTCTTGGTGTGGGCAACATTCTTTTCACCGATGAAGGCATCGGCGTGCGCTGTATCGAAGAAATGCTGACCAAATATACGTTTTCCGACAACGTCACCCTCATGGACGGGGGCACCATGGGCACCAAGCTGATGGGACCCATCATGGAAGCGGACCACCTGATTGTCTGCGATGCCGTGCTCTGTGATGACAAGCCGGGCGCCGTGTACCGCCTCGTGGGCGACGACCTGCGCAAAAGCCTGGCCTTCCGGGATTCCATGCACCAGACAGACCTGGTGGACACCCTCGGCATGTGCGAACTGGTCGGCAACCGGCCCGAAGCCATCGTCATCGGCATGGAGCCTTCTGACTATCATTCCATGGCCCTGGAACTTTCCCCCACCGCCCAAGCCTGCATGCCCGCGATGATTGCGTCCGTCATCAGGGAAATCGAGAAGGCCGGCGGCACCTGCACCCAGATCTGAAGGAGGCACCATGTGTCTGGCCATTCCCGCACGAATTGAATCCATCACCAACGGCGTGGCCCAATGTCGGGTCGGCGAAGGCGATACCTTCGTCAGTGCATCACTCATGCTCCTGGACCAGGAGGCGGGCCTGGGAGACTATGTCATCATTCACGCCGGCTTCGCCATCCGCAAGCTGGACCTGAGAGAAGCCCAGGAATCCCTGACCATTTTGCGCGACCTGGCCCAGGCCTATGAACAGGAACAGGCCCGGTACGCCATGGAAGCCGAAACCCGTGCCAAGGTGTGATCCCGACCGCGCCCTGGGCAGCCTTCTGGGCCTTGCGGTCTGTGAGGCCCTGGCCGGGTCCAGCCAGACGGTCTTCCCTGACGCCCCCCTGCCCTGCGGCCTCTTTGGGGACGGGACATCCATGGCCCTGGCCCTGGCTGAAAGCCTGACCGAAATGGCCGCCGTGGATCAGCGGGACCAGATGATCCGTTACGCCAGCTGGTTTCGCTACGGACATCTGAGCGCCACCGAGACCTGCGCGTTCATTGACGAGTCTGTCAGACAGGCCATTGTGCGCTTCGAAAAGACCTGGGACCCTGAAGATCATGGTTCAGAGGGAGACGTCTGTCTGGCCCGCATGGCGCCTGTAGCCATCTTTTTTTACGGATCTCCGGAAAAAGCGCTGGAGGCCTGCGCCCAGACCACCCGCACCACCCATGCCGGACCACACAGCCTGGAGGCCTGTGCCCTGCTCACGGCCATGATCTTCATGTCCTTGGGCGGTCATGGCAAAGCAGATATTCTCCGCCACGCCCGGCACGACCCTGGCCTTGCCCAGGTTCCCCCACCGGCCCTGGATGAACCAGACACGCGGTTTTCCCTTGCGGCCATGTCGGCTCTGCGCATGGCAGTGGAATCCTTTTGTGCTGCCGACTCCTTTGCCAAAGGTGCGCTGTCCTGCAGACAGTACGGCCGCCGGGCCATGGCCGCCTACGGCCAGTTGGCAGGGGCGTGGTATGGGGCCGCCGCCATCCCGCGGCCCTGGCGTGAGAGCCTGGTCAAGGCCGATCTGCTCCGACGCATGCTTCAAGGTCTGCTCGAAAACTGAACTTTTCCGTCTCTTGCCAAATCCCATCACGGCCGGTAGCATGCTTTCACCGTACGGACGGGCATGATCTTTTTCCCCTTCTCATCCTCTCCTCGCGGGCGACCAATTTTCGTCTGCCTTCTTCACGAACACATCAAACAGAGAGCATGACTTACATGAACAGCCGCATCTCCACCGTCTTTTTTATCGTCATCCTCCTTCTGGCGGGAGCCCTGGGCGGACTCTACTACGTCAAGGCCGAATGGAAGCCTCCTGTGCTCTCCGTGACCCCAGAGCATTCCAGAGCCAGCGCACGGACAATCTTCACTGTCACGTCATCAGATCAGGACTCTGACCTGCGCGCCCTGAGGGTTGCCATCCAGCAGGGTTCGAACACCCTGGACATCGTCAGCAAGGAGCTCCCGGAAGGAACAACAGAACTGCGGGAGGAATTTTCCCTGCCGAAAACCGGGATCAAAAACGAGCCCCTGACCCTCACTGTTTCCGTCACCGACACTTCCTGGCACCATTTCGGCAGGGGCAACAAGGCCCAGATCGTGCGTGAGCTGAACATAGACTCCAAACCGCCCATGGTGTCCGTCCTTTCCGGCCAGCACAACGTCAACCAGGGCGGCGCAGGGCTGCTCGTGTACAGTACCGACGAGGAGCTGGCCATGTCTGGCGTGAGGATGGGGGATTACTTTTTCCCCGGCTATCCCTACCAGCCTGGAAAATATCTCTGTTTTTTTGCCGTTCCCTACCGTCTGGATTCCAAATCCGTCACCCCGTCCCTGTTCGCCACGGACCTTGCCGGCAACGAAGTCTCTGTCGGTTTTTTCTTTCGCCCCCTGCCCAAGAAATTCAAGCACGACAGCATTTCCATCTCTGACAACTTCCTGCAATCGAAAATGGGCCAGTTCACCGAGATCTATCCGAACCTGAGCCAGCCCATCGATATTTTTCTCAAGGTCAATTCCGAGTTGCGGGCCAAGAACGTCAACGCACTGCTCCAGCTCGGCAAGGACACCGTCCCCCAAATGCTCTGGAACGGCCCCTTCATCCGTCTGCCCAACAGCGCACCCATGGCTGGCTTCGCCGACAACCGCACCTATCTCTACCAGGGCAAGGCCGTGGACAATCAAACCCACCTGGGAGTGGATCTGGCCTCTTTGGTGGCCTCCCCTGTTCCCGCAGGAAACACGGGCCGGGTCATCCTGGCCGAATTCATGGGCATCTACGGCAATGTGGTGGTTCTGGACCACGGTTTCGGGCTGCAGTCCCTCTATTCGCACCTGAGTGAAATCCACGTCCGCAAGGGGGATACGGTCCAGCGCGGGCAGATTATCGGCAAGACCGGCGCCACGGGCATGGCCGGCGGTGATCATCTCCATTTCGGAATGCTCATCTCGGGTCTGGAGGTCCAGCCCATCGAATGGTGGGACGCTCATTGGATCAGGGACAACATCACCTCCAAACTCCAATAGGAGGACTGTATCCTTTCCCGATGCAGGCCGTCCGACTCAGGTCGTGCGCGCACCGGAAGCCAGCCACCTGTCAGGCGTGGGTTGACTCGCTGACGGCCTGGATGGGCTGATGGAGAGTGGACGCCCTGGCCTTCTGCCCGGAATTTGGAAAGCCCCATGCCAGGGCTTTACTCTGGGGCATTGCCCACATCCGTGTTGGGTGAAATTCCGCAATTCTGCCCCGGCATATCCTGAAATACTTTGAGGCGGATATGTAGGGAGCTGAAATTACAAACTCAAGATAACCATTGCATCCTGGCATGCATCGTGCCAATAAAATGTACACAATGAACTCATCCCAGGAGGACGTATGGGACCAGCCCCAGAGGTTTTAGAAAAGTTCAAGAAAAAAGCCGAAATCGTGTCGGCCATTGTCTCGGAAGTGGACTCCCTGACGCAGGCCATCGCCTATACCGTTGATCTGTGCGCCCAGAAGGAAGCCTGCCAGCTGCTCATGAGCGGATGCGAGGAATCCCTGTCCGACAAGGGCAAGGATTTGTGCGAGCTGAAGCAATGGGGAAAAATCATCGCCGCACCGGGCCTGAACGAGGCCGACATGGCCGAGCTGGTCAAGCAGGCCGCCAGCCGCGAGATTTCCGTCATCAAGGACGGACTGCGGAACCACCTGGCCGGCATTGATATCGGCTTCACCGTGGCTGACTACGGCATCGGCGAAACAGGCTCCCTGGTGCTCGATTCTTCCAGCGAAGAGCTGCGCATCGCCACCATGGTCAGTGAAATCCATGTCGCGGTCATCCCCAAGTCCCGCATTCGGGCCACGGCCGAGGACATGTACGCAGAGCTCAAGGGATACATGACCCAAAAGCCCAACTACCTGGCCTTTGTCACCGGCGCCAGCCGCACGGCGGACATTGAACGCGTCCTGGCCCTGGGCGTGCATGGGCCCTTGGAACTGCACATCCTGATTCTGGAGGACAAATAATGCAGAAGGCCAAAAATCTTTCCGAATACAACAAGGAACTGCAGCAGGCCCTGGAAAACACCTTCCTGCGCGGGGCCATGGACAAGTTCGCCACGGCCTATCCCGTTGGCCGGGCCAACGCTTTCCGCGAATACGACATCGCACAACTGATCGAGGAAGTGGCCAAGGTCAAGGACGCCGGACTGGGCAGGCTGGACGAGCTGTACGCCGAGTTCAAGGCCAAGGCCGAGGCCAACGGGGTGCATGTGCACCTGGCCAAGACCGGTGATGAGGCCAATGAGATCATCGCCCGCATTGCCCGGGACAACAAATGCCGCAAGATCGTCAAGTCCAAGTCCATGACGGCCGAAGAGACCCTCCTCAACCACCGCCTGGAAAAGGACAATCTGGAGGTGACCGAGACCGACCTGGGCGAGTGGATCATCCAGCTCCGCAAAGAAGGTCCCAGCCACATGGTCATGCCTGCCATCCACCTCTCGCGCTACCAGGTGGCCGAACTCTTCTCCCAGGTCACCCAGCAGGATCAGTCCACGGATATCCAACGCCTGGTCAAGGTGGCCCGGCGCGAATTGCGCCAGAAATACGCCGAAGCGGACATGGGCATCAGCGGATGCAACTTCGCCATCGCTGAAACCGGCACCATTGGCATCGTCACCAACGAAGGAAATGGCCGTCTGACCACCACCCTGCCCCGGGTGCATGTGGCCCTGACCGGCATCGACAAGCTCTGCGCGACCCTTGAAGACGCCCTCAAAGTGCTGCGTGTTCTGCCGAAGAACGCCACGGGCCAGGCCATCACCTCGTACGTGACCTGGATCAGCGGGGCCAACGAATGTCAGACCGCGCCCGGCAGCAAGAAAGAAATGCACATCGTATTCCTGGACAACGGGCGCAGTGAAATGGCCAAGGATCCCCTGTTTGCCCAGGTGCTCCGCTGCGTGCGCTGCGGGGCCTGCGCCAATGTCTGTCCGGTCTACCGCATGGTCGGCGGGCACCAGATGGGGCACATCTACATCGGTGCCATCGGCCTGATCCTGACCTACTTCTTCCACGGGAAGGACAAGGCCAAGAACCTGGTCCAGAACTGCATCAATTGCGAAGCATGCAAGCACATCTGTGCCGCCGGCATTGACCTGCCCAGATTGATCAAGGAAATCCACGCCCGCATCCTGGACAAGGAAGGCCACCCCCTGCCCTCTCTCCTGCTGGCCAAGCTGATGAAGAATCGCAAACTCTTCCACAGCTTCCTGCGCACGGCCAAGCTGGCCCAGCGGCCCCTGACCGGCGGGACGCAGTACATCCGGCACCTGCCCCAGATCTTCGCCAAGGATCACGGGTTCAAGGCCCTGCCGGCCATCGCCGCCAAACCCTTCCGGGACCGCTTCGAAAGCCTCAAGCCCCGCGTGTCAGCGCCCAAGTACCGCATCGCCCTGTTCTCTGGTTGCGTGCAGGACTTCGTCTATCCGGAGCAACTGGAGGCGGCCATGAAGGTGCTGGGTGCGCACGACGTGGACGTGGACTTCCCCATGGAACAGTCCTGCTGCGGGCTTCCCCTGCAGATGATGGGCGAGAAAAAGGCCTGTATCGACGTGGCCAAGCAGAACATCGAGGCCATGAGCGGGAACTACGACTACATCGTCACCTTGTGTGCATCCTGCGCCTCGCACCTGAGTCACAACTACCCCTTCCTGCTGGGCGAGAACGACACCGCAGCCAAGGCGTTTTCGGACAAGGTCATCCCCTTCTCGGCCTTCATGACCGATGTGCTGGGCGTGACCGCAGACAAGTTCAAGCAAACCCAGGAGCGGGCCACCATGCATGCCCCCTGCCACCTCTGCCGAGGCATGGGCGTGGTCGAGCAGCCCAGAAAGCTTCTGGCCCTGGGTGGCTACGAATACGCTCAGGCTGACCTGGAACAGGTCTGCTGCGGATTCGGAGGCACCTACTCAGCCAAGTTCCCGGGCGTGTCCGAACAGATCCTCAAGCACAAGCTGAATGACGCCGGCCGCACCGGCGCGGAAGTGCTGGTCACTGAATGCCCCGGCTGCATCATGCAGCTGCGCGGAGGCGCCGAAAAGAACAAATCCGGCTTTGCCGTGCGGCACATCGCCGAAGTGCTTTCCGACCATCTCAAATAACCAGGGCGGGCCGGTGAACCCGACCCGCATTTTTCTCTCCTTGCGCACCGGGAGCCTCTCCTTGAGAGGCTCCCGGTTTTTTACGCAGGCGCTTCCGGTCCCCAATACAGACAGGCGAGTCCTTGTCCGTTCAGTGCGGACAAAAACAACGTCATCCTCCTCGACAGAAATGTAGTGAAGGTTACTTTACCCTTCATCACCATTCTGCTAATAAAGATAATGGTTAGGCAAAGGCTGGACCGGGACACACCTCCCAAATTCTGATGACACAAAGCCACAGATAACCCGGCGCAGTGGGCAAGAGGCGGTTGACCTATCTCAACGTTTTTATCGGAGGAAATAATCATGAATGGTTCCCAACCCCATCGTTGGCGGTTTTTCCGCCTGGGTGGATTCGACCAGGTCCGACTGGAGACGGCCGAGGATATCCAGCACCTGGACGAATTGGACCAGAAACTGTGGGCGGCCTTGAGCTGTCCGGTGCATGGCCTGGAATTCGACCCGCGCACCCTGGCCATGCTCGATACAGACACGGATGGCCGGGTCCGTGTGCCGGAAGTTCTCGCTGCTGCCCGATGGGTCACCAGTCTTTTGAAGGACAAAACCCCCCTGCTGTCCATGGCGGACACGTTGCCGCTGGCGGCCATCGATGCCACCACCCCGGAGGGCAAGGGCCTGCTGGCCTCAGCCAAGCAGATTCTGGCCTATCTCGGCAAGCCCACGGCCACGAGCATCAGTATCGCCGACCTGGCCGGGACCGAAACCCTGCTGCATGACTCCAAATTGAACGGCGATGGGGTTGTCACCCCCGCCAGCACCGACGACGCCGCCCTGAGTCAACTTATCGGGGAAATCATGGCCTGCGAGGGAACGGTCAATGATCGCAGTGGGGCTCCCGGCATCGGAGTGGAACTGGTCACCGCCTTTTTCGATGCCGCAACCAAATACGCCGCCTGGTGGGATGAGGCCCTGGCCAACTCCCAGGTCGTGCTGCCCCTCGGGGACAAGACGTCTGAAGCGGCCGCGGTGCTCCAGTCCGTACGCTCCAAGATCAACGACTATTTCACCCGCTGCGCCCTGGCCACGTACGATCCCAAAGCCCAGGAACCCCTCAATCCGGCCTCGCAGACCTACGAAATCCTTTCTCCCCAGGATCTGACAGCAGCCACGGCCGAGCTGGAACGCTTCCCCCTGGCCCGAATCGAATCCGGGCGACCCTTGCCCCTGACCGAAGGGCTCAATCCGGCCTGGTCGGGCATCATGGCCTCCCTGCAAGCCATGGTCATCAAGCCCCTTCTTGGTGAGACAAACACCCTGGAGCCGGGCCAGTGGAAACAGATCCAGGCCGCGTTTGCCCCCTACGAAGCCTGGCAGGCAGCCAAAGCCGGGCCTGAGGTAGAAAGTCTGGGCATCGATCGGATCCGGACGATTCTGGCCGGAGGCGCGAGACAGGATCTGGACGCCCTGATAGCCGCTGATTTGAGCTTGGCAGAGCAGATCGACAGCATCGAAGCGGTGGTCCGTCTGGTCCACTACACCCGTGACCTGTTGCCCCTGCTGAATAATTTCGTGGCATTCAGGGATTTTTACGTCCAGGATCGCAAGGCCATCTTTCAGGCCGGCACTCTCTATCTGGACGGGCGGGCCTGTGAGCTCTGCGTTCGGGTTGACAATCCGGATGCCCACGGCGCCCTGGCCAACCTGAGCCAGACCTACCTGGCCTATTGCCAGTGCAAACGTCGCGGCAGTTCGGAGCAGATGACCATCGCCGCGGCCTTTACCGGGGGAGATGCCGACAACCTCATGGTCGGCCGCAACGGTGTTTTTTACGACCGCAAGGGCGGAGACTGGGACGCGACCATTGTCAAGATCATAGACCACCCCATCAGCGTCCGCCAGGCGTTCTGGGCTCCGTACAAACGCGTTGCCCGCATGATCACGACGCAGATCGAAAAATTCGCAGCCTCCAAGGACAAGGCTGTGGATGCTGGAGCCGAAGCGAGCATCGCCAGTGCTCCGGCCACTCCGCAGGCGGCCAAGGCACCCTTTGACGTGGGCAAGTTCGCCGGTATCTTCGCCGCCATCGGCCTGGCCTTGGGCGCCATCGGCACAGCGGTGGCCACGGTGCTGGGTGGTTTCATGTCCCTGCCTCTCTGGCAGATGCCCCTGGCCATCGCCGGTATCATCCTGTTCATCTCCGGGCCATCCATGCTCATGGCCTATATGAAGCTGCGACAGCGCAACCTCGGCCCCATCCTGGACGCCTGTGGATGGGCCGTGAACACAAAGGCCAGCATCAACATCCCCTTCGGCACCACCCTGACCAAGGTCGCCGAACTGCCCAAGGGCGCGGAACGCTCCTTGAGCGACCCCTTTGCAGAAAAGAAAACTCCCTGGACGCGCTGGGCCGTGATCCTGGCCATCCTCGTGGCCCTGGGCATGGCCTGGGACAAGGGCTATATTCAGAAATTGACCAAGTCCGTCATGCCCATGCTCATCAAGGAGCAGGTCAACGCAACAGTCGATAAACCCGCTGCTCCTGCCGCGTCCGTTCAGCAGAACGCAACCGCGCCGGCTCCCGCATCTCCTGCAGAGCCCGCAAAATAAGCCAGGCGCCGGGTCCAACCCGGCGCCATCCTTGTGCACCAATGTTCATACGCGTCGCAACTCCCGCCGAACTGATCAGGGTCTTCATGGTCAGGGCCATCGTCTTCATGGAGGAACAGGGCATATCCTGCCGTGACGAAATGGATGAGCACGATGACGCATCCATCCATGTCCTCGGAGAAGTGTGTGGCGAGCCAGTGGCCTGCGGCCGCATCCGCTTTCTGGGCGACAGAGCCCTGCTGCAGCGTCTGGCCGTCCGCCGGGCGTGGCGTGGGCAGGGACATGGAAGCGCCCTTTTACGGTTCATGCTCGACGAATGCCGCAGAAACGGATTCCATCGCTTTACCCTGCGCGCCCAGACCCAGGCTTGCCATTTCTATATGCGGCACGGATTTTCAGTCTGTGGCCAGGAGTTCGACGAGGCTGGCATTCCCCATCTGCCCATGCTGCTGGATGAAACGACCGGGGCGGGGGGGCCAATGCAAACCGAGTAGCCCCCCATACCGGTCCTGTCCCTGGCCTTCCCGTCCCCTGTATTCTTCCTCAACTCGTTGAATTTACGCTTGCATTCTGTGTCATACGGAAGAATGATCCCTTCTGACCACACCCTCGACGACACACAAACATGAAATTATCCTCCTTTTCCCTGCAGGCCCTTGTTTTTTTTCTAGTCTCGGCCAGCTTTTCGACCATGTACCTGGTCCAGCCCGTCCTGCCAGTGCTGCAGACGGAATTCGGCATATCCATTTCCCGCGCGTCCCAGACAGTATCCATGGTCATCCTGGGCGTGGCCCTGTCCACCCTGATTTTCGGCCGTCTGGCGGACATATACCCGGTCAAGCCCCTCATCATCCTGGGCGGGGCAGTCATATCCCTGTCCGGTCTGGCCTGCGCCCTCGTGCACAACATTGACGTTCTCATTGCCCTGCGGCTGATTCAGGGCCTCTTTATTCCGGCCCTGACCACCTGCCTGGCCACCTACTTGGCCCGGAATCTCCCTTTGGAACGGCTCAATGTGGTCATGGGCTCCTACATTGCAGCCACCGTGACCGGAGGTTTGGGCGGCCGGCTTCTGGGCGGCTGGATTCATCCTCCCCTGCATTGGAGATACGCCTTTGTCACAACGTCGGTCCTGGTGCTGATCGCGGCCTTGGCAGCGGCAATCCTGCTCCCGGCAGAACGCAAGCCCACTGAGAAGCCAGGTCAGGGCCCAGGATTTTTCAGCCTCATGCGCCGTCCCCCCATGCTGGCCATCTTCACTGTCGGATTCGGGGCCATGTTCGTGTTCGGGGCGACCTTCAATTACCTCCCCTTCTACCTGAGCGCCCCGCCCTTTGTCCTGAGCACCAACGCCATCACCCTTTTGTACATGAACTACATTGCAGGCGTGATCATCGCACCGTTATCCGGGAAATTCAGCAATCGCTTCGGCAACGGACTGACCATGATCCTGGGCACCTTGATCCTGGCCGCAGCTTTGCTGCTGAGCCACATTCCTCTCTTATGGACCGTGGCCTTCAGCCTGTGCATGGCCTGTACGGGGTTCTTCGCTGTCCACGCCGCAGCCATGGGCAGCATGAACCGCAAACTTGCCTCCAGCCGAGGCAGGGCAAATTCCCTCTACATCCTATGGTATTATCTGGGAGGATCGGCCGGAATCACAGTTTCCGGGGTGGGCTTCAAGCATTTTGGATGGGCTGGCGTGACGGGCACGGGACTGGCCATGCTGGTTCTCCTTCTCGGACTTGGCGTTTTCGAACTGCGCGGCGAGCGGGAGAACAGAGAACCCTGACCGGCCTGGCCGGTGGAGGAAAATTCTGCTGGTCAGACATCTTGTTTTCGACTCCAAACACCCCCCCTCCAAGATGGTGCGCCAGGCCCTTCCCAAGGGCTGATGCTGGCCAGAGGCAGGATTCCCGGCTGACCTGACTGCCAAGGTGTGTTTGCGATTTTTTCAGGCGACAGAGGATCAGAACCAACGCACAATCTGCTCCAGGGGCCGACGGGTCTTGCGCTTGGGGGCCTTGGCCCGATACCCAAAGGCCAGCATGTAGGCCACCCCATACTCGTTCAGGTCCACGCCGAAATCCTCGGCCAGGGTCTCATCCACCTTCTCCTGTACGAACCCTTCGATGGGGCAGGAATCAATGCCGATGAGCGCGGCTGCGGTCATCATGTTGGCCTGGGCGAGGTAGCACTGCTTGCAGGCCCAGTCGAACATGGCCCTGTCACTGTCCAACAGGCGAAAATCGGATTGCTGGAACGTGGCGTAGTATTCTGTGCGGGCGGTGATGCGGTCCTCGGGCAGTTCCTGGATGTTGCGCATGAAATCGGAGATCCCAACACTGTCGAACTTGAGCAGCGGGGTCTTCATGGCCAGGCAGACCAGAAAATGGCTTGCCGTGGGGATCTGGGTCTTGCCTCCCCAGGTGTGCGGCAATAACTTGGTCCGGAACTTCATGTCCTGAACCACCAGAAACTGCCAGGGCTCGAAGCCGAAAGAGCTGGGTGAAAGGCGCGCTGTTTCCAGGATGAACAGAAAATCCTCCTCTGAAATTTTAACATCCGGGTCGAACTCTTTGCATGCGTGACGGAACATGAAGGCATCCAGAATGATCTGCTTGTCCATCTCTGTCTCCTGAAAAAGATTGGCTGTGAAGCGGTTGGATACCAAACCCGTACCCGCGGCTGGGCCAAAGTCAAGAATTGCGCTTCTGGGTCTGCCGGTCTTGGCAGGCCGGCCCGACTTCCTCAATGCGGCTGATTCCTCTTGCCGGCCTCAGACCCAGGGCGTAACTGGACCACCTTGCACACTCTCATTCTGACAATCCACCATGGCCATGAAAAGCACACCATCTTCAAAAATCAAGACCTTACTCATCCTCATCCTCCTGGCCGCCTTCCCGCCCCTGTCCACAGCCATGTACTTGCCGGCCCTGCCGACCCTGACCAAGGTGTGGGGCTGCACAGAAGCCGCCATCAACCTGACCTTGGTGGGATTCTTCGTCAGCTTCAGTCTGGCTCTTCTCGTCCATGGCCCCCTGTCAGACCGCTATGGCCGCAAGCCTGTCCTCATGGCCGGGATTTCCCTCTACATCCTGGCCTGCCTGGTCTGCTATCTCTCAAACGGTCCGAACATGCTCGTCGCCGGCCGCATTCTGCAGGGATTTGGCGCTGCAGCGGCGGCGACCCTGGCCCTGGCCATGACCAAAGACTGTTTCGATGGAGCCGAAAGGGAACGGGCCATGGCCCACATGGCGGTCATTGGCTCCTTGGCGCCCATGCTGGCCCCGGTCCTTGGCGGAATCATGCTTTCGTTTGCCAGCTGGACCGCCATTTTCCTTTCCCAGGCAGCCCTTGGGGTGGTGTCCATGTGGGGGGTGTGGAAGCTGAAAGAGCCATCACCTGCGACCACGCGCACGTTGAAAGAGGTTTTTGGCAGCTACCTGCGGCTCATGTGCAATCTCAGGTTCATGACCCTCTGCCTGCTCGTCGCGCTGGGCATGACCCCCCTTTTTTGCTTCACAGGCGGGTCATCCTTCATCTTCATTTCCCATTTCGGTCTGAGCGAGCAGGCCTACAGCTTTTTCTTCGCCTTCAACGCCGCAGCCCTCATGCTCGGGTTCTGGATCTGCGGGCTCCTGCTCAAGCACACCAGCGGATTCCGGATCATCATGATGGGCTATATCGGCATTTTCGTCGGTGCCATGGTTCTGGCCTTCTGCGCCAACCTTGGTCCATGGGGCATGGCCCTGCCCATGGGCTTCCTGACCATGAGCCTGGGAATCTCCCGGCCGCCCAGCAACAATTTCCTGCTCGAACAGGTCAAGAGTGACGCGGGTTCGGCCGCCTCCCTGATCATGTTCACCATGTTCGTCAGCGGCGCGGCGGCCGTTTGGTTTATCGCCCTGCCCTGGGACAACAAGATCCTGACCCTGGCAATGGTTGGTGTGGCTGCGAGCGTCCTGGTCCTCATCCTGTTGCCCTGGCTGGGGCGTTCCCCTCAGGCCTAGATCGAGGTGAAAAGTCTGGCCCGGGATACGGCGGACCACGTAAAAAAGGGGTTGCGGAAATTTTTCCGCAACCCCTTGAAGTATCTGGTGGGCCAACAAGGAATCGAACCTTGAACCTGCTGATTAAGAGTCAGATGCTCTACCAATTGAGCTATTGGCCCGTCTGTTCGGAATATACAAAGCATGTCAAGGTATTAGCCATAAAAACCTGCTTTGTTCCGACAACGAAGAGGCTTCTACGGTTTTCCACCCTGGCCGTCAAGGAAAAAAACAGACACGTCTCTACCCTGCCGCATACCCGCCCCGCTGCGGAAGAAATGTCCCTGCAGAAGTTTCACAACAGGTACTTCACCCCGTCACAGGAGGCCAGGGCCTGACTCAGACCGTCCAACTGCTCTTGGCTGTGCAGGAGCATGCGCACCGTGTACGTCACATAGGTGCCATTGCGGGATACGTTGCTGGCCCTGGGCTTTTCGGTGAACCCCTGGGCGGCGATGGCGGAGCTGAGGGCATCAAAGGTTGCATCGGCGCAGGTGGCGATGATCTTGTATTCCCAGTGCAGCGGAAATTCGAGTTCAGGTCTCTTCATCAGGCCTCCTTGTTGACGGATGGTTGCAGGGAAGCTAGTCCAGGGCAAAGCGTCCGTGACCAGCCTCATGGACAGGCTTTTTCGTCGCGTCAATACCTTCTTCCTTCCTGAGGAGGTCTGGGTGGAGAGCATCCGGGAGATTTTCCGCGTCGGCGCCGGTCCGTCCAGCAGCCACACCATGGGGCCCAAACGTGCGGCCGAAATGTTTCGCGGGCGCTATCCCCAGGCCGCTGGCTTCCGGGTCATCCTGTACGAGAGCCTGGCCGCCACTGGCAGGGGGCACCTTACCGATCAGGCCATCACCGCGGCTCTGGCCCCCCTGCCGGTGGAAATTCTGTGGTCCCCGGACGAACGGCGTCCCGAGCACCCCAATGCCATGAGCCTGATGGCCTTGGACGTCACGGGCAACGTCATCGGAGAGTTGACCGTGTTCAGCATTGGCGGAGGCGCCCTGCGGGAAGAAGGGCAGCAGGATACGCTTCGGTCCATATATCCCCAGTCCACACTGACCGAGATCATGGATCTCTGCTCCGAAGAGGGGATTACGTTCTGGGAGTACGTGGAACGCCTGGAAGGGCCGGAAATATGGGGTTTCCTGGACTGCATCTGGGCCGCCATGAGCGCAAGCATCGAACGGGGGCTGACCACGGAAGGCGTTCTGCCCGGCGGGCTCAGACTGCCCCGCAGAGCCTGCTCCTTTCACCAGAAGGCCCTGCTCGGAGGAGCTGAACTGCGGCAAACCGGGCTGCTGACCTCCTATGCCCTGGCCGTGTCCGAGGAGAATGCGGCCTGCGGCACCATCGTCACGGCCCCGACCTGCGGCGCCAGCGGCGTGCTTCCGGCCGTCCTGCGCTACCTGCAGGAAAGCATCGGCTCACGGCACAGGGCCCTGCTGCAGGCCCTGGCCACGGCAGGCCTCATCGGTCAGGTCATCCGCACCAACGCCTCCATCTCCGGGGCCGAGGTGGGCTGTCAGGGCGAGGTGGGTTCGGCCTGCGCCATGGCCGCCGCCGCGGCGAGCCAGCTCATGGGAGGGACCATCCGTCAGATCGAATACGCAGCGGAGATGGGGCTGGAGCATCATCTGGGCCTGACCTGCGACCCTGTCGGCGGTCTGGTCCAAATTCCATGCATCGAGCGCAACGCCTGCGCCGCCACCAGGGCCCTGAGCATTGCCCAGATGGTCCTCCTCTCGGATGGAACGCACCGCATCCCTTTTGACGAGGTGGTGCGGGTCATGAAAGAAACCGGCCATGACTTGCCCAGCCTGTACCGCGAAACGGCTCATGGCGGCTTGGCCAAGGCGTACTGGGAACGCAAGGACAAAAGAGGATAACTGCATGCACAGAGATGAAGAGGAATTCGAGGACCTTCCCTCAAGCAGGGAGCCCGCTGAACCCCACAGCCGGGCCAAGGAACTCAAACTTTTTACTATGTGTTTGAAAAAATTTATTAAAAAGGTTTTCCAGCACATGGTGGCAACGCGTTTTTCATCCTGGAAAGAGCTGGCCATCCACGAACAGGACGGACTTGCCTACCCCATCTACAACTACATCATCGACGCGACGGACACCCGCCTCCGCCAGATCTATGCCGGATACGGGCTGGACATCGAAGGCGGGCAGCTCCTCCTGGCCGATTTGTCGGTGTCTGCCATTCTGGAGGAAGAAGGCGCCATCGGGCTGGAATTTTATCTCTACGAAACCACGTCCATCGTGCCCTATGTCTGCGACGATTTTGCTGCCATTGAAAATGAACGACCGGACATGTCCCATTTCCATCGCATCAACCACGCGGATTTCGAGACGCTGTACGACGAACTCAAATCTCACGACATCTTTGACGATCTCTACTACGAGCTGAACAAATCCATTCTGCTCATCGAGCTGTCCGAGCGCGAGATCCTGGCTCAAATCAAAAAAGACAGCCTGCGCATCATCTCCGGCATCTTCGCCCGGGCCAAGTCCATCTCCAATCTGAGCACCATCACCAACACCGACATCAAGGAATTCAAACTTGATTTTGCCGTGGAGGGCCGGAACTTCTCCATGGTCATCCTCAACGGACATGATGCCGAGAACCGGCCCGTCTACTCCTCGGTCCTGACCATGCCGGAGTACAAATCCGTGGCCCAGTACGTGGACCTGGACAACCTGTATGAAAAACTCCTCAAGGTGCTCAGGACCAAGAACATCCCTGACCCGGAAGGCACCCTGCTAACCGCCCTCAAACTTCACGACTCCGCCGGAAAGCCGGGCAGCCTGGTCACGGCCCTGGCCGAACCGCGCTTTGATTCCGCACCTTGACCATTCGAATCATCCCAAGCTAGGTTTATCATATCGAGAATACGAATCTGCCGTTCCCCATTGGCAGAAATCTGCACACGGCGGCTGGAGCCCGAAACGCATGCCGTCGACAATTCCATGAAGCTGTCCGGCAAGGGACAGGGCATTTCACAGATCCGGACAGTGCGCAGTCGTTTGAAAGATCACTCAAGCAATAGAACACGTTATCACTTCCAACCAAGGAGTATACTATGAGACACCGTACACGGGCTTTCACGGCCACCCTTCTGCTTGTGTCCATGATGGGAATGCTCACTTCCTGCGCATCCAGCCGTTCAGGACAGGTCTATTCCAGGGATCAGGCCCGCCAGGAAATGAGGGTCCATTACGGGACCGTGAAGGAAGTCCGCATGGTCCAGATCGAGGGCACCCAGAGTGGCATCGGCACCGTGGCCGGCGGCGTGCTGGGCGGCGTGCTGGGCAGTTTTGTCGGCGGTGGCAGGGGACGAGTCATCGGTGCTACGGTCGGCGCCCTGGGCGGCGCAGCCGGTGGCGCCGTGACCGAATCAGCCGTGACCAAGAAGGACGGCGTGGAAGTAACTGTTGAACTGGATTCAGGAGAAATAGTGACCGTTGTCCAGGAAGCGGACATGCAGTTCTACACCGGCGACAGGATCCGCTTGCTGCGCGCCAATGACGGGACAGCCAGAGTGCTGCACTAACACTCTTTCAACAAGGAGAAGCGCCTTGGAGATTACCCTCGTTCCCATCAAGAACCCCCAGGGTCTGAACATGATCCTGGGCATGTCGCACTTCATCAAGACCGTGGAAGACGTTCACGAGGCCATGGTCAACACCGTGCCTGGAGCAAAATTCGGGCTGGCTTTTTGTGAAGCGTCCGATGCCTGCCTGATCCGCACCACCGGCACGGATCCGGATCTCGTGGACCTGGCTACGCAAAACGCATTGGCTCTTTCCGCCGGACACAGCTTCATCCTGTTCATGCGCGACATGTTTCCCATCAATGTGGTCAATACCCTTCAAAACGTGCCTGAAGTGGTGCGCCTTTTCTGCGCTTCGGCCAATCCGGTGCAGGCCATTGTGGCGCAGACCGAACAGGGCCGGGGCATCCTGGGGGTGGTGGACGGTTTCGCCTCCAAGGGTGTCGAAGGCGAGGAAGACAAGGCCAAACGGGCAAAACTACTGCGAATGATCGGGTACAAATTCTGAACAATAGCTTTCCCTGTTCTGGTGGTGGCGATCTGACTCGGCAACCACCACCAGAACTTCATACCGTGCCGCGACCTTTTCAGCCTGCAGGTCGGCATGGAAACACGCCTCTTTTTCGAATCCCCGTAACTCCGTGCCACCCCGGGGACCTCCGCGCGCTGGCCAGATGGTACCATATCCCTTTTCCCTGACCGAGGACGGACAGGCTCTTCCCCCACGCACCCCCAGGGTGCGGGCATCGCAAACCGCAATGGGTCGGCCGCGCTGCTTTGACATTCCGCATTGCCTCCGGATCAATGAATCCGTATGAATGCGTCGAATCTGCATCGAAGGAGACTCCCATGGAACATGTTGACATCCTCATCATCGGACAGGGGCCTGCCGGACTTTCGGCAGCCATCTACACAGCCCGGGCCGGCATGAATACCCTCATTCTTGGTTGCCCGCCCAAAATTGCCGGGGATTACGACATAGACAACTACTTTGGGTTTACCGAAACCATCACCGGCAAGGAACTGATCGAACGCGGTCGGGCCCAGGCCGCCAGGTTCGGAGCGGAAATCCGCTGCGACCGGGTGCTCGGGATCCACCAGACAGAATCCGGCTCCTTTCTGGCCAAGACCGAGAACGAAGAAATAGAGGCGGCGGCACTGATCCTGGCCACGGGTGTGTCCCGCATCCGGCCCGGAATATCCAACCTGTCCGAGTACGAAGGCAAGGGTGTGTCCTACTGCGTGAGCTGCGATGGATTCTTTGTCCGCGGCAAGCAGGTGGTGGTGGTCGGCGAAGGCAATTTCGCCGCCAACCAGGCTCTGGAACTCCTGCAGTATACGCCAAACGTCAGCGTCTGCACCCAGGGAAAAAAATCGGCCATGAACGGCGAATTCCGAAATCGGCTGAAGGAACATGGCATCGACGTCATCCATGACTCGATCACCTCCCTGGCCGGAGCCGACGGGCTGGAGAAAGCCATCCTGGAAAGCGGTCGTGAACTGCCGGCCCAGGGCCTGTTCGTGGCCATGGGCGAGGCTTCGTCCAACGACTTCGCCTACAGTCTGGGACTGATCCGCAACGCTCAGTTCATCGATACGGACCGCGACCAGCGCACCAACATCCCCGGGGTCTTTGCCGCCGGGGACTGTGTGGGACGGTTTCTGCAGATCAGCGTGGCCGTTGGGGAGGGGGCTTTGGCTGGCCGCGGGGCCATCAGCCACGTCAAGGAGCGGCGCCGGGCTTCCCTTGACAAAGAGACTCGCTAGGACATATCAACCGCAGGCTGTCACGAACGGGCCTATAGCTCAGTTGGTAGAGCCCCCGGCTCATAACCGGATGGTCCCAGGTTCGACCCCTGGTAGGCCCACCATCACAACAAAAATGCCTGGAATTTCCGGGCTTTTTTTTATGGCTCACCCGGTTAAAGCGTACTTGGCCTCGTCAATCCCCAGAATCCTGAGCTTGAAGAACTCCTGGTCCTGGTAGCCGTACGCCTGCCTTTTGAGCGTCTTGATTTTGCCTACGACGACAACCAGGAGCCACCCGTTCCCCATTTCTTTGCGGTCTATGCGCGACCGGCCACAACAGTGCAAAGGGCATAAAGGGGCAGGACTGTCCGACTGGGTCTCTGAGACCAAGAGTATCATCGGGACGCCGTTCTCAAGGCCGTCGCTGCACGCAAGGCATGCACTGCCCGTGTTTTTGGGCCTGTCCTGCGGGGAGAATCGGCTGTGGTGCACCTGGCGACCAAGTGCCACTGAACGACCGTGCAGTGAAGCGGGGTTCTTGACGGTTATACTTATTTTTCAATACATAAGTATAACCAAGGGGGGGACATGCAAAAATTTACCGCATTGCCGACGCAAGTCCACACCATGTACGCCCAACTGCTCGACCAGTGCCGGGAAGCCCGGTTCGTCGACGACTTTCCGGCCACTGGATCTTTCAAGAAAGTCACGGTCAAGGGCCGCGACTACTGGTATTACCAGTCCAGCAAACAGGAACAGGGCAAGGGCTACCAAAAGCAGAAGTATGTCGGCCCGGACAGTGAGAAAATCCGCGCCCTGATCGAACGCCACGCCCGGTTGAAAGACGAGTACGGGCAGCGTCGGCAGATCGTGCGGGCCTTCAAGCAGCTTGGCGTCATCACGCCTTCGGATATTGCCGGCGATTTGATTGAGCGGCTTGCCGCCCTGGGGACATTTCGAATGCGGGCTTGCCTGGTTGGAACCTTCGCTTTCCAGGTTTATGAAGGGCTTCTGGGCGTCAAATTCCCCAGAGAGTACGCCTACACTCAAGACCTGGACATTGCCCAATTCCGCGAGGTCAGCATTGCTGTCGCCGCCACGGACAAGGTACCCTCGCTCTTGGAGGCGCTTCGGACGATTGATCCCTCCTTTGAGCCAACTTCATCCCTTGAACGCAGCGACCCTCCTTGTCGCTACAAAAATCGCGACGGCTATGTCGTGGATATTTTGGTGCCAAACCGCGGAGCCGACAAGGCCGCCGCCGAACCCCTGCCGGCTCTCGGCACTGCTGGCCAGCTTTTGCGCTACCTTGACTTTCTGATCTACCAGCCGGTCGAAGCCGTGGCGCTTCATGGCGGCGGCGTCCTCGTCAACGTGCCGGAACCGTCCCGTTTCGCGGTGCACAAGCTGATCGTTTCGCGAGTGCGCCCGGAGGTCCCGAAACGGGCCAAGGATTTGTGGCAGGCCAGCTGTCTTTTGACGGTGCAACTCAGGCAGGACAGACACGGCCTGATGGATGCCTTCGCAGAAGCACTGGCGCGTGGCCCGAAGTGGATCCAAAACGTGCGGAAGGGACTTGAATCCCTGGATGCTGACTTGCGGGAAGAATTGCGGACGGTCTTGGAGACGCCAGTGAGCAAGACCGGTCTTAAAATTGGCTCATCCGGTTAAAGCGTACTTGGCCTCGTCAATCCCCAGAATCCTGAGTTTGAAGAACTCCTGGTCCTGGTAGCCGTACGCCTGCCTTTTGAGCGTCTTGATTTTGTTGTTGGTTCCTTCCATGAGTCCGGAGGATATGGGATGGTCGTACCAAGCCAGGATGCCAGTTCGGTACATGGCCATGGTCTTGCCCATCTTCACCAAAGGGCCAACATCTGAAGCCAGGGCGCTGCTTATCCACTGCTCGAGACACTCGGCCGCGGCGGCCTTGTTCGGCTGGTTCCAGATCTGGCGCAGTTCCTCTTTGAGGTAGTAGGCCTTGGCCAACGGCTCATTGGCCCCAGCGCCTCTTGCAACCGCTCGTGCTCCTGCCGCTCCGGGTTGAGGTTTTTCAGATTCTTCAGCAGAATCCAGCGGCTGCCTTTGAGCACGTTCTTGCCCATCTTGTCCTGCAACTCGCGGTGAAGCATGCGCCGCACTTCTGTGAGTCTGTCATTCATCAGCTTGACCACATGGAAATGGTCAAGGACCACGGCGACGCCGGGCAGATGTTCGAGCACTGATCCGATATAGGCTGCACTCATATCCGTCGCCACCGCCCGTATCCTGGCCCGAGAGCGTTTCAGGCGTTCCCAGAACGGTCTCAGTGAGTCAGCTCCACGGCCGTCACCAACGAAGACAACCTTGCCGCTGCGCAGGTCCATCACCAGGGTCAAATATTTGTGTCCTTTGCGGACACTGATCTCGTCAATGGCGATGTACTCAAGGCCGGCCAGGCTCGGCTTGCCGAAACGTCTGTGCAGATGCCGTTTGAGAATATCCTTGACCACATCCCAGCCGACTCCCAGCAACATGGCAACGTCCAGCATCGTCATCGCCTTGGTCAGCGCCAGGACAAAACGCGCGAACGCCTTGGTGTGCCGCCGCCGCGGCTCGGCAATACGCAACTCGATCCGGCGGACAAGTCCACATGACGCACACCCAATCCGAGGCACCTCGTCGACCAGCCAGACAGGCTTGAAGCCAACGGGCACCGTGCGCAGCCATCGCTTCGATACGCCACGGTGCAGGACATCGCGGCTTCGGCAGCATGGGCAGCGGACCAGCTTGCCCTTGGGGCGCACATGCAGGAGGACGTTTCCCCCTACGAATTCCTGCCGGACGTAGTCATAGCCAAGCCCCCTCCGCTCCACCTTTGGAGCTTATCTGCCGATCCCACACAACATCCTGAAAGACACTGGCACCGAATTATTCCTCAAATCCCATCCTCCTTTTTTCATTGAGCAAAATTATGCTAAATATTTTATACGACACTTTACATTAACATTAAAAATGTCGCATAAAGACCCCATGAGCTCACAAGATAACAAACTCACCATCGACGAAGTCAGCGGGCTGACCTCGGTGTCGCCGCGCACCATCCGGTTCTACATCCAGAGGGGGCTGGTGGACCGCCCGGTGGGGCAGCGCAAGGCCGCCCATTACACCAGGGACCATGTCCGCCAGTTGCTGGAGATCGAGAAATGGAAGGCGGCCGGGGTGTCCCTGGAGGCCATCCGGGGGATCATGGCCGGCGGGCAGGCCGGGTCCGGAATGCCTGACCCGGCGCGGCGGCCCGGCGAGATCCACCTCTGCTCCAAAGTCTGGCTGGCGCCGGGCCTGGAACTGCACCTCGACCCTGCGGAACTACGCCTCGACGCCGAACAGCTGCGGCGTCTGGCCGGGAAGATCGCCGACCTGGTTTCGTCCATGACCAACAAGGAGTGACACGCATGTATTCCGATACCACCACCCCGACCATGAAGACCGCGCAGTCCCGCAGCGTCCTGCTGCAGAGGGCCGACGTGCGCGTGGACATCCGCGACTACCTCTGCCGCACGCGCATGGCCTACCATTTCCTGAACGCAGAGAGCGTGAACATCGAGGCCGTCTACACCTTCCCCCTGCCCATCGACGGCGTGCTGACGGACCTGCGCGTGCAGATCGGCGAGCGCGAGCTGCGCGGCGCGGCCGTGGAAAAGAGCCAGGCCCAGGAGGACTACGAGCAGGCCGTGAGCGAGGGCGACACGCCCGTCATGCTGGAGCGCCTGGACTCGGGCCTCTACAGCCTGAACGTCGGCAACATCCTGCCCGGCGAGAAGGCCTCGATAACCATCGAGTTCCTCGAGGTACTGTCCCCCAAAGGCGACGAGGTCCGCTACGAACTGCCCACCACCCTCGCCCCCCTCTACGGCGACCCGACCGCACGTGGCCTGGCCCCGCACCAGCACCCGGCCCACAGCCTGCTGGCCGACAACCGCTTCAGCCTGGAGATCGACATCCGCGGCTGCCTGGCCGGTGCGGACATCACCACCCCGGCCCACGCCACCCACCTGGAGCGGGACGGTGGGCACGCCCGCCTGACTCTGTCGGAACCGGCCGCGTCCATGGACCGGGACTTCATCATGACCCTGCGCTCCGAGGCCCTGCCCCGGGCCTTCGCCGTCAGCGTGCCGGACAAGGGTGGCCACGTGGTCCTGGCCGGCTTCACGCCGCGCTTCGCCGCCGCGGCCCCGGCCAGGAGCGTCAAGATCGTGGTGGACTGCTCGGGCTCCATGGGCGGCGAGTCCATCCTGCAGGCCCGCCAGGCCCTGCTGCGGGCCCTGGACAGGCTGCGCCCCGGAGACCGTTTCAATATCATCCGCTTCGGGTCCTCCAGCACCATGCTCTTCCGGAAGCAGGAGTCTGCCGACGAGACGCACCTGCAGGCGGCCATGGCCATGGCCCGGACCATGGATGCCAACATGGGCGGCACGGAGATGGCCCAGGCCTTGGACAAAGCCCTTTCATCTGCCTCCCCCGCAGGTATGCCCGAGGACATCCTGCTCGTCACCGACGGCCAGGTCTGGGACATGGCCGCCATCGCGGACAGGCTCGCCCGCAGGAAGCACCGCGTGTTCTGCATCGGCGTGGGCTCCGCCGTGGAGCGTGGCGTCATCTCCACCCTGTCGTCAAAAACGGGCGGCGAGGCCATGTTCGTCAACGTGCACGAGGACATGGGCAACAAGGTCTTCGAGCACTTCAAGCGTATGACCCTGACCCCGGCCGGCAGGCCTGCCTTCGACTTCGCCGACGCACGGCCCCTGGCCGTGGCCCCAAAGAAGCTTCCACCCGTGTTCGACGGCGACATGGTCCTGACCTGCGCCTGGTTCAACGCCGCGCCCTCTGAAGCGTCCTTCAGCCTGCGCACGCCGGACGGCCTCATGAACTGGCGCACGTCCGTCACGGCAAACGCGGATTGGGCCGAGGCCCTGCCCCGCTTCGCCGCCGCCATGAAGCTCCAGGACCTCCCCGACGACGAGGCCACCGCCCTGGCCGTGGAGTACAACCTGGTCAGCCCGTTCACTAACTTCCTGGTCGTGATGGATCGGGCGGATGCGGAAAAACCAGAAAACCTGCCGCGACTCCGCACGGTGGAGCACAACGTCCCGCATGGGTGTGGAGGCATGGTAATGCATGACATGCAAATGCCCGCTATGGGCTTTTTGCATGAGCCTGCGTACATACGCGCGAGCTCCAGCCCGAAAGCAATCCACGAGCAGGCCCCCTGCGCCCCCGATGCAAAGGCATGGGTATCTACGCTTCTCACACAGGCAATATTCATGATCAAAACCCATCCGAATATCGACATCACCTTCGACATGCTCGAAGTGTGGGGAGTGCCTGAAGACATCTTGGAGGCATTGCGCGACATCATGAGCGACGCATCCATTTACGACTCTTCATCCAGGCCTAAGGAAGAGGCAGTAGCCTTCAAACTGATCTTGATAGCAGCCAAGAAAAGCGCGGCTGTCCGACGTGACGACGTGCGCCTTGTACGAAAGGCTTTGGGCGAAATCGTCCTAGCGAAAGAACTTGAAGCGAAAATCGAGCTACTTGTTACGAGTTAACCCATTCTAACATTGGCCGCCCTGTGGGGAGCAGGGCGGCCAATGTTGGTACTTCTACCCACGCCATCCAGATGATCGTCCCAACAGCCTGGGACAATGTCCAAAATTCAGGTCGTAATGGCTTAAAAAATAATCTACACTCAACAAGCCTCCCCTGCAGGTGTCTGACAAACACCAATCTTCCGTACGAATCAAACAACACTGACAACCTTGTTTTACATCCTTAAATTCTTGACACTTTCGCCCTACTGAGGCTTATCAAAATGGCTGCAATAAAATGTGCAGCACATTTCGGGTGTTCATGAACCAGGAGGACGAGGAGGAAATGGCTCAGGTCTTTGGATCAGCTGGGAAAGGTGCTTTTTCCATGGGCGACACGCGGTATCAGGACTTGCTTTCGCGCATCGCTCTGCCCATGCTTTCGCTACTGCTGCTGATACCTCTCGGGTATTATCTGCTGACCCGTGGCCATTTTTTCTGGGGTGTCGGGGTCGCTCTCGTCTATGTCGTCTCCATCAAGTCGCTTGAAGAGGCCGGGCTCAAACTCAAAAAGCGCATCTCCCACGCCGACACGGGGGCCAAATCCGAACAAGCCTTCGCCGAAGCCCTGCAGGAACTCCCTGACGATTACTACGTCTTCCATGACCTCGAATTCCCCGGTTTCAACATCGACCATGTCGTACTCGGCCCCAACAGCGCCTGACGCGTTCCAGGGAATTCGAGGGGAATTCGAGGGTCAGATCTTGAATCTTGAATTTTTTCGGACCATTTCCTCTCCATGGCCCGACCACTCCGCATAGAATTTCCGGGAGCCATCTACCATGTGACATCCCGGGGCAACGCCCAGGCTCCCATTTT
>JAAYCS010000182.1 GCA_012729655.1 Desulfovibrionales bacterium | reverse complement strand
GCTCCTGGGGCAGGGACACGGTATCGGTCATGAGCTGCTTGACCTCGGCCATGCCGATGACCCTGGCAAAGCTGGACCCGAGTTCCTCGGCCGGTTCGGCGATGACCACGTAGGCGGGCAGCGCCGGAGGCACGGTCTTGTAGAGCATGGCATAAACGATGTCGTGCATGCCGGCGATGTAGTTGGCCTCTTCATTGACGATGATCTGGCCGCCCAGGTCCAGATCGCCGACAAAGCGGGTCGAAACGAGAAAATTCTGCACGAAGTCGCCGGTTTCCTCATCCCGGGACTGACTCAACAACCCCGTCGAAGTGAACCGCCCTTCGTCGATGTCCGGCGGGAACAGCCCGTCCACAGGAGTGACCAGAAGGTCTTTGTTCAGGATCTTGTTGAAGACCTTCAACAGGCCGGCCTCCCTTGAATTTTGCCAGACGAACCCGTCCGGATCCGGGTCCTTGGCCAAGTCCGCTGCGCTCAACCGCAGTTCCACCGTGGCTTTTTCCGACACGACGAGGGGCTCTCTTGAACTCGTGGCCGTCACCAGCTTCACTTCCTTGGTGCACGCAGCCAGCAGGACGACCGCGCCGAGGATCACAAGCACCGCACGCATAGTATGCCTCCAATTAAGTATTGCTCAACAAGACAATTCTTTCTATCACTGCCTGATCAGTACGTATTTCGTCAAGAACCCTTAGCCCAGGAATTCGTTGTTCCATGCCCAGCACCGTAATTTTAGAAAAGACCATATACACCATCGACCAACTGATTGAAATGCCTCTCCCGCAACTTGCCCTGGCAGGACGATCCAATGTAGGCAAATCCTCTCTTCTGAACAGACTCTCGGGAAGGAAAAACCTGGCCAAGATCAGTTCCACTCCGGGAAAAACCCGCAGTCTGAACTTCTACAAGGTCAGTCCTGAAGACTTCTATCTCGTCGACCTGCCCGGATACGGTTATGCCCGCTGTTCCAAGTCCGAACGGGACAAGTGGGCCAAGCTCATCGCCAGGTATCTGCAGAACAATTCCTGGCTCATTGGAGTGGTGGCCCTGCTCGATTCACGCCTCCCCCCCCAGGTCATGGACATGGAGCTCATCGGATACATCACCTCCCTGGGAGTCGACGTCATCCCGGTCATGACCAAGGCGGACAAATGCAAGCAGAATGCCCGCCACACCAATCAAGCGGCCTGGCAGCGCCTCCTGCACGGGGAAAAACCGCCCCTGCTCGTTTCCAGCCACTCCGGCATGAACATCGACAAGCTCTGGCAGCTCTTTGTGCAGAGGCTGCCCCATCCGCCTGCATGACCTTTACGGCACAGAACAGCAACAGGCATCTTTCACTTCCAGCGCATGAACGCGGATGAAGGTGCTAGTATTTGTTCTACTCCGCCGACCTCACTGGCTGTTTGACCCGGTCAACCCTGGGAAACCGGAAAGAGACCCCGCTTTCATCCCAAAGAGCGATTGCTTCATGCGGAGTCTCCCTGCTTAAAGGAAACAGGCATGGCCAGCCCGTCCAACCCCCGCGATGACTGGGTATGCACCTTGACCTGAACACTGCGGGAGGCATAGCAAGGAAAAACGTTACCACAATCCGCCCAGAGCGAGCGCTGCTTGGGCGTTATGCGGAGGACTCATGGCAGTATACGTGGCGGAACACCCACTGATCAGGCACAAGCTCGGACTCATGCGCAAGCATGACATCAGCACCAAGAACTTCCGCGAACTCGCATCGGAAATAGCCAGGCTGCTGACCTACGAAGCCACAAAGGATCTGGAAACGGAAAAGAAGACTGTCCAGGGCTGGGCCGGACCGGTGGAAGTGGATGTCATCAAGGGCAAGAAGATCACGGTGGTGCCCATCCTCCGCGCCGGGCTGGGCATGCAGGACGGCGTGCTTGACCTGGTTCCGGGGGCCAAGGTCAGCGTTGTGGGCTTCTACCGCAATGAGGAGACCCTTCAGCCCGTGGAGTACTATGTCAAGCTGGCCAAGAACATCAATAAGCGCATGGCCCTCATCCTTGATCCCATGCTGGCCACGGGGGGGACCCTGGACGCCACCATCCGTTGTCTGAAAAAAGCCGGCTGCACGAGCATCCGCGGCCTTTTCCTGGTGGCAGCGCCCGAAGGCCTCGCCCGCATCACCCAGGCCCATCCGGATGTGGACATCTACACCGCTGCCGTGGACGAGCGATTGAACGAGCATGGCTACATCCTGCCTGGACTGGGCGACGCGGGGGACAAGATCTTCGGCACAAAATGACCGGTCCCCGCACGTCCCGGTCATGCAAATCAAAACGCCCGGTCTTGCGATCGGGCGCTTCGTTTCAGGACGGCTGGCTGCGTTGCCGTTCCTGAGGGCTTCGGGCAGGGCCGCAGCCCGCGGCTGCGGATGAACAGAGGAGAGAGCTTTTCCGGAGTCAGTCCTGGGCCGCCAGCCAGTCCAGGGCCTCTTTCAGGTCGAGGCTGCCGGCATAGATGGCCTTGCCGGTGATGACGCCGTCCAAACCCTTGCGGGACAGGGGGAAAACAACCTGCACGTCCGCCAGGGTGGAAATGCCCCCGGCAATGAGCACGGGCCGGTCCGTCAAGTCCAGCAGGGCCTCCAGGGCCGGGATGTTGACCCCGGACTGCATTCCGTCGCGACTGATGTCCGTGTATATGAAGAACGCGGCTCCCGCTTCCTCCAGTTCTGGCACGACATCGGCCACGGTCTTGCCCGCGTCCTCCACCCAGCCCTTGGTCTTCAGCCGGCCGTCGCGGGCGTCCAGGGACACGCCGATGCGGCCCGGGAAGGCAGCGCAGAGTTCGCGGAACAATTTCGGGTCTTCCAGGGCCATGGTTCCGATGATGAGCCGGGTCACCCCGGCCTGCAGGTACTTGCCAGCCACCTCCACGCTGCGCACCCCGCCCCCCAGCTGGACCGGAATGGAAACACCTGCACAAAGGGTCCGGATCAGCTCCATGTTGCGCGGAGTGCCGCTGAATGCGCCATCCAGGTCGATGACATGCAGCCACCTGGCGCCCATGCCTTCCCACTGCCTGGCCATGGCCGAGGGGTCATCTGAGAAGACAGTGACCTGATCCTCCACACCCTGGCGCAGACGGACGCATTTGCCATCCTTGATGTCCACGGCCGGAAATATGTTCACAGCCCAAGCTCCCGCGTCCCTTCTTCCAGCGCATCCGCCGCTATCTCACGCGGGGTGACCCAGCGCCCATGGCGCTTGAAGAACCGTTTGCCCAGCAGCAGATTTTCCGCCAGACCTCGCTGCTCCTCCTCGAAATGATAGCGTCGGACCTGCCCGCTGGCCACCTCAATGAGGTAGAGGTCCACGGTCAACCCGGCCGGACGCTGCACACCCCACTCTCCACCCTGACGCTCCTGCCAGCGGGTGACGTAGGGCACCAGCAAAAACTCGGTCTGCAGGCACTGGCCCACGGCTTTCCAGTATTCCACGGCCTCGAAGCGACGCCGCTCCTTGCTCGCCAGAACGATTTCCTCGCACTGCCTGACCATGGCCGCGCGCATGACCGGATGCACTCCCCTCTTCTCCAGGATATCGGCCAGATCCGCGTCCAGGGCGGCCAACGTTTCCGGGTTCACCGGCGTGAGGTCCTCCGGCAGGACCCCGGCCATCAGCTCCCAATCGTTCTGGGGGTGGATG
>JAAYCS010000181.1 GCA_012729655.1 Desulfovibrionales bacterium | reverse complement strand
CGTTGGTCACGCTGACCGTGAAGACGGCGTCCTGGCCCTCGTCGACCTGCACGTCGCTGACGCTCACGGCCGGGGTCGGGGGGACGGGCTCGTCGTTGTCGAGGATGGTGGCCTGGCCCGCGTCGTCGCCTCTTCCTTGCAGTTCTTCATCCGTAACGGCAGGGAAGTCCCTTGGATCCAGTCCTCCGAGCTTGGCCACCCCGTCGATGATGTCGCCGGGGTCGTCCTCGTAGGCTCCCACGCCTCCACTTTGGGTCCCGGGACCTGCGGCAGTTTCAATTTCCTGGAGGCCCAGACCTCTCAGATACTCATCAACACTCAACACGGTGCCATCGGCAAGAACAATATTGGGCAATGCAGCTTGGCCCAGATCGGAAAAATCGAGCACGACCTGGCCACCATTGGCAAAGGTGAATATCAGGGAAGCCCCTTCCACTCTGGGTTCGGCCTGCTCGAATTCTTGAGACAGTTTTATCGGTGCATCTGGAGTAACGTCTATTGTGCGCATCTCCCCTTCTTGTGGGGCGTGAATGGGCTGAATGGTCTTTTGCGTGTTCTTTGCCATGGGGCCTCCGCTGGTTTGCGGGCTGGGAAGAATTCTGAAGCATCAATACCCGATGCTTTGACGGGATATATGAAACCGCAGCCGTCAGGGGTCAAGTATGAAAAGAACTGGCGTCAACAAATCATACCCGGGGTTCTTCAATGACGGGGGCCAGCAACATCTTGGCACAAATCAGGGAAAAAATGTTCAGCAGACATGAAGGTTCAGGGACAAGCGCATCTTGTTTCACACTTTCGGGTGAATGACACCGGGCGGTCCATTCTTGTAAAGCTGGCAGTATATGCATAGGTTTCGTCAACAAAACGCTTTCGAGGGTACGCTTTCATGAACGGCACTCAAGCCATTGGCTCCCGCCTTCCTGCTCCAGCCGTTGAAAAACCGCAACGTTCGCCTACAGTCCAGCTCACTCCGGCCCAGGTCGGGTTCACCACTCCTTTGGTCGGATGCCTGGCAATTGTCTCTCGCCTGTTCGACAAACCAGTGAGCCTCACAGCCTTGGAAGCTGGTCTGCCTCGCACCTCGGATGGATTGACCCCCTATGCGTGTATTCGTGCCGCCCGGAGAGAGGGCATTGACGCCCGGATCGTTCACAAGCCGGACCCGGAAAAGATTTCCACCCTCAATCTGCCCTGCATCCTGCTCATGGCCGATGGCGGGGCCTGCGTGCTGACGGGCATGCAAACGGATTCGGCCAGGATCATCGTGCCTGAAAATCCGGACGCGCCCTTCGATATTCCACTGGAGGAGTTGCGTTCCAGCTATTCGGGCCATGCGGTCTTTGCCCGTCCCAGGGCAAAGGCGGCCTCGTGGTCCAAGGATCTGAAAATCTCCGACACGAAGAGGTGGTTCTGGGGAACCCTTCTTCATTTCTGGCCGATCTACAGGCACGTGGCCCTTGCATCCATATTCATTAATATTTTGGCCATTGCCTCGCCCGTTTTCACCATGAATGTGTACGACCGGGTGGTGCCCAATAACGCATTGGAAACCCTGTGGGTTTTGTCCATCGGGGTAGGGTTGGCCTTTTTCTTCGACTTCATCCTGCGCAACCTGCGCGGGTATTTCGTGGACATTGCAGGACGCAACTCCGACATACTCGTGGCCAGCAAGCTGATGAGCCACATCCTGTCCATCCGCATGGACCACAAGCCGGACTCCACCGGGGCACTGGTCAACAATATGCGTGAATTCGATGCACTGCGTGAATTCTTCAGCTCCACGACTCTGCTGGCCCTGATCGATCTGCCCTTCCTGGTCCTCTTCATTGTCATTATCGCTTTCATCGGTGGCCCCTTGGCCGTCATACCTGGGGTGGCCACACCCATCGTCATCCTGGTCGGGATCATCGTGCAGGGCCCTCTCAGGCAGGCCATTGAAGGAGGCTACAGAGAGTCCACCCAGAAGAACGCCTTGCTGGTTGAGGCCATAGGAGGGCTGGAGACCATCAAAACCAGCCGGGCAGAGGGGGCCATGCTCGGACGGTGGGAGAACATCATCGGCCTGGGTGCCCGGTCATCCACCCGCGCCAAATCCCTGAGCACGTTTTCCCTGACGTTCACGCAGCTTGTTTCCCAGCTGGTGTATGCAGGAGTGATCATTTGGGGCGTGTACCGCATCTCGGACGGAGAAATGACCACGGGTGGTCTCATTGCCTGCTCCATCCTGGTCGGCAGGGCCATGAGTCCCCTGGGAGCCGTGGCCGCCATGCTGACGAGGTTGCAGCAAAGCCGCATGGCGCTCAAAAATCTGGACGTGCTGATGAAGATTCCCAGCGAGCGATCCGAGGACGTACAGCACACAGAGCACCGGGATCTTCGCAGCTCTGTCACCTTTGAGGACGTAAGTTTCAAATATCCTGGGGCGTTAGTCAATGCTCTCTCGTATGTGACGTTTCATGTCAACCAGGGAGAGCGGGTAGCCATTGTCGGCAAGATGGGGTCTGGAAAGACCACCCTGGGCAAATTGGTCAACGGTCTGTACACGCCCCAGCGCGGGGCGGTAAAGGTGGGAGGTCTGGACATCCGCCAGATCGACCCGACCGAGCTGCGCTCGAAAATCGGCTACATGGCCCAGGACAACTTTCTTTTCCAGGGCACGATCCGGGAAAACATCACCCTGGGGGCTCCCCATGTCAGCGACCATGCCTTGATCAGGGCCGCAACGATCGCCGGGGTGACGGATTTCGTAAAAAACAGTCCGGCCGGTTTCAACCTGCAGGTCGGAGAGCGCGGTCTGAACCTGTCTGGCGGCCAGCGTCAGGCAGTGACCATTGCCCGGACCCTGCTCATGGATCCGGACATCGTCATCCTGGATGAGCCAAGCAGTTCCATGGATGTGGGCGTGGAGGCCATACTGAAGCTCCGCCTTGCGGCTGCCTTGAAGGAGAAAACGCTTCTCCTCATCACCCACAGGCCCAGTCTCTTGTCCCTGGCAACCCGGATCATCGCGCTGGAAGATGGCAAAATCATCGCTGACGGCCCGCGCGACGCCGTGCTTGCGGACCTGCAGAAGCGGGCCAACGGAGGCAGGCGTGCATAAGCCATTGTTTTCTGAGCACGAGCTGGAGTTCATGAATGAGGTCGATGCCGCCCTGTTCCGGCGCGGCCATCGCTGGGCCTATGTCCTGTCATTGACCATCTGCTTCCTGCTGGGTTCGTTTCTGGTCTGGACCCACTTTGCCATTCTGGATGAAGTGACCCGCGGCACGGGACAGGTCATTCCTTCCCAGAGGGTGCAGGTCATCCAGAATCTGGAGGGCGGCATTCTGGAGGAAACCCTGGTGCGGGAGAACCAGATCGTGGAAAAAGGGGACATTCTGGTCCGCATCAGCAACGAGATGGCGCAGAGCACCTTGAAGGATACGGCCAGCCAGGCCCTGTCCCATGAAGCGGCCATTGCACGTCTGAAGGCCGAGGCAGCGGGAACTGAGCCGGGATTTTCAGAGGAACTGCGGACCAAGGCTCCAGCCCTGATCAGGGACCAGATGGACATTTACCGCGCGCGTATGAATCAGCTCAATCAGGAAATGAACATTTTGCGCAGCCAGTATACCCAGCGGGTGCAAGAAGCCAACGAGATGTCCATCCGCAAATCCCAAGTGGCATCTGACCTGAAACTGGCCCAGGAACAGCTCGATATTGCCCGGCCCCTTGTGGAAAAAAAGGTCTATCCGCGTGTGGAATATCTGACTCTGGAACGCAGCGTCAGCTCTCTGCGCGGGGATCTGCAGACTCTCAGTGTGGCTATTCCACGGACCCAGCAGGCAGCCCAGGAGATCAAGGAGCGGCAGGCTCAGCGGTTGGCTGAATTCAAGGCTCTGGCCTTGCAGGAAATGAACAAGCATCAGACCGAGCTCGAATCAAAACTCCATGCCCTGTCCGCCGGACAGGACAGGGTGACCCGCACCGATGTGCGCAGCCCGGTCCGCGGAACCATCAAGCAGGTCATCCTGAACACCGCCGGAGGGGTGGTCAAGCCTGGGGAGCCCATATTGGAAATCGTGCCGTTGGATGATACTCTTTTAATAGAGGCCAATATCAAGCCCGCAGACATAGCCTTCCTGCACCCCGGGCAAAAGGCCATGATCAAGATCACAGCGTATGATTTCTCCATTTACGGTGGATTGGAAGGGGCTGTGGAGCAGATCAGCGCCGACACCATCGAGAACCAGAAAGGGGAAAGCTTCTATAAGGTCAAGCTGCGGACCAAGGCTGCGGCCATCGTGTACCGGGGGGGAAATCTGCCCATCATTCCGGGCATGACGGCCAGTGTGGACATCCTGACCGGCAAGAAAAGTGTTCTCGATTACCTCCTCAAGCCGATCTTGAAGGCCAAGGAAAACGCCTTGCGGGAGCGGTAACGTTTGCGGCCCGCTGTTGCAATTTTCTTGTTCCTTCTTGTGGTGGTGTTTTTACTTCCGGCCAGGAGTGGGGCGGAACATGCATCAGAATCCGTCAGGATCTTCCAGACCGCGGCCTTTCGCGGCAGTTTCAAGGCCCTGCCCAAATGGAAGCGTGTTCTGTCCATGGCCCAGAAGCAGGTCAAAACGCTCAGTGTCTGCAATTTCAGAACGGCGTGTCCTCCAGGCGCAGCCAGCTGGCTGCGTATCAAGCGGGATGCCGAAGGCAAGGACAGGGTGACCCAGCTCAAGATGGTCAACGCCTTTTTCAACAGCTGGCCATACCGGCTGGATGTTGAAGCCTATGGGGCGTCGGACTGGTGGGCCACCCCGCAGGAATTTCTGAGGCTGTCCGGTGATTGCGAGGATTACGCCATCATCAAATATTTCATGCTGCGGGAGTTGGGGTTCGCCGCCAGCGACCTGCGGATCGTCATCTTGAAGGACCGCATCAGGAATATCGGCCATGCGATTTTGGTTGTCTTCCTGCAAGGGGATGCCCTTGTGCTGGACAATGTGACCAGCGCCATTTTTTCGCACCGCAAATACAAGCATTATGTCCCGCAATTTTCCGTGAACGAGAAGTACCGGTGGTCCCACATCGCACTGGCCAAACAACCATAGACGGAGACAGGAACATGGCAGCATCAAAAGGCAATCAGGCACAGCCAGCCCTTGGCAACAGCAGATCCGAAATGGTCATGGGCGTGGCGCTGATCTTTCTGGTTATCGCCGTCCTGCTCTCCTGGGTGGTCTGGAGCATTCGGTCCAAGCAGGACGAAATGCTGGGGCAGGTGCGGGAGCGTTTGGCACTTCTGGCCAACAGCCGGGTGGAAGTCCTGCAGTCCTGGCTGGCTGGTCATGTTCAGCAAACCGAGCGGCTCGTTTCGTCGGACCTGTTCCGCCTCTACGCCACTGACATGGATCTGATCGATGCGGACCCGAGTTTTTTGATCACCGGCGTGATTCCCGAGGGGGATGAACAGGAGCAGATGGCTCAGTTGGCAGAGCAGCTCCCGCTCATGCAACAGACCTTCACCGACTTCACGTCCTTTGCGGGTTTCATGTCCGGGCGTATCGTGCACAGGGCCGGGCAGTCCTACATAGGATCTGATGTCCGCTCCTTGCCGTTGTCGCCCACACAGCAGGCCTTAATCAAGAAAACCTTTGCCTATCCAATGCCTCATTTTTCCCTGTTCCGGCAGACGGACAACGGACTTGTCATCGACCTGTTCGTACCCATCCTGTCCACGGCAAGCGAGGATGCTGAGAAGAATGTCGTGGCCGTGGTCATGCTGACCAAGAGCGCGACCACAAACATTTCCGCCATGCTCTCCAACTCCCCGCTGGCAACCAAGGGGGAACGGACGCGGCTCATGCAGATGACCGAAGTAGGTTTCCAGGAAATTGTTCCCTGGAGTCCCGGTGGAATGGTTCCCTTGAACGCGCCTCCGGAGCTGGAGCCGGACCAGCGCATGAAGTTCGCCAAGCGTGCGGCCCTGTCCGGACAAAATCCTGTCTTTTCGCTGGGCACGAAGGTGCCTGAACTGGACCTATGGGTCGTCCAGGAAGTGGACGCCCACGACGCCGCCAAGGGCGTGCAGGAATATTCGCGCATTTCCATTCTCATCGCGGCGCTCATCGCTATGGTCGCCAGCCTGCTGTTCGGAGTCGTCTGGTGGCGGACCATGGGGCAAAATCAGACACGCAGGGCGCATCAGTTCCAGCAGCTAGCCACGGAACTGGAGCAGCAGCGCAATTTTCTGGATTCCATCAACGGTTCCATTCCGGATTTCATCGCCGTGAAAAATCTGGATGGGGCCTATGTCTATGCAAATCCGGCCTTGTCCGCCGGGGTGGACAGGCCCGAGGGAGAGGTGCTGGGGTTGGATGACGTGGCGCTTTTTGGTTTCGACACGGGAAAACGGCTGGAACAATCCGACGAAGAGGCGCTCAGGACAGGCGCCCCTGTCGTGTGCACGGAACGTATTTATCTCAAGTCACAGCTGCATCATTTTCAGATCACCAAGGTCCTCCTCAAGGGTGCGCAGGACGCACCACAAGGCATCGTGTCCGTGTTCCGGGATGTGACCAGCATGGTCCGGGCCGAGGAGCGCAAGCGGCTGGCCATTCAGCAGACCGTTGAGGCGCTCGTGAAGGCCATTGAGTTTACGGATCCCTATCTGGCCGGGCACTCGGTGCTGATGCGGGATCTGTCCTCCCTGGTGGCAGAAGACCTGCAGCTTCCGGAGGCTCTCAGGTCCACGGTGGAAATCGCCTCCCACCTGTCCCAGATCGGCAAGATGTTCATTGACAGGGATCTGCTGACCAAGCCCTCGCCACTCACCGATGCCGAAAGACAGTCGATGCAGAAACATGTCGAGCATGCGGCCGACATTCTTCGCCAGATCGATTTCGAGTTGCCTGTCTTCGAGGCCATATACCAGATGAATGAAAGCCTCGACGGGAGCGGCTACCCGAGAGGACTGCAGGAAGACGAGATCACCCTGCAGGCCAGAATTCTGAGCGTGGCCAACAGCTTCTGCGCCATGGTCAGGCCCAGGGCCTACCGTCCGGCCATGCCAGCAGCAGAGGCATTGCAGACCCTGCGTGATGCTGCAATGCATTATGATCAGCGTGTTGTTGAAGCCCTTGCCAAGGCGCTTGATTCGGCTCGCGGTCAGAAGATCATGGAGAAGGCAGCAAGGTAGGACGAAAACGACTGGTTTGACGTGGCCAAGCCCGGCCCGGAATCCGGGTGCGGGCCTTTTTATCGCGCCTGCAGCTGTCTGATGGTCCGGGCAATCTGATTGCCCAGGGCCGTCTTGCGGGAGACTTCCTGCTCCACCGAGGCAATGCCCTTGATCACCGTGGAGTGCTTGCGGTTGAATCTCCGGCCGATGTCCACCAGAGAGAGGTCGGTATGTTTGCGGGCCAAATAGTAGGCGGTATTGCGGGCCACGACGCGTTCCTTCTTTCTGCTTTTGGAACGCAATTCGTCCAGGCCGAGACCATACGCCTGGCAGACAAAGCTGATGATCTTGTCCAGGTCCAGAGATGCGTCATCCAGCGCGTAGTTGTTGAGCACGTTCCAGGCCAGGTCCATGGAGATGTCCACGTTCAGCAGCTTGGCCTTGAGGATGATGTTCTTCAGGCAGCTCTCAAGCTGGCGGACGTCGTTCCTGATTCGATCTGCCAGCAGCTGGGCCACGCTGCCGGGCATGTGGACCTGGGCGCAGTGGGCTTTGGATGCAATGATGTTGAGCCGGGTCTGATGGTCTGGCTTATCAATGACCGCCATAAACCCCTGGGCAAAACGGGACACGAGATTGGGGTCTATGTCCGTCAGTTCGCGGGGCAGAAAGGTGCTGGTCAGGACCACGCGCCTGCCTTGGTTTTGCAGTGACTTCAGCGTATTGAGGAGTTCATCCTGCATTTTCTCCTTGCCCTGGAAAAAGTGGATGTCTTCCAGAAGAAGGAAGTCCACATTGTTCCGAAAGCGGGTCTTGAACTGCTCCACAGTCTTGGCTTTGATGGCCATGACGAGTTGCGAGGCGAATTCCTCGCCGCTCAGGTAGCTGATTCGCAAATGGTTTCGGTTGGTCTGCCGGGCGATCTCATTGCCAATGGCCTGCACCAGGTGGGTCTTGCCCAGGCCTGGGGCTGAGCAGAGAAAGAGCTGCTCGGAACCCTGCATATCCTGGCAGAAACTGCGAGAAGCCATGTATGCTAAATTATTGCAAGGTCCCACAATGAAGTCATCGAACTGGTGTCGCCAGCTTTGCACGACCTGCGTGGTCAGGGGGTGCGTCATGGGCAGGCCCATTTGCCTGGTGACGATCTTTTTTTCCGGGGCTGGCAAGGCTGGAACGGAGGGGATGTTGGCTGACAACGTACCCAGGTCAATGCGCGGGGAGTACCCGAGATTCTCGGTGGCTACTTCGCGAATCGTGTCCATCAGACGATCGTTGACTTTGCTGCGCACGAATTCGTTTGGTGCACGCAACACAAGGACATCATCTTCCAGACATCCGCGAAGAGGCTTGATCCAGAGTTGAAAAAGCCCCGGCGCAAGGCATTGTTCAAGTGCGAGTGAGATACGGTTCCATGGGGAAGTCATGGGAGAGATTCCTAGCCAAGTGACGGTTTGGCGACAACTCCGAGAAAGCCCGGATGCGTGAAGTTGACGGATTTGTTTCTGTACAACTTAATGCGTTCATATCATTACGAATAGCCTGAACATACGTACTTCCT
>JAAYCS010000180.1 GCA_012729655.1 Desulfovibrionales bacterium | reverse complement strand
CCTCTTTTACCTCACGATTGCTCACGATTTCCGCTCGTTTGGGGCGTCTGAGATGCTCGGTGCAGGCGGGCAGAAGCGCGTGCCCGAGCGATTCCTAAAGGATTGGATGCCGCCCCTCCCGCCCCTCGACACGCAGCGGCGGATTGCGGCGTTTTTGGATGAGAAGACGGCGCGGATTGATGGCTTGATTGCGAAGAAGCGGGAGTTGCTGGAGCGGCTGGCTGAAAAGCGGCAGGCCCTCATCACCCAAGCCGTCACCAAAGGCCTCAACCCCCACGCCTCCATGAAACCCTCTGGCATCGACTGGCTCGGCGACATCCCTGCGCATTGGGAGGTTTTGCCTTTCAAGAGGCTTCTTTTAAGTTCGACTTATGGCGTTTCTGCAACTCTCCAACCTGCTGGAGAAATCGCGATTCTTAGGATGGGAAACCTTGTAGCAGGCAAGATATCCCTAGAAGACCTTCGCTTCCTCAACGAAGTGGATGACAGCTTGTTGCTTGAGGAAGGGGATGTTGTATTCAATCGGACCAACAGTTTGGACTTGGTTGGGAAATCAGCAATATTCCATAATACCGGAGATATTGCTGTCTCTTTCGCATCGTATTTAGTTCGATTCCGCTTCAACAAGCGATACACCCCGCAATATGCAAATTATCTCATGGGATTGAACCAATTGCTCGAATTGGCAAGAACCTTGGCGCTACGCAGCATTGGGCAAGCTAATCTAAACCCAAATCGCTATGCTCAGATTGAGTTTCCAGTCCCCCCTACCTCCGAACAACATGAGATATCAGCATATATCGAACAAGCATCCGAGACCTCAACCCAGACTAGTCTGGAGCTACTAAAATCTATCGAACTCCTCACCGAATACCGTTCCGCATTGATCACCGCTGCCGTGACTGGCCAGATTGAGTTTTGAGGAAAGGCTGATATGAAATTTGATGTCTATTGCGATGAAAGTCGCCCGGAAGCCCTCACTTCAAAGGCTCAGAATGCCGCTCGCTATCTGGTCATAGGTAGCTTGTGGCTACCTGGTTCCGACCGTGCGAAGCGCAAAGCCGAGGTGCATTCACTTAAGGATTCAGGTAAAATTGGTGGTGAGTTGAAATGGTCGAAGGTGTCCGCTTCACGTTTGGCGACCTACACGGGTTTGATCGATTGGTTTTTCGATGCGGGGCAGGATCTCCGATTTCGAGCCATCGTCGTGGATCGCACCAAACTCGACATGGTCAAGTTTCACAACGGTGACGGGGAACTGGGGTTCTACAAGTTCTACTATTTCCTGTTGCACGGCTGGGTTCTTGACCTGAACGAGTATCAGATTTTTTGCGACCTGAAGCGCAATCGCGAGCAGGATCGCCTACACGTCTTGCGCCGTGTGTTGGTTTGCTCGAACCTGACGTCACAGATCCAATCAGTTCAGGGGATCGAGTCGGCAGAATCGGTGCTGATTCAGGCGGTTGATCTAATGACGGGAATGGTGGCAGCTCGGTTCAACGAATCGCTCAATCCGGGGACTGCGAAAACATCGGTTGTAGAACACTTGGAAAGGCGCATGGGCCACGGGATCCGCCACACACCCAAGGCCGAGGAAAAGTTCAATGTTTTCGCGATTCGACCGGGAGGTGGTTGGTGAGCTCTGTCAGCTACCCTCCATTGTTGTGCCTGGCGGATCCGTCAGCGTATCAAACGCACTTTGAGGACAAATACTGCCGGGGACCGATTTCGACTTTTGATGGGATCAAGGTTTGGTTCCGTCCAGACAAGTTTCAGCACGATTTCTTTGAAAGCAGCAACCGGGATGGCGTCAAAGATCGGTTTTCCACGCAGCGTGCGGAACGGATGAATTGGATTGAGGCGACCCTTCAAGACCCGGCTGCTAAATTGAAGCAGGGTTGGATCAAGAAAGAGCGTCGGTATGATGCCAAAAGGCGAGTTGCAGTCGTCAAAGGCAACTACGTGGTCGTGATCGCCATCAATCAACGAAATCCTAACAAAGCTGACTTTGTGACGGCATTCGTGGCTGACACCCAGCATACTCTCAACCAAATCCTGGCATCCCCATCATGGACTCCAACACAGGCATAAAAAAACCGCCGGTTCGCATCGCTGGCCCGGCGGAAGCCTCTGTAAGTTCTACTACCTCTGGTAGAGACAAGGTAACTATCGGCTACAAGGCGCAGAAAATCAAGAAGTATTTTGACCGCCCCAGCTACCCCGCTGGTGCGGGGAGGAAGGCCGTGTTAAAGGAGAAACATTTCCGCCCGCTGGACGTGAAGCTCCAGATCCGAACGATTGAACACATGCGGTCGGGCAATGGACTCGCTTTCAAGGTCTTTAGGAGGATTCTGACCCCATGAAACCGAACTTGTCACACCGCTGATCCTCCCTTAGCTTTTTACCATGAACCGCATAGCTGTCAGTCCAAGAGTTCTGCGCTGGGCGCGAGATCGCGCTGGGCTGACTTCGGCTGATTTGCAATCGAAGTTTCCGCTGCTGGCGGAGTGGGAGGCGGAAGCGGCGCAGCCGACCATGAAGCAACTGGAGCACTTCGCCAAGGCGACGCGCGTGCCGTTCGGCTTTCTGTTTCTACCGGAGCCACCGGAGATGATGAGTGACGATGAATTAACCGAGCAAATTATCGGCGCGGCGATTGAGGTCCATCGTGCAGTTGGGCCAGGGTTGCTGGAAAGTGCTTACGAGCATTGCCTGCACTTTGAACTAACCAGCCGTGGCATCAGGTCGGAGCGGCAGAAGACCATGCCGATTCGCTTCAAGGACTGCGAAATCGATGCTGGCTATCGCATCGATCTCTGGGTCGAAGGCCGGGTTATCATTGAGTTGAAAGCCGTGGAGCGTCTCCAGCCCATCCATTCGGCACAGCTAATTACTTACCTCAAGCTTTCCGGTTGCCACCTTGGCCTGCTCATCAACTTCAACGAGAAGCTGTTGAAGAACGGCCTCAAGCGCATCGTCAATGAACACCCGGAAAAGAAACCTACCGCCGAGATCGCAGAGCGCACGGAGATGGTTTCAGAAGAAGAAAGTTCTCGGTGCTCTTCGCGCCCTCTGCGGTAAATCCCATCACCACCATGCCCTCCTCACACAGCGAATATGCTTTTGAAACCGCCATCGAACACGGCCTGACCACGCTGGGTGGCTACACCAAGCGCAGCCCAGCGGACTACGATGAGGAGCGGGCTTTTTT
>JAAYCS010000179.1 GCA_012729655.1 Desulfovibrionales bacterium | reverse complement strand
GCAGTTCATGGAAACTGTCCACATACAGTTCGGCCAGCAATTCCGGGTTGCGGTAGGCCCAGAAGGGCACCCCGGCCCGGCCAGTTGTCTCCTGGTCAACCTGCGAGTCACCGATGTATGCCAAAGTCTGCACATCCAGGCCCCAGGTTTCAACAATGGATCTGAGTCCTTCCGGATCGGGCTTGGGACGGGAAACCTTGGCCGCGGTCATGACCGGATCGAAGAACCGGGTCAGCCCAAAGCGTTCCAGAACCAGTTCCATGGAGTTCTTCCGGTTGGTGTTGACGGCCATGCGCACCTCCAGCCGATCCAACTCTGCCAGGAGTTCGAACAGGCCTGGCTCGGGGATCATGCGGTCGATGAAGTCACTGTAGGTCATGTGGTGCTGCACGTCCCTGGCCCTTGGCATCAGGTCGTGCGGGATGATCCGGAGCAGGGCCGCGTCCACGGTATGCATGAACGCATAGTCCTCCTCTTCCTGGGTCATGGCCGGCAGGCCGAGTTCTGTGCGGATATGGTTGTAATAGTAACGATTCACGTCCCTGGAATCGAACAATACTCCATCGCAATCAAAGACCACTCCGCGAATCCGGCCCAGATCAAAACGGCGGGGCGAAACCGCATCCACGGATCTCACTCCTGCATTGCCTCGGGAAAATACTGGGACGCCAGATCTCGCAGCTTGAACTTCTGGATCTTGCCGCTGGCGGTCATGGGGTATTCGTCAAGAAATGCCACGTATTTCGGAATTTTGTACCTGGCAATCTGGCCGCGGCAGAAATCGCGGATGTCCTCGGGGGCGAAGTCGAATCCATCCTTGAGAATGACAAATGCGCCTACTTCCTCGCCGTATTTGCGGCTCGGCACGCCCACCACCTGTACATCCTTGATCCCTTCCATGCGGTAGAGGAATTCCTCGATCTCGCGCGGATAGACGTTCTCGCCACCGCGAATGATCATATCCTTCAGACGGCCGGTGATGGTCACGTATCCATCCGCATCCATAGTCCCCAGGTCTCCGGAATGGAGCCACCCGTCGGGGTCGATGGCCTGGGCAGTGGCGTCGGGATTGTTGTAGTAGCCCTTCATGACGTTGTAGCCCCGGCAGCAGATCTCGCCCTGGCCGCCGCGAGGGACTTCTTCGCCTGATTCGGGATCCACAATGCGCACCTCCACCTCGGGCATGGCCCGGCCCACGGTCCGGGTCCGCTGTTCCACCGTATCGTTGACCCTGGTCTGGGTCATGCCCGGCGACGATTCGGTCAAGCCGTAGACGATGGTGATCTCCTGCATGTTCATGACCTCCATGACCTTTTCCATGACCGGCACCGGACAGGGCGACCCTGCCATGATGCCCGTGCGCAGGCTGGAAAAATCATAGCGATGGAAGGATTTGTGCTCCAACACGGCGATGAACATGGTCGGCACGCCGTAAAGGGCGGTGCACTTCTCCTCTTCCACGGCGGTCATGACCAAAAGGGGGTTAAATCCTTCCAAAATGACCAATGTGGCGGCGTGGCTGACGGCTGCCATCACCCCCAGCACGCATCCGAAGCAGTGGAACAGGGGGACGGGGACGCACACTCTGTCCCGATGGGTGAATTTCTGATTCTCCCCGATCCAGAAGCCGTTGTTGCCGATATTGTAGTGGGTCAGCATGACGCCCTTGGGGAAGCCGGTCGTCCCGGAGGTGTACTGCATGTTGACCACGTCGTGCGCATCCAGAGAGGCCTGCCTGGCCCGGTATTCCTCTTCCGAAGTGACCCGGCTCAGAGCCAGCAGCTCGGGCATGGAGTACATGCCCCGGTGCTTTTCCTGGCCCAGAAAGAAAACCCGCTTCAGGTCAGGGAATTTGGCCGAGTGCAGGTAGCCGCGTTCCTGGGTCTTGAGCTCCGGCACCAGGTCATACACGGTCTGCACGTAGTCGGTCTCCCTGAAGGAGTCGATCAGGATCAGATTCTCGCACTCGGACTGCTTGAGCAGGTATTCGAGTTCGGCTCTTTTGTAGTAGGTATTGACCGTCAGCAGGACTGCCCCGATCTTGGCCGTGGCGAACTGAAACGCTACCCAATAGGGCACGTTGGTGGCCCAGATGGCCACTTTCTCCCCTCTCTGCACGCCCATGGCCATGAGGCCCTTGGCCAGGTTGTCGACCAGTTCTCCGAACTGGCGATAGGTCAGCCGGAAATTCCGGTCCACGTACACCACAGCTTCGTTGTCCGGGTGCTGCAAGATGGCCTCATCAAGCATCTGCCCCAGGGTAATTGCGCGCAACGCAGGCTTGTCCATGACTCCCCCTGTAAATGGCCCCGGACTATTCCGGGAAATAGAGCACCGCATAGATGGATGCAGGCTTGTTGCCACTTGCAGCCACATGATGCGGGACAATGGAATTGAGATAAATGGAATCGCCCTTGGCCAACGCGATGGCCTCGCCACCGTAGATCACCTCAACCTCGCCTTCGTGGACGAGAATGAATTCCTCGCCTTCGTGGCTGGACATTTTCCGTTCCCCGCAGGCAAGAGGGGTGAGTTCGATAAAGAAAGGCTCCATGTGACGGTCGGTCTTGCCCCTGCCCAGGGAATAGAACGTCATGTCCGCGGGGCAGTCCTTGCCGCTGTGCATGCTCAGGCCTTTTTTTCGCTCTCCCAGACGAACGACAAGGGGATCTTGCCCCAGTTCGTCATCCAGAAATGTGCCCATGCGCACGCCAAGCCCCCTGGCCACTTTGAGCAGCGGCCCCAGGGAGGGATACACCGAATCCTCCTCCAGGGATTTGAGGAAATTGTGGTTGAGGCCGGTCCGTTCTGCCAGCTGTTCCAGACTGATCTCGTTCATCTCCCGGAAGCGTTTAATCCGCACGCCAAGCTGCTCTTTGGTCATTGCCATTCTCGCAAGGTTAAGGGTTCAGAGGGCGAGCCACAAGTTTCACTGGGCTCGGCAGTTCCAGTCGGCTGCCGCAGATGCGCTCTATCACGTCGGGGTCAAGGGTACAGCAGACCACGTCATGGCCATCATGCCCGCACGGCTCGAATTGTAAGTCCAGGGAAACGAGTTCCCGCATCACGTCCTCGTCAGACACATAAAAATGGGTTCTTGCGGGAAGAAAAAACAGCATGGGAAGAAGGACACTTCTCCATGGCAAATCCAACCCGGCTCTGGGAAAAAGAACGTCATCGGGCACGCCCAGCTCGGCGAAGGATTCCTCCTCGTCCAGGCCCAGGGTCTGAGCAAAGCCCTCCCGGGCCTTGGCAAAGCGGACCTCTTCCCCGTGCATGGCCGCGAACTGATCCTCCCGGAAAAGTGCCATGGCCAGAAAAAGCTGGGCCTTCCTCAAACGATCCCCGGCTTCATCGCTCTCCCTTGCGGCGCCTCCCACCAGCTGGGATTTGATGTCCATGGTCGTGTCCGTATAGAAATTCTCCAGCCCGGCAGTCATGTAGGCCTGAATGTCCGAGGTCCGCGGAAACCGCCCCGCGAATTCCAGATACTCACGCAAAAGGCGTCGGACTTCCTGATGCGTGTAGGGCAGATCCGGAGGCGTCCATCGACCCTGTTCAGGCAGGTCAACGCCCGGGTCAAGAAAAACCAAGCCTTGTGGCAAAGGGCCTTGGGCCAGCCTGGGATGCATCCAGGGAAAATGTACCAGCCTTCCACTCATTCGTCTCTCTCCTCGCGACCTTCATCTCGTTCAGGCGGCATTGCCGCATACCGCCGGCAACGACCCGGGCAGGGGGGCAGTCGCAGGTGGCACAGATCGCCCTCCAACCGCGCACACCACATCCCGCCAAACTCGTCCCCAACCGGCATGAAATCCGGACAGTCCCACGTCTCCCCGAGATCCCGGACCAAACGTTGCAGCCAGATCCTTCCGGTGTTCTCAAGAGACAGATTTTGTTTTTCGCCGCGATCAATCAAGGCGTCAAGACTGTCTTCCAGTTTCCGCAGTACCAGGCACCGGAACCCCTGCTCCAGGCCTGGATTGAGGGCTTCGGGATAGAGGCAGAATCCGGCTGTCCAATAGCGGCAGCCTGTGCCGGGCAGAACGAGTATCCGACTCATGCCCGACCTTCAAGCAGCGTGGTGCACAGCGCCAAGTGCTGGGGCGTAAAACCGGGATACATTGCATCCTCCCGAAAACCAAGGATTTTCTCTTCCAGGGAGGAGTTGACCTGCCTGATGGGGTGTGTGTATATGAGGCCCAATCATTCCTGAGGAGGCGTACATGTTCGGTATTGGAATCCCTGAATTGCTCATCATCCTGGTCATCGTCCTGATCATTTTCGGGGCCAACAAGTTACCTGAGATAGGTTCGGGCATGGGCCGGGCCATCAAGAATTTCAAGAAAGCCACCAGCGAACCCGAGGAAATCGACGTCACCCCCAAGGCTGAAAAAAAGAAGGACGGGGACGAAAAAGAATAAAGTCAGTATGTTTTTGATGAAAATCCCGGTCCTTCCGGGATTTTTCAGTGAATTTCCATGCGCAGTCCCTGGGCCCTGACCGCCTCCTCCAAACGTCGAACCAGGCCCTCGCGGGACGGGGTCCGCACCTTCCACACCCCGACCATGCCCACCTCGTCCATTTCCACCCCGACCAGGCTCTTCTGCGCAATTTCCGCAGTCCATGCATCCATAAGCTTGTCGAATTCCATGGGCCCCACGCTGGAAAGCCAGCCGGAAATGCGGAATGTGACCCCGGACTCGCCCTGGGCCATGACCTCGGGGCGGGAAAAATAGTCCTTCCAGACCGCGAACCAGACCTGGTCCAGTGTCCTGCCTGTTGAGGTCGATTTCCACCCATCCGCGCTCAGGGTCCCCGTCCAGGTCCCGAGCTGGGAGAGTTCCAACACCGGCGCTTCTGGTCCGCCAGCAGGAGCCGGCTTGAGGCCGCATACCTCCTGCAGGACGCCGAGACGCCTGGTGCGGGAAGGCTCCACCCCGGAGAGCCTGAGCACATAGACAAGCGGTCTTTCCAACGTGAACAGGACGCCCAAATCCCGCAGCCGGGCTTTGAGTCGCTCGGCGTTGACACGCACATCCAGGGCCAGGCTTCCGGTGGTGGCGTTGGCTCCGGACGCTGTCTCGCTGTAGCCGAGGATCAGGCTGTCCCGTTCCGCACCAAGGATGTCCATGACCGCCTTGGAACGGGATGGATTCAGGGACCTGCCCAGGATGGACTTCGTTTCCTGGGCAATGGCCAGGTCAAAGGCCCTCTCCCTGAGCGGACTGGTCTGACCTTGAGTTTCTGGCTCGACCATGACTATCTGCCCAGCCAGGGCAGCAGGCCCCCACAGGACCACTGCCAACAAAATGCAGGATGCCATACGCATTGCTTCACCTCGCAACATGTGTACCTCGCGTCGCCACCCACCGCAATCCAGCGCAAGGGGGTGGCCTGTGGCGGCCTCATGCGCCCAGAAACGCGCGGGCCTCGGCAAGCATGGCCACAATCTCCCCGGGTTCATGCCAGACAATGCGACGATCTTTGCGGAACCAGGTCAGCTGCCTCTTGGCATAGGCCCGAGTGCTGCGCAGCCAGTCCTCCTTGGCCTGGATCAGGGTCTGCCCATCCAGGAGAACGGACAGGAGCTCCGGGCAGCCGATGCCTGAAAATCCAGGGGCGTTTCGGTCCGAAACCGTGGAGTACGCCTGACGGACTTCCTCCAGGGCACCAGCCTCCAGCATGACATCGATGCGCCGGGCCAACCGGGGCGTGAGGGTCGCCAAGTCCGCACGCAGACCAATCTCAAGTACACGCGGACCTGCAGTCAGGGCAGGTTGCCTATGCCACCAGGACAGAGTCCGGCTCGTGGCCGCGAAGACCTCCAAGGCCCGGCAGACGCGCTGCGGATCGTTGGGGTGGATTCTGGCTGCGTACTGCGGATCGAGGTGCTTCAGCCTGTCATACAGGGCCGGCGATCCCTCTGCGCGGCATTCGGCAGCCACCTTCTGGCGCACTGCCGGATCGATATCCGGAATGGGGGCCAACCCCTCGACCAGGCTTTTCAGATAGAGCCCGGTTCCTCCGACCAGGATGGGCACCAGGCCGCGAGCCTTGAAAGCCTTTGCCTGTTCAAGGATCTCAACGGCAAACGCCCCCGCCCTGACCGGCATGCTGAGCGGCACATAGCCGTACAGGGCATGGGGACAGAGGGACTGCTCCGCCGGAGTGGGCTGGGCTGTGACAATGGGCAGGCCGGCATAGACCTGGCGGGAATCGAAATTGATCACACCCCCGCCCAGGTCCTGGGCCAAGGCCAAGGCCGCAGCAGTTTTTCCGGTGCCTGTGGCCCCGACCAGACAGACCACGGCAAGATCACGGCTCATGGCGTCGGGGCTTCCTCTGCGAGGGACGCGCGCCGTTCCAGCATGCGCTGGTTGACCCTGGCCTGGATGGCCTCCGGAACCAGCCCGTCGATGCTTCCGCCCAGCCGGGCCACATCCTTGATGATGGTCGAACTGATATACAGCCAGCGGTAGTCCGTCATCATGAAGACCGTGTGGATGCTGGGTTTGAGCTTGCGGTTCATGAGGGCCATCTGGAATTCATACTCGAAGTCCGAGACCGCTCGCAGGCCTCGCAGAATGGTGTTTGCCCCTTTTTTCGGCACGTAGTCCACCAGCAGGCCCACGAAGTCGTCGACATCCACGCGGACCTGTCCCCGGAAAACCTCGCGGATCATGTCGACCCGCTCATCCAGGGAGAAGAGGGGATTTTTCCCCGAATCCTTGGCCACGGCCACGATGATGCGGTCAAAGACCTCCAGGCCCCTGCGCACCAGGCTGAGATGCCCGTTGGTGAAGGGGTCGAACGTGCCTGGATACACCGCTATGCGCTCTTCTTTAGGCCCCATATGCAAATCCTCGTCTGTCCATAGACCTTGTTGCGGATCGGATCCAAAATCGGATGGGGCGACTCTGCAAGAGGCAGGCTGGCCTCAACCTCGGCGCAGATCAGGCCCTCAGGCTGAAGCTTCTCTCTGGCCACCAGCAGACGCACCGCAGGCAACAGCAGGTCCTGGCCGTAGGGTGGATCAATGAACACAAGCCCGTATGGGCCTCTGCTCTCAGTGCTTCCCAGCCAGTGCAGGGCATCGCCCTTGACCAGGGACCATCGCTCGCGTCGAACCTGCAGCAATTCCAGGTTGGTCCTGATCAGGGCCGCCGCACAGCCAGCCTTCTCAACAAAAACAACGGAGCTGGCACCGCGACTTAACGCCTCGATGCCCAGCGAGCCGCTGCCGGCAAAGATGTCTGCCACATTGGTCTGGGGCCAGCTCACGCCCAGGGATTCGAGCATGGAAAAGACCGATTCCCGGATCTTGCCCGTGGCCGGACGATAGCCCGGCCCCCCGGTGGTCCGGATCTGCCTGCCCCGATAGGCCCCGGCAATGATGCGCACGCCCTAGTCCCTCTTTTCCGCCTGCTTCTGCTCGAAGATCAGCTCGGACAGGATGGTCGTAAATCGCGAATTGATGGCTACGAGATTGCCCCGGATTTCGACCTGGTTGGTCAAGCCCATGCGTTTGAGGTAGTCGACCCGCTCCTGGACCTGCGAAAGTTTGGCTGCGGTCTCCTCCAGCAGGTAGTCCCAGTCGATGCGCGGCGCTGCCAGGGACGGATGGGCGGTCAGTTCGAAACGGCCGCCCTTCTCCAGGAGGCAATCGTCCATATAATCGGGGATGTGCACCGTAAGGTTGAACTTGTCCCGGATCAGGTCGGCCAGCACTTTCTGACCCGTATGCTCCCCGTGCACGAGATAGACGCTCATGCCTGGGCTGCGGAAGTGGGAGAGCCAATCCAGAATCTGCTGCTGTCCTGCATGGGCTGAAAACCCACCGATGGTGAAGACCTTGGCCTTGATGGACAATTCTTCGCCCAAAATCCGCACGGTTTGCGCACCGTCGACAATGCGCCGGCCCGGGGTGCCTTCGGCCTGGAAGCCGACGAAGACGATGGATGCGCCCGGCTTCCAGATATTGTGCCGGATATGGTGCTTGATCCGTCCGGCGTTGGCCATGCCGCTGCCGGCAATGACGATGGCCGGGCCCTGGGAGACATTGATGGACCTGGATTCCTCGGCCGTCAGCGTGTAGCGCAGGTTGGGCAGCTCCAGAGGGTTCTCCCCCTTTTTGATCAGTTCCTTGGTCTGCTGATCGTAATAGTCCCAATTACGGCGGAAAATTTCCGTGGCCTTGATGGCCAGGGGGCTGTCCACGAAGACAGGCATGTCCGCCGGCAGGCGGCCGTCCTTGTGCAGCAGATAGAAACTGTACAGCAGCTCCTGGGTCCGCTCCACGGCAAATGCCGGAATGATGACCTTCTCGCCCCGTTCGTAGCTGTATTTGATGGCGGAAGCCAGCTCATCCCGGCTTTCTGCTTCGTTCTTGTGATTGCGGGCGCCATACGTCGATTCCAGAAAAAGAAAATCCGCAGTCTCGACGGTTTGCGCGTCACGGACCAGAAGCTGGTCGGGCCTGCCCAGATCCCCTGAAAAGACCAGTTTGGTTTCCTTGTCCCCTTCCTTGACCCACAATTCGATAAACGCCGAGCCGAGAATATGGCCGGCATCGTTGAATACGACCCGGATCCCGGGTTTCGGCGAAAAGGACTGATTGTATTCCTGCACAACCATGCGCGAAAAGGCTTTCTGGGCGTCCTCGACTGTGTACAGCGGCTCCACGGGCAGATCGCCGGCCCGCATCTTCTTGGTGCTGCGCCACTGGGCTTCGGTCTCCTGGATGCGGGCGCTGTCCTCGAGCATGATCTCCACGAGTTCCCTGGTTGGCGCGGTCATGTACACCGGACCGGCAAATCCCTTGGCCACCAGTCGGGGCAGGAGCCCGGAATGATCGATATGGGCGTGGGTGAGCAGAATGAAGTCCAGTGCTTCGGGCTGATAGACCTCATTCTCGTCCCAGTTGCGCATTTCAATATCCCGGTTGCCCTGGTGCATGCCGCAGTCGATGGCGAAGCGGGAATGTTCGCATTCCAGCACGTAGCAGGAGCCGGTCACGGTCCGGGCCGCGCCAAGGAAGGTGATTTTCATGAATTACTCCTTATATTTCATAACAATAGAAAAAAAATATCATCGCATTGCCGTCAAAGAGATCCCTGTGATAGCTGCCCGCCAATGGCAGGTAACCAGGGCTGACACCCCTTTCACAATCCGCATCAGGCAACAAAATGGTTTCCCATGATCAACCTGAACCAGCTCAGCGACAAAGACCTTCCGCCCCTGAAGCCCATGGTCATCCGACTTTGGCAGCTCCTCAACTCCCAGCATACCCGGCTGCAGGATATTGCCGAGGCCATGAGCGCCGAGCCGGTGCTCTGCGCCAGGATTATGGCTATTGCCAACTCGCCGCTGTACCGGGGCGTGGAGGAAATCCTCTCCCCCCAGAAGGCATTGATCCGGCTCGGTCTGGATGAGGTCAAGGGGATCGTCTACTACCTGACCCTGTCGGACTCCATGCGCAAAAAAAACTTCCCTTCCAGCTTCGACATCCGCAGGTTCTGGTCCCACAGCCTGAGCACCGCGCTCTTGAGTCAGAAGCTCTGCCAGTATTATCCGCACCTCTTTCCCATGACTCCGGAAGAACGTGAAGGAGCCTATCTTGCGGGGCTGCTGCACGACATCGGGTATGTGGTCATGGCCGCGCTCATGCCCGGCGAATTCCGACTCATGGTCAAAAGCTGGGAGACAGAAACCCTGCCTCCCCTGGACACGGAAGAAGAAATTTTTGGCCTGAGCCACCCCATCCTCAGCGCCAAGGCTCTCAACCTGTGGAAATTCCCGAAAAATGTCCAGCTTGCGGTCTACGCCCACCACCGGGACATCCCCACCGACTCCCGGACCGGGGCGATCATGCTTCTCAAGCTGGCTGACTGCCTGTCCACGGATGCCGGGTATCACTTCAATCCACGCTTTTCCGTGGATCTCAAGAGGGCGACCATCCCCCCCGTATTGCTGGCAGAAGACTTTCAGCCTGTGATCCAGGAAGTGTCCTTGAAGGTGGAAATGCTGGTCAGTCAAGCCCTCTCGTGACCAGGTTCAGTGCAGCGAAGGGTCCTGGCATTCGAGTTCAACGGTCACGGTTCCGGTGCACCCGAAAATTCCCACGGGCATGGGCTCGCCCATCCTGGCCCTGACCCAGTTCCACAGCGCGTCCCCTGTTCGCCCGAACTGTCTGTAGTCGCCGAGGACCTGCACGCAGAGATAGCGAGCGGCCAGGCTGATCCGCATGGACTGCTCCAAACCGTCATGCAGCTGATAGTCGTCCACGGCCCCGGACAGGCGTTTCAGCAAGGCCCGCGTGCCCGCCTCCTCCAGATCCGGAGAAACAAGACACAAAAGCCCTTCGCCCAGGGATGCCAGCCTGTCGTAGTTGCGAAGCTGGCGGCGCAAAAAGGACCACACCCCGGCGTTGAACCACTCTGTCCAATCCCTGCCATAGCTGGCTTTGAACCCGTCCAGACCGGCGATGGACACCATGCTCAGAGATATCCAGCCCTGCCTGCGCCCAACCCGGTTGACCTCTTCGTAGAGGAAAACCCTCAGTCCCTCTGCAGTGAGCAATCCCGTACCCTCCTCGAAGAGCACGGCTGCATCCACACCGTGGGCCTTTGAGCGGCGCAGGGCCTGCTTGACCTTCCATTCCAGTTCCACGTCCATCCAGGGGACGGAGAGATAGTCGTCAATGTCCTGCGCGCCGGAAAAAAGGGAAACCAGATCCCTCCCCGCGCCCAGCAGGACGATTTGCACTGGAGGCAGGGAGCGTCTCTTTTCGCGGGCCCGGATCAAGGCGACGAATTCCGCCCCGGAAATATCCCGCCCCTGAGCGGCGACCAGCAGGCACTGGTACGCTTCGTCCTCGGTCCGGGCCACAGCCTTGAGATGCCCCGGGACATGCTCGGCATGCACCCCCAGGCGGTTCAGCACGAACATGACTTCCCGGGCATGGTCCTCGTCCGGGTCCACGAGGAGGAATCTGCTTTCTCTGTCTTCCTGTGCGCTGTCCATGGGCATAATCCGTCTCTTCTTGAAAGGGGTGCAAAAACAACCGGGCGGTCCTGGCGACGGTTCTGGTTAGCAGACGAGGACTTGGATTGTCCATCGAGGCCGGGCCGGCCAGGGCTATGGAAGCTTTTGCCCTCCCGGCCATTTTTGTGTAACGGGTCTGAGCACAATGGAATCCACTGATGCACAATCCGTTCAAATCCCTTGAAATCAATCGGCGCTTGCAGGCCAAGACGGCGAAGCGCTCCCACCGAAGCCATCCTCCTGACCCCTCGCCCGAGGACCTGCAGAGCAGCGCCGTGATCCAGACCTCCGAGGAGGATATCTTCCTGCACGCCGTTTCCGACGTCGCCCCCCTGCGCAAGGGCGGCCGCGACATCGCCGCACCGGTGCGGCCCGCCGCCCCTGCACCGGCCCCGGCCACGACGTTTGACCGCCTGGTGGAAGAACACATCGAATTCGACATGGAGCATACCCACGAATTCATCATGGGCCAGGTCCGGGGACTGGACCCCAAGATATTCCGCAAGCTCAAAGCCGGCCAGCTCAGCGTGCAGGCCCACCTCGACCTGCACGGACTCAACGCGGATCAGGCCAAGCTGGCGGTGATCGAATTCTTGCGCCGCTGCTACATGGAAGGTAAACGCTGCGTTCTGGTTATTCCAGGCCGGGGCCGGAACTCACTTTTGGGGCAGGGAATCCTGCGCCAGGAAATCTCCACATGGCTGACCCAGGCCCCCCTCAAGCGCATTGTTCTGGCCTTCACCACGGCCCTGCCCAGGCACGGCGGCAGCGGAGCCGTGTACCTGCTCCTGCGTCAGGCACGCAAGGAGCGGGGCAAGATTTTTTGGGAAGATGTTTTCGTTGATGTCGACGGCTGAGCAACACTGCAACCAAGGACCAGAACATGGGCTTTTTTTCCCGCATAAAAAAACTCTGGGGCTCGTCCGAACCCCAGGGCAAAGCCATATCCGAGACCGAGGCGTCCGACCTCCAGGCCCCATCCTCCCCTGGCCCCGAAAACGTCCTGGTGGCTGAGGATCAGCAGCCAGGGCCCAAGGGTACGCTCGAGGCTTCGGGCCGGGAGGACCGCCTGCTCCACGGGAACGCGGAGCCGGCGGCAGCGTCCCAGCCCCGTCTTGTCCAATCAGCCCCGCCGGTTGCAAAAGAGCCGGCCGCTGAGAAATCAGGCGGCTGGCGCAGGCTGTTTGGCCTGGACACCCCGAAAAAGGAGGATTCCGCACCCGCAACCCAGCAGCCGGAACTCCTTTTTCAGGAAAAACCCTCGGCCAGGGCCGGACTGGAGCCGTGGCAGGAACCTCTGGTGCAGGCCCTGGGCGAGGCCGAACCGAGACTTTCGGTCTGGATGACACACATCCTTGACGGGGTGGACCGCCGCGGGGAACTCCTCTGGAATCGCCTGCGTTTTCTTTTCAGCCAGTTGGACGTGCCTGCCGCGGAAAGCGAGGATTTCATCCATCGTTTTGAGCAGTGGCTTGCGGACATGGACTACGACCATGTGGACGAATTCCGCTCGGAACTGCAGTACCGCATGGCCTTGGCCCTGGATCTCGAAGACGAGGAAGACGAGCGCAACCGCCTGCTCCTGAAGCTCTCGGCTGGTCTGGGCAAGACTCGCGAACAGCTGACCATGCGCATCGACCAGCTTCTGGCCATGACTGGCAGCTACGATGACGAATTCTGGGAAGAGCTTGAGGAGATTCTGCTGGTTGCCGACGTGGGCGTGAAGGCATCCCAGGAACTCCTCAAGCGCCTCAAGCCCAAGGTCCGCAAGGCAGGCTCCAGGGATGCGGCCGAATTCAAAACCCTGCTGAAGGAAGAGCTGGCTGCCGTCTTTGTGGAGCCCAAGGCGCCCAGGGTGCCCCAGCCCCCGGAAGTGGTCCTCATGGTCGGCGTCAACGGCGCGGGCAAGACCACAACCATCGCCAAGCTGGCGCACCGCGCCCAGATGCAGGGACGCAAGGTCCTGGTGGCGGCCGGGGACACCTTCCGGGCCGCGGCCATCGAGCAGCTGCAGGTCTGGTCCAAGCGCGTCGGGGCCGGGTTCTACGCCAAGCCCCATGGCAGCGACCCCGCGGCCGTGGCCTTCGAGGCGGTCGACCACGCCATGCAGGAAGGATACGACCTTCTTTTCGTCGACACGGCCGGCCGTCTGCAGACCAAACACAACCTCATGGAAGAATTGAAGAAGATCAACCGGGTTCTGGGCAAGAAACTGGACGGGGCGCCCCACAGGACCATTCTCATCCTGGATGCGACCACGGGCCAGAACGCCCTCTCCCAGGTCAAGCTCTTTTCCCAGGCCTCGCCCGTGGACGAGATCATCCTGACCAAGCTCGATGGCACGGCCAAGGGCGGGGTTATCGTGGCCATCGCCCTGGAGTACGGCCTGCCCATCAGCTTCGTCGGCCTGGGCGAAAAAATGGAGGATTTGCGGCCCTTCTCGGGGCAGGAGTTCGCCAGCGCTCTGTTCGACTGAAAGCGGCGAACCCCGGATCCTTTTCGGGGTTGGCCAAATGGCTACCGTCCCTGGCCCGCTTCATCGGCCAGGGCGGCCCGGAGCCGTTCCACCCGCCGCCGGTTGACGCCCAGGTCCCACCACCCGCTGCGCGACGCAGAGCGGACCTGCACGACGTCCCCGTCCCTGCGGCATTCCAGGTCGTCCACAAAGCCGAAGACCCGCGATCGGAAGGTGGCGTGTACGTACCCATCCTCCACGTGCTCTACGCTCCCTCCCATGGCGACAATGGTCCGAATCAGGCCCTCCCACTCCCCCCTGGAGGATACCGCAAGAGGCTGCACATCCCGGTCCGGCATCTCGGAACGCACACAATTGGGCGAACCCGGGCAGGGCCGCAGCTTTCCCCCCGCAGGCCCAGTGCCTGCGGCCATTGCGCTGGCAACCACACTCACGCACACCAGAATCGTCAGCCACGGTGTTGATGCTTTCATGCATACCTCCCTCTGGCAACCTGCGCCATAGTGCAGGTTCATGTTCGGCCATGTTCAGGGATTCGGAAAAGACAGGCGGACAGCCTCGGCCTGGGCCGGGTCCACTCCCGGCCAATCGGGAAGCCACATGGCCGAAAACCCGGGCATGTCCACCCGCCAGTGGTGCAGGAAAAGTCCCCCAGGTTCGGCCTGGCCGTAGAGCGGATCGCCCAGGAGGGGATGGCCCGCATGGGCCATGTGAGCGCGGATCTGATGACGACGGCCTTTCAGGATGCGCACGAGGACAAGGGTCAGACCGCCCTCCTCCCGCACGGGCCGAACCAGGGTGGACCGCAGGGGATGGTCCGGCTCTCCCGTGACCCTGACCACGCGCCGCCTGTCGTCGAGGATACGCCCCCGGAGCTCCATCGGTCCCACGGCCCCGTGGGCCACTGCCAGATAATACTTGCGGACCAGTCCCTGCTCCTGCCACCCCTTGTAGGCCCTCTCGTCCTCTCTCGTGGCCGCAGCCAGCACCAGGCCGGAAGTGGACTGGTCCAAGCGGTTGACCAGCCTCCACCCTGCGAACCCTGCGGACGGAAGCCGGACCTCGACACTCTGCGGACCTGCTCCCGCGGCGCTGTGCATGCCCCTGGGCTTGAGGAGTGCGGCAAACCGTCCCGAGTTGGCGATGACGGGCAGTGGAGGACCAGGCAGGATATCCGGGGAAGCAGCGGCATCGTCCAGGATGATTGTCTGACCCGGGTGGACCAGGTCGCCCTTGCGCAGCACCCGGCCGTCCACCAGGACCCTCCCTTCCTCGATGAGTGCGCGGCATCGGCGCAGGCCCAGGCCCAGGCTGCGGGCCAGGGCGTAATCAAGGCGCATGGGTGCGGAATCAGAGCTCAAAAGCAGCTGCGTCATACGTGGGGAAAAACCAGTGCGGGTTGATGCCGGCATGCGTTCCGGCCCTCCAGCCCAGCGAGGTCCAGCATGGGTGGATTCCATCCCTCTTCAGGCCCATGTCCGGGACAAGAATGGACGGGCTGGTGTGAACGTGCATGCCCAGCGAATCCGCCGGCCCTAGTGGCCGGGGTATCCCGGATGCTCACGCTCGATGATGTCGATCCAGGTCCGGGTCAGCTCCTCGTCCCATTGGCTGCCGGCTCCGCGATCGAGGGTGTAGAGGACCTTTTCCAGGGGCAGGGCCTGCCGGTAGGCCCGGTTCGAGCTCATGGCCTCGTAGCTGTCGGCCAGGCAAATGATCCGCGCCAGGGGGGGTATTTCGTCTCCGCTCAAGCCCTCGGGATAACCGGAACCGTCCACGCATTCATGATGGGAGTAGATGATGGGTGTGATGTCGCACAGGGCCCCGACCTGCCCGAGGATGTCGCGGCCCATGATGCTGTGCCGCTTCATGATGGCGTACTCCTCGCTGCTCAACATCCCGGGCTTGTTCAGGATATGGTCTGGAATCCCGATCTTGCCGATGTCGTGCAGCATCCCGGCGATATGCAGGCGCTCCAGCTCCTTGCCCCCGATGCCCACGGCCCGTCCCAGACGACAGGCGTACTCGGCCACCCGTTCGGAATGGCCCCGCGTGTAGAAATCCTTGACCTCCACCGCCTGGGCAAAGGATCGGATCACATCCTGGTTCAGGATTTGCAAACGTGAATACAGATGGGCATTGCGCAGGGCCGAGGCGGTATGGGAGGCAAAAACAACCAGAAGCTGCAGGTCCTGCTCTTTGTACAGACTCTCCTGCTCGTTGCGAACCAGGGCGACCACGCCGATGCGCTTCTGGGACAGATCCAGGGGCACGGCCATGACCGAGTACGGGAACCCATGGGGAAAAAAGGCCGAACTGAAGGAGGATTGCTGCAGGGTGAATTGATCGAGCAGATAGGACCGGCCGTGTTCCATGATCCGCTCACACAGCCGGGTCACGAAAAGGCGCATGCCTTCGTTGGAATCCAGCAGATCTCCCTGGGTCAGAATCGGCCCCTGATCCAGGAGATCGGGCAGCAGGAGGCAGACCGCGGCAGGGCTGAAACTTTCACGCAGGTGGGCCAGGAACTCGTCCACCACTGCCACGTGATTGAGCTGGGCCCCGAGACTTTTGCTCAGGTTGAGCATGCGGACCACAGCCGAGAGCTTTTCCTGTTCCCTGCGGGCTTTGCGCTGGGCCAAGATGGAACGCACGCGGTGCAGCATGTGCTTGAGGTCAAAGGGCTTGGCAATGTAGTCCGCGGCCCCGCTTTTCATGAAGTCCACGGCCGTTTCGGTGGTGCCGTATCCGGTCATGACCAGGAAATCCACGTCCAGATTGCGCTGCCGGACCTTGTCCAGCAGTTCCTGCCCGTTCATATCAGGCATGCGCAGATCGCTGATGATCAGATCGAAAGCCTGGCCACGCCCGGAGATTCTGTCCAGGGCATCCTGGCCGTTGGAGGCGATTTCCACGGCATAGCCCTCTTCGGACAGGGCTTCCTGGCAGATTTCCCTGAGAACGGGCTCGTCATCAACAATCAAGACCTGAAACTCTGCCGCCATCCTCACTTCCTCTCGATTCGTGGCGTACCCGGGGCAGCCGTGGAAGGCCCGACTGCCAAGGCCTGAATAGAATTTGCTCTCGCTACTAGTGAAAAAAGGTTTGTCTGACAATGATTATCAAGACCAGAAAATAAGTCTTGCCATGCACAGCCAACTTGGCTAGTGAGCATTTCCTCATTCGGGATGTGGCTCAGTCTGGTAGAGCGCTGCGTTCGGGACGCAGAGACCGCGCGTTCAAATCGCGCCATCCCGACCAGATATTTCAAGGAGTTGGGTATAAAAACCTAGCTCCTTTTTTCTTGCCCTAAATCTTTATCACATTCTTTATCACATCCGCGAAATCTAGCCTCAACCTGCTCTACTCCTTTGTCACACCGTCATCACATTTTATCACAGATTTGATCACAAAGGTTGGTTGCACAGCGTCGGTTCCCTAGCAAATAAAAAGCCCCGCCTCCACGATGGGAGGGGGGGCAAGTGCGACTGGTTAAAGTTTGCTTATAACCCAAGTTTGACAGCAATATCGAGCTTATTTGTTTAAAATTAGGATATTATCGCTTCGGCGCTAGTTGGAGTTTACACTACATCTCCTTTTTCTCCACGGGTCGGGATCGGCGGGACTCCCAGAGCACGCAGGATCTTTTTCTGCGCGTCCGTGGGGCGACTAGGAGTCATCAGCGTCTCCTCTCCGACCATGATCTCCCCCATCTTGATC
>JAAYCS010000178.1 GCA_012729655.1 Desulfovibrionales bacterium | reverse complement strand
CTGATCCGCAGACCGGACAGTAGGCCTTGCGCCAGAGCTCCACAGGTGCCAGGGCGGTCAGGGCCTGCTTGTGGGCGGCGACGCAGGGGGCATAGGCCGCACGCAGGGCAATGAGCAGAAAATCGGGACTGACCGCGGCCTGTCCGGCAGCCGTTTCAAGGGCCTCGGCATCGCCGTGGACAACGGCCCGCAGGCAGAGGGAGGTCCAGGGTCCGTCGTTTTCAAGCAGTTTTTCCAGACCGCTGAGGGTCTCGGACAGGGTCGGGAAGGTCATGCCCAGCAGGGGCCACACGCCTGAGGCCGCCTTCCTGAAGGATTCCGCGAACTGATCGGAATCCAGGAAGCTGGTCAGCGGCTCCCCGTTCAGAAATCGTTCCTCCTCCACCACGAACTTGCCAAGCTCTGCGGGCTCCAGGGTGTCGCGGATTTCAGCCTGTTCAGTGAGGAGCAGACCGAAGCGGTCGATGATTTCGTGGAACGGATCGAGACGTTTCGCCATTTCTGTCAAAGCTTTCTTCTTGTCCGTGGCCCTGGTGGACGGCATGTGTGCTCCTTGTGAAAAGGGGCCCGCCGGTTTTCCGGCGGGCCCAGATGATGGATCCAATTATCCCATGATGCTGCGCAAAGGCTGGGTAAGGGTGGCCAGGAAGTCGGCCCGGTTCAGGGGTTTCGACTCCTTGCGGGCGAACTTGTGGTACATTTCCCGCGGCAGGGCCAGCAGGTAGATGACGTTCAGGTCGTCCTGGTCCAGCATCGAGCAGGTCTGGCTCACATCGCACCAGACCATGGCTTCGAAGTCCGACTTGGGGAACTCCCCTTTGATCTTGGCCAGACGCTGCTCGGCCAGTTTGAGCATGTCCTCGCGCTCGCCAAAGTTCATGGCGCCGGTGCAGCACGACTTGACGCACATGGGCACGAGTCCAGCCTTGACCCGGTCGATGCACATATCACACTTGGTCAGCTCCCCGGTCTTATCATTGCGGCGGGGGATGTTGTAGGGGCAGGCATCGATGATCTCGGTGCACTGTTCCGCGGTCAGTTCTTTGGTCTTCTCCGTGCAGACGACGATGCCTGTCGCTTCGTCCTGCACAATGGCCCCGTCCACGTAGTTGTCCGACGTGGCCTTGCAGGCGGGCTGCAGGCAATGCCGGCACTGTTCCGGGAAGAAGAGCCACCAGACGCGGCCGTCAATCTTCTGTTCCGAAAAGCGGACCAGTTTGAAGTTATTGGGGGTCAGATCCGGCGGATTCTGATGGGTGCCGGTCTGTTTGGTGGGCACGGCCTCGTGACCGTGCCACTGCTTGCACGCCACCTGACAGCCACGGCAGGCCGTGCAGCGGGTGGTATCGATTAGGATGGTCTTCGGCATAATGTTCCTCCCTGCTTAGATGGCCAGTTCCTTGACCTTGTCGGCCTTGCGGATGTTCACCAGACACGCCTTGTACTCCGGAATTGTCACGTTGGGCTCGCCCACGGACGGAAGGAGGCGGTTGGTGGCGTCGCCCACACCGGGCGTGGTCCAGCCAAAGCAGAAGGGCATGCCGATGAGGTGCACGGTCTTGCCCTGCACCGTGAACGGGGTGATGCGGACCGTGACCATGGCGATGGCCTCGACCTTGCCGCGGGCACTTTCCACGATCACCGGATCGCCATTCTTGATGCCCTTTTCCCCCGCCAGTTCGTGGCTCATCTCCACGTAGAGCTGCGGTTCGGCCTCCAACAGGTACGGGGTGTTGCGCGTGTCGCCGCCGCCGCACCAGTGCTCGGTCATGCTGTAGGTGGTGAGTACGATGGGGAAGTTCGGGTCCCCGGGTTTGGTGTACACGTCCTTGTCGCTCGAGAACAGATCCACGCATGGATTGCTGAGCTGACTGGAGAACGGGTTTTTCGTTACGGGCGTCTCGACCGGCTCGTAGTGTTCCGGGAAGGGGCCGTCCACGCGGCCGGGACCAAAGAGCTGGGCGTGTCCCTCGGTGTGCATGATGAAGGGGTACACGCCTTTTTCCATGGCCATGGGCGGAGCGGGACCGTCCGGGATGTCACCGATCCATTTGCCGTCTTCCCAGGCGATGACCGGCAGCGCGGGGTTGAAGGGCTTGCCGTTCACGTCCACGGAAGCGCGGTTGTAGATGATGCGTCGGTTCACGGGCCAGGCCCAGGTGTAGTTCGGGAACAGACCGATCTTGGCCTGCATGGGCGTCTGGGTGTGGTCGCGGCGTTTGGCCAGGTTCTTGCCTGGTTCCGGGTAGCAGCCGCAGTAGAGCCAGTTCAGGCTGGAGGTGGAACCGTCGGCCTGCAGGCTCGGGAAGCTGGGCACGTGATCGCCCTTTTTGTAGGTCTTGTCCTTGATGGTCACGTCCTTGGTGAAACGGCCGTTGATGCGCATGGCCATTTCCTCGGCGTCGTATTCCTTGATCCAGTCGTGGGTCAGGATGCCCTCGGGGAACGTGCCTTTTTCCTTTTCGTACAGGGCCCGCACCTTCTTCATGATCTCGACCACGATCCAGCCCATGGACTTGCTCTGGCCCAGGGGCTCGTAGCCCTTGTGGTGCCACTGGTGCCAGCGGCCGGAATTGGAGGTGGTGCCGTCCTTTTCGCCGCGCTGGCAGGAGGGCAGGAGGAAAACCTCGGTCTGGACCTTTTTCGGGTCCACGCCAGGGCCGCGCCAGAAGGAGCAGGTTTCCGTGTCGTGCACCTCGCCCATGACCAGCCAGTCCAGCTTCTGCAGAGCGGCGCGGACCTTGTGCGTGTTGGGGAAGCTCATGGCCGGGTTGTGGCCGAACATGATGCCGCCCTTCATCTTGCCCGCGTACATCCGATCAAACATGAACATGCTCGAATACTTCACACCAGGCTCAAGCTTGGGCAGCAGGTCGTAGCAGAACCCGTTCTCGGGGGTGGCGTTGTCGCCGAACCAGCCCTTCAGCAGGCTGACCACATATTTGGGGCGGTTCTGCCACCAGTTCACGCTCTTGGGGTCCTTGGTGACCGGGGTGTTGGCCTTCAGGTAGTCGTCCAGAGTCGGCCAAGCGGTTGTGGGCGTGTTGTTGTAGCCGGGGATGATGTGCCACAGCAGGGCGTGGTCAGTGGAGCCCTGGACATTGGGTTCGCCGCGCAGGGCGTTGACGCCGCCGCCGGCAATGCCGATGTTGCCCAGCAGGAGCTGGACCATGGCGCCCAGGCGGATGTTCTGCACGCCCACGGAGTGCTGGGTCCAGCCCAGGGCGTACATGATGGTGCCGGCCTTGTCGGGTTTGCCCGTGGCGGAATACACTTCGTAAACTTTCAGCAGATTTTCCTTGGACACACCAGTGATGGAGGAAACGGTGTCCAGGTCGTAGCGCTCGTAGTGCTTTTTGAGCAACTGGTAGACGCAACGGGGATCCTGCAGGGTCTTGTCCCGCTTGGACACGCCGTTTTCGTCCTTGGCAAAGGCCCATTTCTTCTGATCGTATTTCTTTTTCTCAGGGTCGAATCCGGAGAAGAGGCCGTCCTCGAATTTGTAGTCGTCACCGAGGATGAAGGAGGCGTTGGTGTATTCGGTGACGTACTCTTTCTGGATGAGGTCCTTTTCCAGGATGTACTTGACCATGCCGCCGAGGAAGGCGATGTCCGTGCCGCTTCTGAGCGGGACGTGCAGATCGCTCCTGGCCGATGTGCGCGAGAATTTCGGATCCACGTGGATCACCGCGGCCCCCGCTTCCTTGGCCTTCATCACCCATTTGAAGGAAATGGGATGGTGTTCAGCAGCATTGCTGCCCATAATCAAAACAGCATTGGCGTTCTTGATGTCGATCCAATGCTGGGTCATCGCGCCGCGTCCGAACGACTCTGCCAGAGCCGGTACAGTCGGAGCGTGTCAGACCCGGGCCTGATGATCGATGTATACGCCTCCCAGGGCCCGGCACATCTGATGTGTGACGGCGCACTCTTCGTTGTCCATCTGGGAGGTGCCCAGCTGGAAGTAGGTTTCCCAGCGGTTCACCGTCTGGCCCTTGTCGTTTTTGAGCATGAAATCCTTGTCGCGCGTGTCCTTGATCTTGCGCGCGATCTTGTCCAGCATCCAGTCCCAGTCCTTCTCTTCCCACTTGGCGCTGCCGGGGGCGCGATACTTGGGCTTCAGCACGCGGTGGTCGCTGACGTGCATGCTGTAGAACGCCGCACCCTTGGCGCACAGGGCGCCTTCGCTGACGGGATAATCCGCGTTGCCTTCGGAGCTGATGATTTTCCCATCTTTGATGTGCATGATGATTTCACATCCGCAGGAGCAGAAGCCACAAACCGAAATGACTTCCTTGGCTCCCTCGATCTTCAGCGCCTTTGCATAGGCATAGGCGGGCCGCAGATCGAATCCCAGTTGTCCCAGGGACAAGGCAGTGACGCCCGCCCCGGTCAGTTTCAAGAACCCTCGCCGTGAAAAATTAGCCATTAAACCCTCCGTGGTTTCTGGTTCTTGGGCCCGCCATCCCCTCCTCTGGAGATGGAAAATGAGCACAAAGATATTCATTGATACCACATCAATCAGTATTTTCAATATGTTATAAATAATACATATGGAAAACTGCCATTCAGGAAAACAGGGAGAGTTCATCACAAAGTGGTCGGGGAAGCGGTCACAAAGGGCGCGGTCGCGCTTGCGGAGATCGTCGTGTCCCTGCTGGGTCAGGACGGGCAGGCAGGGCAGAGGGCGGGTGGAGAGAGGAGTGATCCGTCCGCGATGGTCAGGTGGCGTTACGGATCAATAGCACTTGAGTTCATTCTTGGTCAGAGCCGCATGGACCCGGTCCCTGTTTTCCGGATGAACGAGGAGGGTCGACTTGCCGTCCATGCAGACGGTCTTCAACTGATCGGCCAGGGCGATGCATGCTTCGTGGGCGACAAGACCGCCGTCCGGGGTGCGGATGTCCTCTATGCCGGGATGGGTTTTCAGTGCGGCGGCAGTCATGACCTGTCCGCCTCTGCCGAGGTGAAGCCAGCCCCGATAGCGGCCGTCGTTGCCCCACAGCCTCAGCCCGACCCCGGCCAGGGCCCCGATCACCCCGCCTCCTGTCCCCCCGTGCTCCGAAAGGTGCACCCCGGCGTCTCGGGCCAGGGAGTGGGCGTGATCCTTGGTGATCACTTCCCGTTTGGCCCGCAGACCGAAGGAGATGAGGGCCTCGCGCACATCCGTCTGCAGTTCGGGAACAATGCACAAGCCTGGATCCGATCCCGGGGCGCTGTGTTGGGCAAGGTATTGTCCAAGAAATTCGATGAAATGATGCTGATCCACAGATGATTCGGCTTCAACGACCATGGCGCTGTTGTGGGATGTGTAGGGTATGTCCCGATGGACGAAAAGCTGGTGGCGCGAAATCATGGAAAACGGTCCCCAGCCGCGGGCGGCCATCTCCTTGCATGCGTCTTCCAGGAGCCAGCCTGTACCCTGGGTTTCCAAATTGTCCGTGTCGTCCATGGCGATGGTCAGTTTCATTCTTTGCCTCGGTGCTGCGTGGTCTGAATCTGCGCAGGGGGTGGATGTGGCGTTTCCGGCCTGTTGTCAGAGCGGGTGTGGCTGCATGAAAATCCAAAATCATTCCCGTGATGGGGCACCCAGGTGCATGATCGTTGATTCTCAGACCTCACAACGTGCGCTGATCTATGTCAGATTTGATAGAGATATGCAAAATTTTAGTCAATATAGGCATTTATGTCTTTTTCGGCATAACATTCCCGGGCCTGACGCTGGATCGGCATGACGCCAGAGCTTGCGCAGAGCCGTCCGACGTGCTGCCGGACAGCACCTCGGACAGGGAGAAGTCTTTTCAACGGGAAGTCCGAACTGGAATCGTACTGGTTCTGAACCAATCAAAAAGCCACGGCATTTCGTGGCTTTTTGTGGGATGGTCAAGACCGGACCGAGCAATGATCCGGAGATGGGTGTTTTGTATCCCGCTGCCAGGCTAGATTTTTATTTTTGCCTTGCGGATGAAAAGGTCGACGAGAATGCCGATCCCGAACGCCCATGCCATGTTGGGCACAGCAAGGGAAATTCCGCTGATCAACAGGGCGACGAAATACTCCTCGTTGGCCTTCAGGCTTCTGATCAGGGGGCAAAGCTCAAGGCCGGCAAAAATCAAGAGTACACCGAGGACCGAGTTGGGGATGAGGGTCAAAAAGGTGAAACCGGCTTCGCCAAAGACGAGGGCCAGGATCACGAAAATGGTCCCGATCATCAGCGGAGCGCCGCCGGTTCGCGCTCCAAATCGATAATGCGCGGCAAGACCGCCCGTGCCGTGACACATGGGCACCGCGCCGAAGAACCCGGTCGGAAGATTCGCCAATCCCATTGTCAGGGCAAATTTGCCTGCGGATGTTCTCGAAAGTTTGGGGTCTTGCGGAAACAGCATGGAACAGGTGTCCGCGGTCCCAACACAGGCATTTCCAATGGTGAGGGGAATTTGGGGCAGGATCAGCATGATGAAGGCGATCCACAGGTCGTGCAGCGAAAAGGACACGAAATGGACGCTTGTGGGTCCAAGGGAGAGTTTCTGATCGCCCAGCCCGCCGAGGAAAAAGCCTGCCAGGATGCCCACGCCCACTGCCGCGATGGCCGCGGGCACCTTCTTGTTGTCCAGCAAGAGCAGGACCATTGCGAAAACGACGATGCCCAGTATCAGATTGATGTTCGAACCCGGGAAATATCCCTGGACACCCGACAAGAACAAATTTTTCGAAACGATCAGCTCGATGCCTTTTTTGAGAAAAACAAGGCCCAGAGCAAGCTGAATGCCCCGGACAACAGGCGGGGTGAAGAGCTTCGCCAGTTTGTCGACGATGCCGGTCATGGAGAACAGGAGCAGCAGGCCGCCAAAGATCACCCCGGATGCGCCGATGACCGATGCGGTGATTTCGTTCGGGAAGCCGATGGCGATGGCGCCGACCGCTTTCAAAGGTTGAACCGGGATCGGCAGGCGGTAATGGAATGCCGTGAGCAGATAGAACAGCCCGAAAGACAAAAAGACGGTGGTGGGGCTCAGCTTGTTGATCAGAATCATGCCCACGACGATGGGGAGAAGGGTGCCGAGATCTCCAAAGGACCCTGCCAATTCAACGCGATCGAATTTGAAATCACTGAGGAATGAAAGGCCCCTGCGGCCGGCTGGCCGATGTGGACTGCCCGTGTTCCCGGCCTGATCGCTCATCGTCTCGTGTTCGTGGGTCATAGGGCGCCTCTCTTTTTTTTGCCGTGCGTGGCGTGAAGGACTTGACTTATTGACACGCTTAAAATTATTTACGTGTCTATAAGGCCTTTGATATTCGGTTTTGCGCCACAATGTCAAGGGCTATGAAGGCGGCATTTAAATTATAACACCATGAAATAATTATTATAGTTGGTTTTTGTGAAAAATGTCAAAACTTCGTGCGGGGACGGTTTTGTCGCAGAGGGTTACAGGCCTGGTGCGGCACTGCAAATACGGCGATGGAAAGGACCGGGCATGGCGTTCGGGCAAACCGCTCTCTTTCTTTTTCAGGGCATACATCTGGCATCCAATGTGGTTTTAGGATATTCGGCAGGCATGGGTCCTGGCGCCCTGCTGAAGCGGGAGATGTTTGACATCGCGTCGCATGCCGTTCTTTTTTGAAAAAACGCAGCAAACGGAGGATATTGTGGGAAGTTCGCTCATCAAGGAAAAATCAGAGGTCGGAAGATTGCACATCGACACACCTCTCATGGGTGAATCGCTGGTCAGCAAGAAATTTTTGGGAAAGACCGAATCGGCGGAATATTTCCGGATGCACCCGGACGTGAATGTTCTCAAGATCGGCGGTCAGTCCATCATGGACCGCGGTTCCAAAGCCCTTTTCCCCATCATCGAGGTGCTGCTCCAGGCCAAGGAGCAGTTCAAGATTCTGCTCATGACCGGGGGCGGTACACGCGCTCGCCATGTCTACAACATCGGCGTGGACCTGGGCATGCCCACGGGGGTCCTGTCCAAGCTGGGAGACAAGGTGTCCTCCCAGAACGCCGAGATGCTGGCCGTGCTTCTGGCCAAGCACGGCGGCGTGCGCATTGGGCACGGGGACCATCTGGAGCAGCTGACCATGTTCTGCCAGGAAGGCTACTTGCCCATCACCACGGGCATCCCTCCGTACGGCTTTTTCGAACACCCGGCGGAAATCGGTTCCATCCCCCCGCACCGTACGGACAGCGGGGCGTTCCTGCTGGCCGAAAACATCGGCGCCCGCTCCCTCATTTATCTGAAAGACGAACGGGGCCTGTACAGCGACGACCCCAAAAAAGCCAAGTCAATCGAAGAGCTGCAGTTCATTGACCGCATTTCAGTGTCTGAACTCATCGCCATGGATCTCGACGACCTGATCGTGGAGCGTCCTGTCCTGACGTTCCTGAAGAATTCCAAGTGCCTGAAGGAATTTCAGGTCATCGACGCGCTGCGCCATCCGGAGCATATCCTGTCTGCCCTGCGCGGGGAGCACGTGGGAACCATCGTCTACAAGGACTGATGCCCCTCCCGCAGTAAAAAAGGCCGCCCCGATTCTGGAGCGGCCTTTTTTACATGCCGCGGCCCCGATTAGTCTCCTTTCTTCATCCCTTCCTTGCCTTCGCCGTCAGAAGAAAGGAATACGACCTGCGTGCCGCTCACCTTTGCGATTTCGTCTAGTTCGCACTTGCGCATATGCTCGGCCACGATCCTGATGTCACCGATGGTTCCGACCACGCGGAAGCGGGGACGCTTTTCTCCCTTTTCGACTTTCCGTCTTTCCCGTACAAAAATGATGTTGCTCATGGCTGACCCTCCTGGTTCAGTTCTTTTGTTGAACTGTATATATGTTCTTTAAGGATATATGTCAAGTGAGGTTTCTATGTCTGGTGGTAAAAATACAGGAACGTCCAAAGCTGAACGTTACATCCAGCCGTCACTGCTGATGGCCCTCTTGAGCGGGGCGTCCTACGGGTACGAATTGCTGCAGCGCCTTCCTGATTTTGGTTTTTTCCGCGAGGATGTCCCGCCAGGGATGATCTATCGCCACCTGCGCCAGATGGAGGAGGAGGAACTGGTCATTTCGCGCTGGGAAGCTGAAGGTTCAGGCCCGGCCAAGCGAGTCTACGAAGTCACCCCAGCTGGAAGGGAGGTGCTGGAGGCCTGGATCGGGCACATGGAAAACAGGATGCGCAAGCTTCAGGATTTTGTGGCCCTGTACCGCTCCCGCACGGCCACGCACACGGCAGATCATTGCGGGGGGAAAGACAGTGAGCGTTGAAATTCCCATTCTGGCCGATGCGGTCATGATTTTCGGACTTTCCTGCGCAGTGATCCTCGCCAGTCATCGCCTGCGGGTTCCCCCTGTGATCGGGTTCCTGCTGACCGGCGTCCTGGCCGGGCCCCACGGCCTGGGTTTGGTTGGGGATGCGCATCAGGTCGAGATGTTTGCTGAAATCGGGGTGATCCTGCTCCTGTTCGTCATTGGCATGGAGCTTTCCCTCGAAGAACTGCAGAGGCTCAAAAAGCCGGTGTTCATCGGGGGGGCCGCGCAGGTCCTGCTGACCATCGCAGTTCTGGAACTGCCGTTCATGCTGTTCGGCGATGGTCTGGGCAAGGCCCTTTTCATCGGCTTTCTGGCCGCCCTGTCCAGCACGGCCATCGTGCTCAAGCTTCTGGCCGAAAAGGCCCAGCTGGGGGCTCCCCACGGCCGCATTTCCCTGGGCATGCTCATCTTCCAGGACGTGGCCGTGGTGCCCATGATGCTGCTCATTCCCTTGCTGGCCGGGGTGGCGCAAAATCCCTGGCTTTCCCTGGGCGAACTTTTGCTCAAGGCTGCGCTGGTAGGCGTCGTGCTGCTGGTCGTGGCGCGCAAGCTCATCCCCCGGGTGCTCGAGGCCGTCATTCGCACGCGCAGCCGGGAACTCTTTCTGATGACCACCCTGGGACTGTGCTTCGCCATTGCCTTGCTGACCTCCAGCGTGGGACTGTCCCTCTCCCTGGGCGCTTTTCTGGCCGGTCTGATCATGAGCGAGTCTGAATACAGCCACTCCGCCCTGGAGGGGGTGCTGCCCTTTCGCGACGTGTTCACGAGCATCTTTTTCGTTTCCATCGGCATGCTGCTGAACCCGTTCTTTGTCCTGACCCACCTGCCGCAGGTCCTTGGCCTGGCCTTGGCCGTTGTGCTGGCCAAGACTGCGCTGGCCGCCGCGGCTGGCCGCATCCTCGGCTATCCCCTGCACGTGGCCATTCTGGCAGGAGTGTGTCTGTGCCAGATCGGCGAATTCTCCTTTGTCCTGGCCGGAGTGGGCCTGGGCAACAAACTGCTCACCCCCACGGAATATCAGTATTTTCTGGCCGTGGCCATCATGACCATGGCGGTGACCCCTTTTCTCATCGCTGCCGTGCCGAACTTTTCCGAACGTCTGGTCAAGTTCATGCCTCCCGGGCTGAAGGCCGCGCCGCCCGAAGAGTCCGATGCGGACCAGCGTGACCACCTCATCATCGCCGGTTTTGGTCTGGGCGGGCACCACCTGGCCAGGGCAGCCAGGGCCGCCGGCATCCGCTACGTCATTCTGGAGATGAATCCCGATACCGTGCGCCGGGAGCGAAGCCGGGGCGAGCCCATCATGTATGGCGACGCCTCCCAGGCCGCAGTGCTGGAGCATATCAACGTGGCCAAGGCCAGAATCCTGGCGGTGGTCATCTCCGACCCTGCGGCCATCGGGCGCATCGTGGCCACGGCCAGGGCCCACAACCCGGCACTGCATATCGTGGTCCGCACCAGGTTCGTCACGGAAATAGAACCGCTGCTGCAGCTCGGCGCGCAGGAGGTGGTGGCCGAGGAGTACGAGACCTCGGTGGAGATGTTCATTCGCGTCCTGTCCGTCTACATGGTGCCCAAGGTCGATATCGAGCGCTTCGTGCGTGAGATCAGGGCCGAGGGGTACGGCATGTTGCGCCGGCCCATGCTGAACACGGCAGATGCCTGCGGCCTGGAGGGGACGTGCTCGTCCTTCGGGGCCACGGTGCTGACCGTCGTGCCCGGGGCCTTTGTGGAGGGCAAGAGCCTGATCGATTCGCGTCTGCGCAAGGAGCACGGCTTGACCGTGGTGGCCGTGCAGCGGGCCGGAAAAACCCAGATCAACCCTGATCCAGGCTGGGTCTTCAATAGCGGAGACCGGGTGCATGTGTTCGGTGAGCAGGATGTGATCTCGGAGAAGGCCGGCCTTTTCATCGTGGTGGCGGACGAATCCGGATTTGCGGCTTGAAAACAGGTCCATCCGGTTTCAACGTGCGCGGTCCTGGGCATCCCGGCAGGGGTCCCTGCCCGCGCACAAGCCGGGGGGGCCACCATGGAGCCCTGTCCTTGCGAGGAATCTCCACGCAGAGCCTGGCCTCCGACGAACGTGCCAGACATGCAGGAGCAATCCGGATTTTCGGTGGATGAAGCCGGAACCGCTCAATGGTGCAAAGCACCGATCGCCACGCCGAAGACGCCTGGCGATGGCGAACCATGCGTCATGTTCACACCGATGTGTCCGGTCGCAAGTTCAGGGTGCTGGTGTAATAATCCATGTGTGCGCGTGCGTTCAAAGCGGATGAGCTTGAAAACATACGTTGTTTTTGCAATTATAAAAAAACTTTGGCAAAAGGTGTTTCTTGAGGGACCCGCCTCCGTGTGGTCTAAACCCTGTCCAAGATGTGAAAATGAATAAGGAACTCATTCAGTTGGTACGAGATGTCGCCCTCGCGGTCCTGCCCATCAGCCTCATCGTCTGCGTCCTGCAGATCGGGCTGTTGCACATGCCATGGGACGTGTTCGGCCGTTTCGCCCTGGGTGCCCTTTTTGTGGGGTGCGGCCTCTTCCTGTTCCTTCTGGGCGTGAACGCGGGACTCTTGCCCATGGGGGAAATGATCGGGGCGGAACTGCCCAAAAGCGGATCCGTCAACTATCTTGTGTTCATGTCTTTTGTGCTTGGAGTGGCCATCACCGTGGCCGAGCCCAACGTGCTTGTCCTGGCCCACCAGATCGATTTTACCTCTGATGGGCTCGTGCCGCGCAACATGTTGATTTTCATGGTGGCTCTGAGCGTAGGCTGCTGTGTGGGCGGAGCGGTGCTGCGCATCGTGACGGGGATACCCATCGCCAAGGTGCTGATGTGCGGGTATGGGGTTATCCTGGTCCTGTCCTTTTTCACCCCGCCGAATTTTTTGCCAGTCGCCTATGATGCCGGAGGGGTGACCACGGGGCCCGTGACCGTGCCCTTCATCATCGCTCTGGGTATGGGCACAGCAAGCGTGCTGCGCGGAAAGAATTCCTTCAGCGACGGGTTCGGTCTGGTGGGGTTGACTGTCATTGGTCCGATCATCGGCGTCATGATGCTGGGGATACTGTACGGATGAATATTGTCTGGGACTTTTTTGATTTCCGGCGTGTGGCTGTGGAACTCCTGATGGCCTTTGCGCCCCTGGTGCTCTTTTTTTTCTACATGCAGTTCCGATTCCTGCGTTTACCCAGGTCCTATGTGCTGCGCCTGGTCAAGGGAGTGATCCTGTCCTACTGTGGACTTGTTCTTTTTCTGCAGGGGGTGACCCAGGGATTCCTGCCTGCGGGAACGGAAATCGGGCACATCATCGGTGAAGCCCCGTGGCGATGGGCCTTGGTGCCATTGGGCTTCCTTTTTGGTCTTGCGGCCACGGCGGCGGAACCATCCCTGCGTGTTCTGGCCATTGAGATGGAAAAGGCCTCCAGCGGGGCGATCAGTCAGAAGCTCGTCCTGGTGACACTGTCCCTGGGGGTCGGAGTGTTCGTCGCCCTTGGCATGCTCAAACTGCTGGCAGGCATACACATCCTCTGGCTGGTGGTGCCAGGATACCTGATAGCCCTGATTATGACACGTTTTTCCAACCCGTCCTTCATCTCTGCGGCTTTTGACGCCGGTGCGGCCTCAACGGGACCCATGACCGTGACGTTTGTCATGGCCATCGCCCTGGGTGTAGCCGGGGCCATGGACGGGCGGGATCCTGTGGCCGACGGGTTCGGGCTCATCTCTCTGGTCTCTTTGGCACCCATTCTTTCCGTGATGATTCTGGGAATTCTGTCTTCGCGCAAAAGGAGCGACTCATGAATCTGCTGGATAATTTTGACTGCATCGTCACCATTGTGAACAAGGGCCACAGTGACCCTGTTGTGGATGCATCCCGCAAGGCCGGGGCCGAGGGCGGAACCATTATCTTTGGTCGGGGCACGGGCATCCGGGAAGTGAAGTCCATCCTGGGTCTGGCCATCGACCCCGAGAAGGAGATCGTGCTGACACTGGTCAGATCGGACATCAGCCTTCGCGTCATGGAGGCCATCGTGCAGGCCGGCAAACTTGAGAAACCCGGTACCGGGATCTCCTTCATCTTTCCGGTCAAGGGCGTGGCCGGCATCTGTCATCTGAATTGCCCGGCGACCGACAAATAGCCCCGGTCCAGGGCGGGTTCGGCGGCAGGAGAATCCATGTTTCTGTTTGAAATGGTGCGCAGGTTGATCGTGCAGACGCGGGTGTGCCCGAGCTGCGGTCACCGGCAGCCGAAATCGGCGGACAGGCGGGAGCGCTGCGAGAAGTGCGGGGCCCTGCTCCCGGTCAAGAAAGAATCAAGGAAAAGCTAGAAGGCCAGGACTGCGTCGTCCTGGCCTTGGAGCGCTGATTAGCCCACCCCGACCCTACCATCGCCAGCCCGGATCGACATGCAGGTCTTCGGGCGCCTCGAACCTGACCAGAACACGGAAAGCTTTTTCCGCGCCAGGAGGAACGGTGCTGTTCCAGGCCAGAATCTCCGCATCATTCTCTTCCAGGGCCTGAGGTTCTGCCTTGAATTCCAGCACGATACGTTCATCGCGGGCGAGGGGCCTGGGTTCCTCCACCCTGACCTGGGCCGGGTGCGTGGACGCGTTGCGCACGGTCATGGTCCATTCCCGGAGAAAGGTCTGCTTTTGCTTGAGGAGACCTTTTTCCCCGGTCTTCTTGTCCCGGAGGGTCGTGGCGCAGGTCAGCAGGGGATCGGGCCCAAAGAAGAGGGTGCCCTCGCGGCCGGACAGGGCGAAATCACGCTGGTCGACCACGGCCCCGTCCATGAGGAACAGCCCCGTGCCCAGGGGGAGCTCCTTGGGCTGGGGGAATGTTGTGCTGGCTTGCACAAAGGCCTTGCTGTCCAGGCTGGGCCGCAGGAGGTGGACGAAACTGGCCGCCCAGGTTTCGTCGGCGATCCTGAAGATCCGGGTCTGTCCTGCCGGAAGGGAGCGATTGCCCATGTCCCAGGCGGCATAGGTGGCGTGGCGGACTTCCCTCGGCTGCGACGGAGCCTGGGCCGCCGCGCTGTCGGCCTTCATTTCCAGCATGGCCGGGGCGGCCATGGCCCTGGGGAAGGCCTGCCTGGGCCGGATTTCCCAGGGCGGCATGTCCGCGGGTCCGGCCTGGACGTCAGGCTGCATGGTGGCCAGGTGCAGGCCGACGGCGTTCCAGTCCAGTCCCGAGCGCTGCCAGACTTTGGCCTGCCAGGAGAATTCGATGACGTTCTGCCCCGGTCTGGCTTCCAGCCGATAGAGCGGGGTCCACCCACAGTCGCCCAGGGTGTAGGCATAGGCCAGTTCCTTGGGCGCCGAGCCGGAGAGCAGGACGCGCACGTCCCAGACCGTGCGCTGCTGGCCCGCAGTCCTGGCGATCTCCTCCTCCACGCGGGCGATGTCCCGGTCCACCTCCGCCAGCCTCTGTTCCAGGGTCAGGACGGTGGCCGTGTCATGGCGGAGCGTTGTTTCGAGTTCGGCAGCCAGTTCCCGCAGGCCCGCCATGGTCCTGTCCGTGGTCTGGGTCTGGGCCTTCCAGAAGGCGACCCGGCCGCGAATTCCTTCCAGCTCCGCCGCAACGGCAACCCGGCTGTTTTTCAACTCCGCCAGACGGGCATTGAGAGGTCCCAGGGCGCTCAGGTTGGGTTCCTGGCGCACGCTCCAGCTCACGTCGGCGATGGAGGCCTGGCCTGCCGGTTCGCCGAATCGCAGGGTGGCCGGGTCGGCCTGGCCAGGCAGGGTCAGCAGGACCGAGGAAAATCCCTCCCCGGACGGGGTCGGGGTGACGACCGTTGCTTCCTCCACCTGGGCCGATGCCGGGAAAAGGGTCACCCGCACCGGTGCGGCCCAGGCACTCAGAGGCATGCAAAGAATGAGGACAAGGAGAATTCTGGCCATGCGCCCTCCAGAGGGGAGAAAGGCCGACCCTCACGGATCGGCCCTGGTCTAGTCGTCCTGGCTCGGGTCGAAGCCGAGCTGCTTGATGAAGCCCATGCCTCCCTGCAGGTTGACCGGCTCCATGAAGCCGGCGTGGCGCAGGATGACCTGGGATTCATACGATCTGCCGCCAGTGTTGCAGAGCAGCACGATCTTCTTGTCTGTGGGGATTTCGTTCAGGCG
>JAAYCS010000177.1 GCA_012729655.1 Desulfovibrionales bacterium | reverse complement strand
TTTCTTGTTTTCAAGCCTTGACTGCCTGCGGCTTGCGGCTGCAATCACGGAATGGAACTTGCCGGATCCAGCGTTCCATGTTCCGCTGCTCGTGCTGGCCAGGCCGAAATTCAGGAGAGTCGCCCATGCCCCAACCTTCATGCCGCCGATGCGGGACCTGCTGCATCAAGGGCGGACCGTCCTTGCACAGAGAGGATCTGCCCCTTGTAGAGGAAGGCCGTATCCGGGTTCAGGATCTGGTCTGCATCCGCTCTGGTGAAATGGCTTACGATCCGCGCAGGGGGGGGCTGCAGTCCGTACCTCGGGAACTGGTCAAAATCCGCGGCAAGGGTGCATCATGGGAGTGCGTCTGCTATGACCGGGCCAGCTCCCAATGCCGGATCTACGCGGCGCGTCCGGCGGAATGCCGGGCCCTGTCCTGTACTGACCCCGCTGCACTCTACGCGGTCATGGAGCATCCCTACGCCACACGCTTCGATTTGGTCCCTGCGGATTCGGCCCTTGGGCAGTGCATCGCTGGGCATGAGTCCCTGTTCCCGGTGCTGCCGGCCCTGAATCTGGCCCTTGAATGGGTCCGCAGTTCCGCAGGCCCTGTGCCGGAGGAACTCATGGACATGGTCCGGGGGGAACTCCACTTCCGCCGGGCTTTTGCAGAACGTGTCGGTTCTCGCGACGAGGACCTGTGGATCTATTTCGGCCGTCCCCTGTGGCAGGTCCTTGCCCCCACAGTCCCCGCCCTGGAGGGGTACGGGACGGGATGAAAATTTGTGTCAAATTGTTGACTTGCGGCTGGGGGGCATTATTCTTCCTCGTACATCTCGGGCAAGAGGAGCGGTACTATTTTGGAATACAGAGATTACTACAAATTGCTCGGAGTCTCCAAGGATGCAAGTCAGGATGAGGTCAGCAAGGCCTTCAAGAAGCTGGCCCGCAAATACCACCCGGACCTCAACCCCAACGACTCCCAGGCGGAATCCAAGTTCAAGGAAATCAACGAGGCCTACGAGGTTCTGAAGGATCCGGAAAAACGCAGGCTGTACGATTCCTTGGGCCCCAACTGGAAGGAGGGCCAGAATTTCCAGCCACCTCCCGGGTATGAAAACTTTCAGTTCCGCTCCGGCGGATTCGGCGGAGAGGGGTTCAGTGATTTTTTCGAGACCATTTTCGGAGGCGCCGGAGGATTCGGGGGCAGCCGGTTCGGCGGGGATCCCTTCGGACGGACCATGCGTTCCAGAGGGCGCGATGCCGAGGTGCGGCTGACGCTTTCTCTGGAAGAGGCCTACCGGGGTGGCCGCAAGACCCTGACCCTGCAGGAGCAGGCCCGTGGCCCAGACGGCAGGCCGCAAATGCAGTCCAAAACCCTGGAGGTGAACATTCCGTCCGGGGTGAAGGATGGGGCCAAGATCCGTCTGGCCGGCCAGGGTTCGCCCGGAATCGGGGGGGGGCCGGCCGGAGACCTGTTGCTGCAGGTCAGCATCGAGGATCACCCGCTGTTCCGGCTTGAGGGTGTCAACGTGATTTTCGACTTGCGTCTGGCTCCCTGGGAGGCCGCTTTGGGCTGCTCCGTGCGGATCCCGACGCTGGACGGTCCGGTGGACATGACCATTCCTTCCGGCGTGAGCAGTGGCCAGAAACTGCGCCTGGCGGGCAAGGGGTTGGGCAAGGGTTCATCCCAGGGTGACCAGTTCGTGCGCATCGTCATCCGCACCCCCAAGAAGCTGACTGACCGCGAACGCGAGCTCTGGCGGGAACTGTCCCAGATTTCTTCATTCGAGGCGAGGTAGGAGAGGACGATGACCATTCTGCAGAGACACGAACCCGGGCTTCCGGCGCCTTCCGCGCGCATGGGAACCAGGGAATTCCTGGAACTGACCGGATTGACCGAGGAGGACCTGACCGAACTCGTGCGCATGGACTGGATCGTCCCGGCCCGCACGGCACAGCAGGAATTTCTGTTCATGGCCGTGGATGTGGGCAGGGTGCGCAAGTTCAGAAGGTTGTGCGCGGATTTTGAGCTGAACCCCGTGGCCGGAACCATAATCGTGGACCTTTTGGAGCGCATCGATTTTCTGGAGCGCAGAGTTCGGGCCCTGTCAGGGCAGTTCTGAGGCCCTCTTAGGATTCAAGGAGGATTCCCATGGATTTGAATAAATTTACGCAGAAATCCCAGGAAGCGGTTTCCCAGGCACAGCAGGTGGCCATCCGTCTCGGACACCAGCAGGTGGACGTGGACCATTTGTTCAGCGCCCTGATCGGGCAGGAAGATGGGCTGGTGCCCAGACTTCTGGAACGGGCCGGATATGACGTGCGCGCCGTGAGCGCCGCCCTGGACGCCGAACTGGGGAGGCTCCCGCGGGTCAGCGGCCCCGGAGCCCAGCCCGGGCAGATCTACGTCACCCAGCGCCTGAACGAGGTCATGCTGGCCGCCCTGGAACTGGCCAAGAAGATGCAGGACGAATACGTCAGCGTGGAACACGTGCTCCTGGCCATCCTCGACAAGCCGGGAACCGGTCCTGCGGCGGCGGTCCTGCGTCAGTTCGGCCTGACCAAGGACAAGATCCTGGCCGTGCTGGCCGAGGTGCGCGGCAACCAGCGGGTCACGTCGGCCAACCCGGAGGAGACATACGACGCGTTGAAAAAATACGGCCGCGACCTGGTCGAGGACGCGCGCAGGGGCAAGCTCGACCCGGTCATCGGCCGTGACTCGGAAATCCGCCGTTGCATCCGCATCCTGTCCCGCCGCACCAAGAACAACCCGGTCATGATCGGCGAGGCGGGCGTGGGCAAGACGGCCATCGTGGAGGGCCTGGCCCAGCGCATCCTGAACAAGGACGTGCCCGAGGGCCTCAAGGACAAGACCGTCTTCGCCCTGGACATGGGGGCCCTCATCGCCGGAGCCAAATACCGCGGCGAGTTCGAGGAGCGGCTCAAGGCCGTGCTGAAGGAGGTGCAGAAGTCCGAAGGCCGCATCATCCTCTTCATTGACGAGCTGCACACCATCGTCGGCGCGGGCAAGACCGAAGGGGCCATGGACGCGGGCAATCTGCTCAAACCCATGCTGGCCCGGGGCGAGCTGCACTGCATCGGCGCCACCACCCTGGACGAATACCGCAAATACATCGAGAAGGATCCGGCCCTGGAGCGCCGCTTCCAGCCCGTGCTGGTGGAGGAGCCCAGCGTGGAGGACGCCATTTCCATCCTGCGCGGCCTGCGCGAGCGTTTCGAGGTCCACCACCGGGTGCGCATCTCCGACTCGGCCCTGGTCACGGCCGTGACCCTGTCCAACCGGTACATTTCGGACAGGCAGCTGCCCGACAAGGCCATCGACCTCATCGACGAGGCCGCGGCCATGATCCGTACGGAGATCGACTCCCTGCCCACGGAACTGGACGAGATCAACCGCAAGATCATGCAGCTGGAGATCGAGCGCGAGGCCCTCAGGCGCGAGAGCGACACTGCCTCCCGCGAGCGCCTGGACAAGCTGGAGAAGGAGCTGGCCGAGCTGAAGGAGACCCAGACGGGCCTTCGCGCCCAGTGGGAGCGGGAGAAGAGCGGCATCGACGAGATCGGGCAGCTCAAGAAGGACCTGGAGGCCACCAAGGAGGCCATCGCCAAGGCCGAGCGCGAGTACGACCTGAACCGGGCCGCCGAACTCAAGTACGGCCGCCTGACGGAACTGGAGAAGCGGCTCGCGAGCCTCTCGGGCGGCGACGACGGCGAGCCGCGCCTGCTGCGCGAGGAGGTCGGGCCCGACGACATCGCGGCCATCATCTCCAAGTGGACAGGCATCCCGGTTTCCAAGCTGGTGGAGGGGGAGCGCGAGAAGCTCCTGAAGCTCGCCGACATCCTGCACGAGCGGGTGGTCGGCCAGGACGAGGCCGTGCAGGCCGTGGCCGACGCGGTCCTGCGCGCCCGGGCGGGCCTGAAGAACCCGCAGCGGCCCATCGGTTCCTTCATGTTCCTGGGGCCCACGGGCGTGGGCAAGACCGAGCTGTGCAAGACCCTGGCGAAGTGCCTCTTCGACACCGAGGAGAACATGGTCCGCCTCGACATGAGCGAGTACATGGAGAAGCACACCGTGGCCCGGCTCATCGGCGCGCCTCCGGGCTACATCGGCTACGACGAGGGCGGCCAGCTGACCGAGGCCGTGCGCCGCAAGCCCTACAGCGTGGTCCTCTTCGACGAGATCGAGAAGGCCCACCCCGACGTCTTCAACGTGCTCCTGCAGATCCTCGACGACGGCCGGCTGACGGACAGCCACGGAAGGACCGTGGACTTCAAGAACACGATCATCATCATGACCTCCAACATCGGCTCACCCATGCTCCTGGACGGCATCACGGAGCGCGGCGAGCTGCGCGAGGGGGTGCGCGAGGCGGTCATGGGCGTGCTGCGCGGCCATTTCCGGCCCGAGTTTCTGAACCGGGTGGACGAGATCGTGCTCTTCAAGCCCCTTTTGATCGAACAGATCACGCGCATCATCGACCTGCTCCTGGGCAACCTCCAGCAGCGCCTGGAAGACCGCAAGATCACCCTGGAGCTGACGCCCCGGGCCAAGGAGTTCATCGCCCGGGAGGCCTACGATCCGGTCTACGGGGCCAGGCCGCTGCTCAGGTACCTGCAGCAGCGCATCGAGACGCCCCTGGCCCGCGAGATCATCGGCGGCCGCCTGCACGACGGGCAGAGGCTGGTGGTGGATGAGGAGGGGGGTAGCCTGGTTTTCCGGGCCTGACAGTTTTTGGGCTTACGTCATCCCGGCCCCGGGCAAGCGCTTGGGGCCGGGGTGGCGTATTTTTTGTCGGTGTCTTGGACTGTTATCGAGCCCGTATAGTCATGGTATTCATGATCAATGGTTCGTGCAGATGGTCGGGTAATCCAGATCGAAACTCGCCTTGACCTCCTGTGGCGGGTCTCCCTTGCGCCAGACCGCGTCGGTGAAAGCAAGGAAGCCTCCGGGACGCAGCAATCCGCGGCCCGTCAGGGCCGTCGCGACTGCAACGAATTGTTGGGCGCTAACACTCAGGTAATGCGCCAGAAAATAAGCACACCAGCTAAGGCTGCGCCCAGCACTGCGACCACGACATTAACAGCCAACCCCCACCTTGCAGCGTAGCCCGGCGGAAACTCCGCAGGGGTCAGCGACTTCAGGACGATTCCATATTGCCGGGCTGAATACGCGGATGTAACTGCCCCGAGCATTATCAATGCGAGACCGAGCCAGAAAGTCAGCTCAAGCTGCTGCGGGTGAACGGCCTCGGGTCGCAGGGCCTGGATTAGCAGGCCCGCACGCTCCACGACAAATCCGAACGCTATCAGTGAGAGGCTTGTCCTATTCCAAGCAAGCAACGTTCTCTCTGCGGCGAAAAGGACCCTGGGTTCTTTGAGGTCTGACACGACTCTCTCCTTAGCGCCCAACGCCCAGGCTAAGCTCCGGGTTGAGGGCACGCCCGCTTGCCAAGGACAGTTATAGACTGCAAGCGGCGTGAACGAAGGAGCCGTCAGCTTCAGCCTGTAGTTAGGCCCTTTCATTCCGAAAATAGCTCTGCCAAACCAGAGAAGACTTTCACTTGAGTTTCCGTGTCGATTTTACCCAAGCGCTTAGCCAGTCTCGCCTTGTCCACAGTTCGGATCTGATCCAAAACAATTTGGCCTTCCTTGCCTTGAAATACACAAGAGACTCGGGTTGGATAATCTCTACCCTTGGTCGTCATCGGTGCAACAATCACAGTGGTTATGAATTTGTTCATCTCATCAGGGGATATCACCAGACAGGGACGACTTTTCTTTATTTCATGACCAACAGTAGGGTCTAAATTCACTAGGAATACATCGAATCTTTTTACTTCCATTCCCATTCTTCCTTGTCCCAAGAAGTTTGGTCAATAGAAGAACTGTCCAACAGCTTGTCGTCCCCTTTTTCCGCCATCGCTTTGAACTTCTGAGCCCAATCCTGACGAGGCTTGGAAACCGCTCGAATCAAAATCTCTCTGTCCTTCACCTCTAACTCGACTTCCCCCTCAAGCTGTGTTTGCTCCAACACCACTTTCGGGATTCGGATTCCTTGCGAATTTCCGATACGAACAATGCTTGCTCTCACAGGCCACCTCCGCCACACTAATAATAATTACAATGTAATCACATGGTGGCCGATTGTCAATCCCCTCTCCATGAAATGGGCCTAACGCTCCGCATAACCGGCTGGCAACGGAGCGCCGCGGAGTTGCCAGTCCGAGTTGATGCGGTTGTTGGGCATTTGTTCTGTTATTTTTCTTCGCTTCCGATAAAACGATAGACGGCTGCACCAATCAGGCCGCCGACAATCGGCGCTACCCAAAAAAGCCAAAGCTGTGCAATTGCCCAATCGCCCACAAACACGGCAACCCCGGTACTGCGAGCCGGATTCCCAGATGTATTTGTTACGGGGATGGAAATCAAATGGATGAGGGTCAGACACAACCCGATGGCTATAGGAGCAAGCCCCTGTGGCGCTCGTTTATCTGTGGAACCAAGAATGACGAGTAGGAACATCATGGTCATGACAACTTCGGTTATCAGTGCCGCAAGTAAACTGTACCCGCCAGGTGAATGAGCACCGTAGCCGTTTGAGGCAAACCCTGCGGAAAGCTCAAAGCCCGTCTTGCCACTGGCAATAAGATACAGCGCCCCCCCAGCTAAAATAGCGCCCAAAACCTGCGAGATGATATAAGGCAATAATTCCTTTGCCGGAAATCGTCCGCCAGCCCAAAGACCTCGAGACAGCCGGATTAAGGTGGCAACCAGATATATGCCCGATGGCGAAGGCCATTGTCAGCACAGTTAAACCAAATGCCAGGGAAACCCCCAGGAGTCCAATACCGACATTTGGGAACGCTGCGGCCAATACAGCACTGCCGCATCCACCAAGAACTAACCAAAAAGTACCAAAAAATTCTGCACCATACTTTTTCATACCTGTCTCCTTTGTTTATGTTAATTACGATGCCCAACGAAAAGCTAAGCCGGAGCCGCGCCCCTGGCGCGGCGATCGGCTTTAGCGACTGGTTCTCTGGTCATTTAATTTGTTTTGCTTCGTTGCTTGCCTCATTATACTCCCATATTTCAACACCCTTTGGAATAAGATGTGAATATGTTCTTATATAATACTCACCAAGTGTTTCATTCCTCTTGGAACTGAAGTCTTTTAATACAACTAAAATTTTCCGGTAACTTGGTGGCGCAGCATGAAAGAAGAACATGGCTTCATTCCAAACGGTAAGTTTTGCACTTGGAACATTGCCGCCTTCTGTCCATTTATGAGCTTTACATTCAATAAGAATTTTCTTTTCTTCATTGCCAAGATCAAAGGAATGATTTTTCGTTCCGTTGATTCCGATTTGAACCAAAATGCCGGCAGTCAGGGGTAGTTTCTGTAGTGTAAAATATTCTTGAATCTTAGTTTCAAAATCGCGCCCAACATGTGCGTTACTTTCAGATCCTTTTCTTTGGAATGGTTTATCCATCATTTATTCCTACAGAGAACGCCTGCATAACCGGGAGTGGCCCGCCAGGGACACGATCCGGTTCATGCCGTTGTTAGCGATTTTCTTCCATCAGTTGATACCGGACCGTGTGAACAACATCCCTGTGTCCAATGACAATGCTTGCTGCTCCAATAATGATGTTAGCAGACTGTCTGGTGGTTCCATCTGCCAACAAAAAGTCGAGTTCTTGCCCGGTAATCCTGATGTCGTCGTACTTGCCGCTCTCAACGCTGTAACTTCCAGACCCCTTCAAATGCAAAACAGCCTTGGTCCGGCCCTGATCCGACAAGTCCGAACAAGGGGTATCTATGGTGAATTCGATGTAAAGAACTGTTGGCAACTCAGTGGCATAGAGGGTTTTCTTTAAGTCCGGCGCATCTTCCAGACTAAAGCTGTTTCTCTGAAGCATGTCATCGACAAGCTGGCCGTGCTGATTCATGAACGACTGGATCAACAACGCCTCATCAATGACGACCTGCGTCTTAATGTCGGTCAAAAGCTCGCCCAGCGAAGAGAAGGTTTTAAGGTGATGGGCCTTGCCTATGGTCTCGGCAAGCAGATTCTTCGCGAGGCCTTCTTCGTACTTTCGCTTGTGAAAGAACGCAGCATCTGAAGTAACAAAGAAGACGTCGTCGTGTTCAAGGAGGCTTATGCAGTCAGCCCAAAGGACGCCGTCCTTGAACTGCTGGTTTTGATCGCTGGAGGGGGGTAGGCCTTCGACGGTTTTGAGAAACGAGCTTCTGGCGCTCTCAAACGAAAAAGTCGGGGGTGTAAAATATTTTGTGTAAACGGTCAGTTGTCGATAATCGACCCCACAAGGAGACGACATGACCGCACGCAAGCCACTTCCCGTCGACCTGATCGACGCCCTCCTGGCGGATTACAAGAA
>JAAYCS010000015.1 GCA_012729655.1 Desulfovibrionales bacterium | reverse complement strand
GGAAAATAGAACTGGACGCAGGAAATGAGAAAGATGGTGATCCAGACCAGGATGGAGGACAGGAAAATGGTCCGCATCCCCAGCATCCGACCGTAGAAAAAAAGGGCCAGCATGTAGAGGAAGGAAAATCCGCTGAACGAGCCCCCAGTCAGAATCACCCACCAGGTGATCAGAAACAGATCGGCCAGGATTTGCACGCGGAAGAGGACAATGGAGCCAAGGAACCGGAAGGTCAGGACCAGATAGAGAATGCCGAGACAGAACCCGGTCACAAAAAAGGCAATGTATTGGACATCCCGGTAATATTCGAAGCGCATTCCCCGGTCCGTCAGATTGAAGAACTCGGAGAAGGTCAAGAGCAGGAGAAAAACCATGATTCCCAGCCGAATCATGGAGCATTTCAGAAAAAAGGACCGGAATTCCGCCGACGAGGTCATTTCAGGATTCTTGTCCACAATCCGTGGGATCTCCCTGCAGTTTTTCGATGGCATGCCTGAGTGCCGGCAGGACTGCCAGCAGGTTTTCCCGCACTGCCTTGGGACTGCCTGGCAGATTGAGGACCAGGGATTCTCCCATGATGCCGGCCACGGCCCGGGAAATCATGCCATGCGGGGTTTTGACCAGGGAAGCTTGGGTCATGACCCGCTCGAATCCTTCCAGACGCTTGTCCAGCAAGGGAAGCGTGACTTCCGGAGTGATATCGCGCGGTCCTATGCCCGTTCCACCAGTGGTGACAACAAGGTCAAACTTCTGTTCCAGACAGAAGTCCACCAGTGCAGCCTTGAGCTGACACCCTTCATCCGGAATGACCACCCCGGAGGCCAGGGAAAGATTTATGGCTTCTGCCACAACGTCCCTGATGGTCGGACCGCTTTTGTCCTCCCGTTCGCCTCGCGAGCCCTTGTCGCTCAGGGTCACCCACGCCAGACTGAATCCTCCTCTGGACACGGTGGCAGAAAACTCCCCTTTGTTCATCGCCCCGCTCACCGTGCGACAAATCCAACCTAATTGGGACAGATCACCCTCGTCGGCCAACCTGATCCTGGTCAAACACTGCATCTCACAGTTTCCGTCGCGGATCACCATACCGGCCCGCAAAGACGGAATCTGGTCCACAAATGCCTGGGCCAGGACGTGATCCCGTCCAAGACTTAAAACAAACTGCCCGGCAACCGTATCTCCCTTCCAGACAATGCGCATACCTGCCTCATTTCTTTTTTGGTCCACCATTCTGGTCTGTTTTTGCCTACCAAAGCCCTTCCCTGTTGTCATTACACGCCAGGACCCAAGGCTGACCCCTTGTCCACAACACCGCTCTTGATTACGTGTTCTGAAACACCATCCACACCAAGGGGGGTCGATCATGAAAGGAATAATTCTGGCAGGGGGTTCCGGCACGCGGCTGTACCCTCTTACCCTGGCCACAAGCAAACAGCTTCTGCCGGTTTACGACAAACCCATGATCTATTATCCCCTGTCCATTCTTCTTCTGGCCGGGATCCGCGACATCCTGATCATCTCGACACCCGCTGATCTGCCCCGTTTTCGTGAGTTGCTCGGAGACGGACACCAGATCGGCGTGCGCATTTCCTATGCGGTGCAACCTTCCCCTGACGGACTTGCTCAGGCCTTTGTGCTGGGCGAGGATTTCATAGGCAACGATTCCGTCTGTCTGGTCCTGGGGGACAATATCATCCACGGGGTTGGACTGTCCGCTGTCCTGGAACGCTGCATGAAACTGCGCATGGGAGGAATCATCTTCGGCTATCTGGTCAAGGATCCAGAGCGCTACGGAGTGGTAGAATTCGATCATACGGGAAAGGTGGTCAGCATCGAGGAAAAGCCAGCAAAGCCAAAATCAAAGTTTGCCGTTCCAGGCATCTATTTCTACGACAACGACGTGATCAACATTGCCAAGCATCTGAAACCCTCGCCCAGAGGGGAACTGGAAATAACGGATGTGAACCGCGAATATCTCCGGAGGGGTACACTGCAAGTGGAACTTCTGGGCCGGGGATACGCCTGGCTCGACGCCGGAACACACGAATCCCTGCAGCAGGCCGGGAGTTTCGTCCAGGCTATCCAGGATCGGCAAGGTTTCAAGATCGCATGCATCGAAGAAATCGCCTACCGCAAGGGCTTCATCTCCGGCCAAGAACTCGTGGCCCTGGCCGCCAGATTCAGCAAGAATGACTACGGGTCCTACCTTGCGGATATTGCTGCAGCGGATAAATTATTTTAGTTCATTATTTCAATAAATTATTTAAATTATGTACAGCTGTGGAAAAATGCTTCACACACCTGTTTCTGATGTTCTCAAATCCGGACATCATAAGGTCGGAAGAACAAAGAACCTGTTCATGCTGCCTGTCCCTTTTATTAATAAAATAATAATCTCAAAATATTGTTACACAAAAGAACAAAACGGAAGTCGTAATAATGAACTATAACCCTTTTTCTTTTTGGCCATAAAAAATGACAGGCACAGTTTGTCCCTCATTTCTTAAATATTGAACTCACACCACAAGTCCAGTACAGAAGACCTGTTCTAAAATTCCAAATAATTTCAATACGATTTAAAAATTAGGAAAGTGAGGAATCCATGGACCTTATGAAGATGCCGGCGGACCTGGCTGATGTTTCCCTCAATCCCAATGCCCAGGTAGTTCTCAGGAAGCGTTACCTGCGCAAGGGACTGGACGGAAAGCCCATCGAAACAGTCAAGGAAATGTTCTGGAGAGTGGCGGCAGGCATTGCATCCATGGAGAAGAACTACCAGCAGTCGCCATGGACAACCGAGAAACTGGCCCGTGCTTTCTATTCCATGATGACCCGATACGATTTTCTGCCCAATTCACCGACACTGATGAACGCCGGCACGGATCTGGGTCAATTGGCGGCATGTTTCGTCCTCCCCGTGGGCGACTCCATGGATGAGATTTTTGATGCGGTGAAGCACGCTGCCCTGATCCATAAGTCAGGTGGAGGAACAGGTTTTTCCTTTTCCCGACTGAGGCCCAAGGACAGTCGTGTAGGTTCCACCGGAGGAGTCGCCTCGGGTCCCATTTCGTTTTTGAAGATATTCAACACTGCGACGGAACAGGTCAAACAGGGTGGAACCCGGGGCGGGGCCAACATGGGTATTCTCCGCGTCGATCATCCCGACATCATGGAATTTATCCGAGCCAAGGAACGAGAGGGAGATCTCAACAATTTCAATCTGTCCGTGGCCCTGACCGAAAAATTCATGCAGGCGGTGGAGAATGACGAGGAATACCCCCTCGTGGCCCCTCATACCAAGGAAATCATCGAATACCTGAAAGCCCGCGAGGTGTTTGACCTGCTTGTCCGCAAGGCATGGGAGAGCGGGGATCCCGGTATCATCTTCATCGACCGCATCAACCGCGACAACCCCAATCCCGACCAGGGGGAGATCGAAAGCACCAATCCCTGCGGTGAGCAGCCCCTGCTGCCCTACGAGGCATGCAACCTCGGGTCCATCAATTTGGCCCGTTTTGTCCTGCAGAAGGACGAAAGCCTGGAAGTGGACTGGGACCGGTTGCGCGAAATCGTGCATCTGAGCGTGCGGTTCCTGGACAACGTCATCGATGCATCGGAATATCCCCTGCAGCGCATCACCGACACGGTGCACAATAACCGCAAGATAGGATTGGGGATCATGGGCTGGGCTGATCTGCTCTATCAGCTCAAACTGCCCTACAACAGCCGCCGGGCCATCGCCCTGGCTGAGAAAATGATGGATTTCATCCAGAAGGAATCCAAATCCGCATCCAAGGAACTGGCCCGCGAACGGGGTGCGTTTCCGTCGTATGCGACCTCGATCTATCAGGAACAAAACCTCGGGCCGTATCGTCACTCCACGACAACGACCATCGCGCCCACCGGGACTCTGTCCATCATCGCTGGTTGTTCCTCGGGCATTGAACCGCTCTTTGCCCTTTGTTTTGTGCGTCAGGTCATGGATGGTGAAAAGCTGACCGAGGCCAACAGCCATTTCGTGCAGGCCCTCCATGAAGCAGGGTGCTTCACTGACAAGCTCATGGCCGAGGTGGTGGAAAAAGGCTCCATCCAGTCCATGGGGTATTTGCCTGACGAATTGCGAGCCATTTATGTGACGGCCATGGACATCGAGCCGGTCTGGCATCTCAAAATGCAGGCTGCTTTCCAGAAGTACACGGACAACGCCGTGTCCAAGACTGTGAACCTGCCCAACTCCGCCACCCAGGAAGATATCTTCAAAATCTATTGGATGGCCTATGAGGAAGGCTGCAAGGGCGTGACCGTGTACCGGGATGGATGCAAAAGCGTGCAGGTACTGTGCACCGGTGACGGCAAGAAAGAGGAATCCACAAAGGAAGAGGAACGTCGTCCCATGGATCGTCCGGATATCGTGTACGGGTTTACCCAGAAGGTGCGCACCGGACTTGGCGACCTGTATCTGACCGTGAACGAACTCGACGGCCGGCCATTCGAAGTATTCACCACCATCGGTCGGTCAGGGCGTTCCATCACGGCCAAGGCCGAGGCCATCGGTCGTTTGGTGTCTCTGGCCTTGCGCTCAGGGGTGCATGTGCGGGAAATTGTCAAACAGCTTAAAGGCATCGGCGGTGAGCATCCGGTTTTTCAGAAAAAAGGTATGCTCCTCTCCATCCCCGACGCGGTGTCCTGGGTGCTGGAAAACCGCTATCTGCAGGGTGCGTCCCCGCGCAATCTCGACAAGTCCCTGTCCAAGACCGAATGCCCTGAGTGCTCCACGGAACTGGTTTTTCAGGAGGGTTGTTTTGTCTGTCCGTCGTGCGGGTTCACCAAATGCGGATGAGCAATGGATCACGCTTTGAATCGGGTTGGATCGACCATCAAGCCGCGCTGGTTTGCCACCCTTGTTGGATGTAAGAGGCAGACGGATCAGGGGGAAAGGGCATGATCACCATCTCCAAGCTATCCTATTCCTTTGGCAGGCAATTGGCCTTGAAGGATATCAGTTTTTCCATGAAACAAGGGGAATTCGTGTTCCTGTGCGGACCATCCGGAGCAGGCAAGACCACCCTCATGCGCATTCTGCACGGGGCCTTGCCAGTACAGAGGGGCAAGGTCGACGTCGCCGGATATGACTTGAACACGTTGACAGAGAGCCGCAAACATCTGCTGCGCAGGGATGTCAGCGTGGTGTTCCAGGATTTCAAAATCCTGCCCAATCAGACCGTATTCGCCAATGTCGGACTCCCCCTTGTGGTGCGCGGCATCGCCCGGCATATCATCGACAAGAGGGTGAGGGCCGTACTGCGCAGCCTGCATCTCGATCAGAAGGCAGGGGTTCCATGTGAGGAACTTTCCGGTGGCGAACAGCAGCGCGTAGCCGTGGCCCGCGCTGTGGTGGTCAAGCCGAAACTCCTTTTGGCCGATGAACCCACAGGCAATCTGGACCGTGAGCTATCTTTGCGCATGATGGATATTTTTCAGCAGTTCCATCGCTTCGGTACATCGATCATGATCGCGACCCACAATCAGGAAATCATGGAGCGCATGGCCGAGGCACGCATCGTCACCCTGGAGGATGGAGTCATGCATGAAGGCAAAAAAAACGGAGATCAGCAATGAACGTTTTTTTCCGTCTTCTGTTCCAGGGCGTGCGGGATTTGTTCCGCAGCCCGTGGTCCCTGTGCATGACCTTGGCCGCCATAACCCTGGTCACGTTTCTGGGAAGCGCCTTTCTCATGCTCGTGCACAATCTGAACCTGCAACTTGGTACGCGACATGGCAATGTGCAGTTTCAAGTCTATTGGGGCGGAAACGCAACCCAGGCGGAAATGCAAGAGGTCTGGGGGGCACTTTCTTCCATACAAGGGGTAGTCAATGTGCGCACCTTCACTCCGGACCAGGCCCTGGAAGTCCTGTCCGAGTCCTTTCAGAAGAGTGTGGACCTTGAATGGATGAAGGGACGCAGTCCCCTGCCGCCCACGGCGTTGGTGGAATGTGAAATGCCGGAGGATGGCCAGAAGAAATGGGCCGCGGCCATGGTGGATCGCTTGCAGGCCTTGCCCAAGGTGCAGAAAGTCAGCTTCAACCCCTTGCAGGTGGACGTGCTCAGTTCCTGGGTAGGCTTCACCCGCATGGCCTTCTGGCCGGTGATGGGATTTCTGCTCACTGTCGTGGCCCTGGTGGTCGGGAATACCATCAAGCTGGCCTTGCTCGTCCGGCGTGAGGAACTGGAAATTCTGCGTTTCGTGGGGGCCAGTCGGGCCTATATCCAGTTCCCCCTGCTCGTGGGAGGTGCGTTCCAGGGCTTTCTGGCTTCTGGCGTGGCCCTGGTTCTGCTCAAGCTTGTGCATCATGCCATCGAAAACCTGCTCAATGTCCCGCCGCTGTGGATATCCATTTTCTTTCTTCCAAATCTCTACATCCTGGCCATCCTAAGCGTTCTGGCCGGAGTGGGTGTGATCAGCTCATGTGTTGCCCTTCGCAACTGAAACACAACGAGGATACTCATGAATCGTAGCGATACAATGCTCAAAGGTCTGGAAAAAGCTCCCCATCGTTCCTTGCTCTTCGCCCTGGGTATGACCCGGGAGGAGATGAACCGGCCGCTCATTGGTGTGGTCAACTCGGCCAATGAAATCATTCCCGGACATATGCATCTGGACATCATCGCCCAGGCCGTCAAGGACGGTATCCGCATGGCCGGAGGCACGCCCATGGAATTTCCGACCATCGGCGTGTGCGACGGACTGGCCATGAACCACGAGGGCATGAAGATGAGCCTGCCCAGCCGCGAACTCATTGCGGATTCCATCGAGATTTCAGCCACGGCAGTTCCCTTCGACGGTTTGGTCTTCATTCCCAACTGCGACAAGATTGTGCCGGGCATGCTCATGGCCATGCTGCGTCTGAACATCCCGTCCATCATCGTCAGCGGGGGGCCCATGCTGGCGGGCAAGCTCGATGGCAAGGCCGTGGACCTGATCACGGTTTTCGAGGGCGTCGGCAAAGTCAAGACCGGGGCCATGACCGAAGAGGAGCTGGGGCGCATGGAGGAATGCGCCTGCCCAGGCTGCGGGTCCTGCGCGGGCATGTTCACGGCCAATTCCATGAACTGCCTGTCCGAGGCCCTGGGTCTGGCCCTGCCGGGCAACGGAACTGTCCCGGCCCCGACCAGCGCACGCATCCGTCTGGCCAAGGAGGCCGGGATGCAGGTCATGGATTTGGTCGAAAAGAACATCCGGCCGCGGGACATTGTGACCGAGAAAAGCGTGGCCAACGGCGTGACTGTGGACATGGCCCTGGGCTGTTCGACCAATACGGTCCTGCACCTGCCAGCCATTTTCCGGGAAGCCGAATTGGCTCTGACCTTGGACATTTTTGACGAAATCAGTCGAAAGACCCCGAATCTCTGCCGCCTTTCCCCGGCCGGGCCGCACCACATATCAGACCTGCATGAGGCCGGGGGCATCCAGGCCGTCATGGCCCAATTGGCTGCCAGCGGCAGGATGAACACCGACGTGCTGACCGTTACCGGGAAGACACTGGGTGAAAATTTTTCGATCCTGAAGCCGCGTATCCTGCGGCCCGAAGTGATCCGCTCCGTAGCCGATCCTTATTCGCCGGAAGGAGGCATCGCCATCCTGCGGGGTAATCTGGCCCTGGACGGGGCGGTGGTCAAACAGTCCGCCGTGGCCCCGGAGATGATGCAGCGCACGGGCACGGCCAGGGTGTTCGAAGGCGAGGATGTGGCCGTGGCCGCCATTCTGGGGGGGAAAATCAAGGCCGGGGACGTTGTCGTCATCCGCAACGAAGGACCCGTGGGCGGGCCTGGCATGCGCGAGATGTTGACGCCCACCTCGGTCATTTCCGGTCTGGGTCTTGGCGGGGAAGTGGCCCTGCTGACCGACGGCCGCTTCAGCGGCGGGACGCGGGGCGCGGCCATCGGACACATCAGCCCCGAGGCGGCTGAGGGTGGAGTCATCGGACTGGTCCAGGAGGGGGATCAGATCAAGATCGACATCCCTGGCCGCACTCTGCAGTTGTTGGTGGACGAGGTTGAACTGGAAAGACGCCGGCAGGGGTGGAAACCGTACCCCAAAGAAATCAAGTCCTCCATCCTGCGCCGGTACAGTCGAATGGCCTCTTCGGCGGCCAAGGGAGCGGTGACCAAGATCTGATGCTCTGGGATTCCAAGGAAAGCGCCCTGCGCTATGACCAGTGGGCCAAGACCCCCCAAGGCGCCTTTGCCCTGCGGCAGGAGGAAAAGCTGCTGCAGGGCGTCATTGCGCCCTGGCCCAGGCGCAAGCAGAAACTCGTGGACATCGGTTGCGGCACGGGCCTTTTCCTGGAATTTTTCTGGTCCTGCGGGTTCGACCTGACCGGCATCGACAGCAGTCCGGCTATGCTGGCCCTGGCCCGGGACAAGATTGGGCATCGGGCTGACCTGCATGTGGGCTGGGCCGAACACCTGCCCTTTGAGGACAGGGAATTCGATTACGCCGCCCTGACGACCGTGCTGGAGTTCGTGGACAATCCGGGCGAGGTACTGCGCGAGGCGATGCGTGTGGTACGCAAGGGCATTGTGCTCATGTTTCTGAACCGCTTTTCCATGTATGGCTGTTCCGCGCGGCTCTTCAGGAAAAAAACGTTCCTGTCCCGGGCACACTGGTTCTCTTGGCTGGAGATGCGCGGCCTGATCCAGAAAAATCTGTCCCCTGGCCTCATCGAAGCCAGGTCCATTCTGCTCGGACCCCCGTCTACGTGGAATCAGGCACCCGTCTTTCGCCACGTGAACAGCCTGCCCGTTTTTCCCTGGCTCGGGGCCGTCACGGCCGTGCGCATCGATCTGACCGCGCCGCCAGCCCAGACTCCGCTGATGGCCTGGAACACTGAACCAACGGTGTAGCGGAGATGCGGCAGCCTCTGGCGCCCTGGGCTGAGGCGGTCGTTTCCGCAGCTTTTTCTAGGCTCCGTGCACCAGGCTGCAGACCTCTTCCAAGGCCTTGGCCGGATTGTCCTGTTGAAAGATGTTGCGGCCGATGCACACTCCTGCCGCGCCAGCGTCCAGTACTTCCCGCACCATGCGCAAAAAGGATCGGAAATCCCCGCTCCTGGGTCCGCCGCCGATGACCACGGGCGCCGGGCAGGCAGCCACGGCCCGGGCGAAACTCTGCTGGCTGCCGCAGTAGGGAACTTTGATCACGTCCGCACCCAGTTCAGCCCCGATGCGGATGCTGTGTGCCACCAGGGCAGGGTCGTTCTCGTTCACGATCTGCCCACCTCGCGCATAGATCATGGCCAGCAGGGGCAAACCCAGCTGGTGGGCATCTTCCACGCAGGCCCCGAGGTCTGAAAGCATGCGGTCCTCCAGATCGTTGCCGATGTTGATGTGCATGGAAACCATGTCCGCGCCCAGGCGCAGGGCCTCCTGCACCGAGCAGACCAGAGCCTTGTTATAGAACGGGAGCCCATGCCGGGTACCGGCTGAAAGGTGAACGATGAGGGCTTGGTCCAGGCGGACCTCCCCGGCATGGGCCATGACCATACCCTTGTGCAGGATCACACCCTGTACGGGCAGTCGGCTCAGGCTGCGCAGTAGGCTGCCCAGATCCTCCAGGCCCGGGATGGTCCCTTCGGACAGGCCGTGGTCCAGCGGCAGGAGGATGGTCCGCTTTGATTCCGGATGAAAGAGGCGGGCTGCCTTGCGCAGGTTTCCTATCATGGTGTTCTCCTGTTGCGTTACCGGTCAGACCATAGGCAGCGTCTGCCTTTGACGGTCAGAAAACCGAGGGGAAGGTTGCGGAAATAAAGGGGCCGCTGTTTGGCGTTCCCTTCATAGGGCCGGCTCTGTCCGGCCAGCAGGGCGTGAACGTCCCTGGGCTCGTCAAGGATCAGGGACTCCGCGTCGGCTGTGGGCGGGACAAAGAGGCGCAGGCCAGGATAGGGCAGGAGCGCCCCTTTGGCCATCTTGCCCACACCAAAGCCCTGCCAGCGGAGACCGTGCGGGAGAAACGCGGTCTTGTCCACGATCAGGTAGAGCCTGCCCCCGGTGCCCAGAAAACTGTGTGGGGGCAGCCAAGTGCTGTCCAGTCTGGTCAAGGCGGAAAATTCCTGAGCCGAAAAGGTCTGTCCGGGGAGGCGGACAGGATCGGGTTGTTTCTGTTCTCTGACCATGCCTGGCTTGGTCAGGCCGGCCAGGAAAAAGCCTTGGGCCGCACTGCCGGCTCCATCCACCAGCAGGCATCCGGGAAGGGACTGAGCGAAGCTGAAGCCGGCGAATGGGGGCAAGGGCAAGGGTAAAAGTCCGAGATGGTCGATGGCGAACCGGACCTGCTCCTCGTTCTCGCGGACATTGGTGGTGCAGGTCGAATAAATGAGCCTGCCGCCGGGAGCGAGAATCCGGGCCGCCTTGGCCAGCAGGCTGCGCTGAAGGGTTTCCAGCGGGGCGGTCTTGTCCCCGGCCCAGATCTGGATTGCCCTGGGGTTTTTGTCCAGGGTGCCCCACCCGCTGCAGGGCGCATCGAGCAGGATATTGGGCCAGGAATCGTCCCCCAGGGGCAGGTCCTGGCCTTCGTAGCGGCAGGTGATCACGTTGCAGCAGCCCAGGTGGCGCATGTTCACGCGCAGGGTGGCCAGCCGGTCAGGACTGGGCTCATTGGCCAGAACCAGGCCTGCGGGACCGGTCAGGCTGGAGAGCATGCCGGTCTTGCTGCCCGGGCTCGCGCACATGTCCAGGATCATCTCTCCCCTGTCCGGGTTCAGGGCCAGGGGCGGAAGCATGGAGGATTTGTCCTGGATGTAGATGTATCCGAACAGGGACGCGATGCTGCGTCCCAGGGGCAGGGGTTCCGCTGTCAAGGTCCTGGCAAGCGGGGAAAAAGGCTCCTGGTGGAAGCGGAATCCCTCGGCTTCAAGCAGGGTTTCCACGTCCGGGATTTGGTCCGGTTGGCAGACAAGGCGGAAGGAGCGGGTCGCGTTTTTCATTCGGCATGAAGTGCAGCTGTTTGACAAGCCCTGCTCTAGCCCTCAAGAAAGGACCTGTCAAAGCGGAGGCCCCATGCAGTCGATCAGAACGTCCGTGCAGGTGGTGGACGTCGGCCCTGAGGAAGGCGGCCGAAAGCTGCTTTCGTTTCTGGAGGCACGGCTCGGGCATCTGCCCCCGGCCCTGCTCATGCGTCTGGTGCGCACCGGGCAGGTCCGTATCGACGGCCGTCGGTGCAAGCCCTTTGACCGGGTGCTGAGCGGCCAGAAAGTGCGTATCCCTCCGGTGTCCGTCCAACAGGACGAAGGGGTTGTGAAGCCCTTGCCGGGACTTGTCCGCGTGCACGAGGATGCGGACATGGTCGTGGTGGACAAACCAGCCGGCCTGCCGGTCCACCCCGGGACGGGGTGGCGGGATTCCGTATACGACCGGCTCAAGCGCATGTTCGCGGGCCAGGTCTTTGTCCCGGTGCCTGTGCATCGCCTGGACCGGGACACCTCGGGGCTGCTGCTCTGCGCCAAGACCCATGATTTTCTGCGCGCCATGCATGCGGCCTGGGGTGCGGTGACCAAGGCCTATCTGTGCTGGGTCGAAGGCAGGTGGGAATCCCGCGGCTGGCAAACCATGGCCTCGGACCTGGGCAAGGCCGGAGTCCCAGGCCGGGAGCGCATGGTTCCTGGCCAAGGTAAACGGGCCGTGACCCATGTCCATACCCTGCACGCCGGCAGGAAAATGAGCCTCCTTCTGGTCGTGCTTGGCACGGGCCGGACCCACCAGATCCGGGTCCATCTGGCCGAAAGGGGGCATCCCATTGTGGGGGATCCCAAGTACGGCCACGGCCAGGGGCTGCTCCTGCATGCCGCTCTGCTGGCCTGGAGCGGACACCGCTTTTTTCTGCTTCCCCCCTGGCTTGGCGATTTTCAACCTGAAGCCGGTCTTGCCCAGGCGGTCAGCGATATTCTTGCCATTGCCCCCGCCAAGGAGAGGGGGGCCCTATGACCGAACAGCGCAACGCATTCGTGTATTGGACCGTCGGCATCCTGCTCGTGTGCCTGACCACCTGGATCAGATACTGGTTCGTGGCCTCTGGCCAGCTCAATCTTGCCCCGGACGAGGCCCAGTACTGGGACTGGAGCCGAACCCTGCAGTGGTCCTACTATTCCAAGGGGCCTCTCATCGCGTTCATCAACCGCCTGGGGACCATGGCCTTCGGCCCCACGGAACTGGGTGTACGCAGCGGGGCCATTGTTGGCTCGGCCATCATGCAGCTGGCCGTTCTGGGCTGGGTCGGCGGGTTCATGGGCCGCATCCGTACGGCTTTCTGGACCCTGGTGATTCTCAACACGACCCTGCTTTTCATGGCCGGGGGCCTGCTCATGACCACGGACAACCCGCTGCTGGTCTGCTGGATCTTGGGCATGGTCTGCCTGCACGTGGCCATGGAAAAAAACAGCCTACCCGCTTTCGTGGTCCTGGGATTGTGCTTGGCCCTGGGGATCATGGCCAAGTACACCATGCTCCTTTTCCTTCCCCTGGCCGTGGTGGCCAGTCTGTGGATCGGCCGCACCCACACCCTGGGCGAGGGCTACTGGCCCAGGCTGTTGAAGGCACTGGGCATCGGCGGGCTACTCGGGGTTTTGCCCATCGTGGTATGGAACGCGACCCATGGCTGGGTCGGGATAAAGCACGTCCTTTACCGTGGAGCCATGGCCGGGGATAAAGCCCAGGTGTTTTTCCGGGTCGATAAATTTCCCGAATACCTGGCCAGCCAGATCGGCGTCCTCACGCCATGGTGGTTTCTGTTCCTGATCCTGGGAGCGTGGGCCGTGGTGCGCCGGCTTCTGGCCCGCAACGGGCACGGGGAAGCCTATGGCCTGGACCGCAAGGTGGGCATTATCCTGACCGTCTTTTTCTGGCCGGTGTGGCTTTTTTTCCTGTTCTGGAGTCTGCACACCAAGGTCGAGGCCAACTGGTCGGCCACGGCCTATCCGGCCGGGATCCTCCTTGCAGCCCTGGCCGTGGAGGCCTTCATGCGCCGGGAGCCGAGGTCGAGATGGCGCTGGACCTGGCCCACCCTGGGCGCGGCGGTTTTTCTGCTTCTGCACATGGTTGCCTTCATCCCCGTGGACAGCCCCAAAAACCCTGTGCACCGGCTGCTGGGATGGGCAGATCTGGGGCAGCAGGTCCACCATGCGTCCACTGAGCTGGGTGATCCTGACACGATTTTTGTCTTTGGGACGGAATACGGATTCACGGCGGAACTGTCCTTCTACGTCCCGGGGCAGCGACGGGCCTACTGTCTGGCAGGAGGCCGGAAGATGAACCAGTACGATTTGTGGCCCGGTCCGGGGCCGGAGTACACAGGGGCGATTCTGGTGGCCAAAGGGGAGAAGGGGGAGGTTTCGGAGCGGGTCAGGGAACTGTTCGAGAGCGTGGATGGGCCCCGGATCGTCACGACGCGCCACGGCCTCCGGCTCGGCCAGACATTCACCCTGTTCCTGTGCCGGGGGTACAAGGGGATATGGCCGGCGCAGGAAGGCTCGACGTTTTGATGTCCGGTCCCGGCGGAAGGTGACCTCGCCGGTGCACAGCATCCTGAAAAGGGGGTACGCCTTCGGTCCGCCCGTGTTCTGGATGAGGGATTATTTGTCGGGAAAATCCAGATTCAGTTCCGGATGGTTCCGCAGATAGGACAGGATGGTCCGGAAGTCGGTCTCGGTGTGTGGCTCGAACGTGGCGGTGATAGGAGTGTCACTGCTTTTCAGCCAGGCCCACAGTAAATCCCAGGGAATATTCCCCTGGCCCAATCCGAGGTGCTGATCCGCGCTGCCATCGTTGTCATGCAGGTGCAGATGGCTGATCAATCCGCCCAGGGTGTCCAGCCACAAGCCAAGATCACCGCGTTCGTAACCCCTGGCAAAACTGTGCCAGTGTCCCACGTCCAGACACATGCGTGCCCGGCCGCCCAGGGCGCGCAGAACTTCCACGTGGTGCCTGGGCGTGTCCTCGTACACATTCTCCAGGAACAAGGGTACGTCACCGGTGTGATCGAGAATACGGTTCCAGGTCTCTACGACACGGGAGCGCCATGCGTCCTGATGGCGGCCGTACGTGCCATGCCGGTAGTCCAGGTGGGCGACGTAGTGGGCCGGAGCATAAGTTTGGGCCACGTCCACGGCCTGCAGAAGACGTTCGACGCAGACATGCCTGGCCAGACGGTCCAGGCTGCCTGGGTGGATGTCGAAAAAGGGCAGGTGCACGGCGCAGGTCAGTCCGGCCTCATGGAAGACCCGGGCCTGCTCCCGGTGCCAGGCCGGGGAGCAGCAATCGAGGACCTGGGCGTCCAGACCCAGTTCGGGGTTGAGTCCCCGGGCCAGGAAAAGTTCCACATGCTCGGGGCGCTCGGTGACATGGCGCAGAGGCAGGTTGACGAAGGTCATGGCAAAGGAGGTGGAAAGAGGCCTGGGCCTCCTAGCTTTTGCCCGCTTCAAGCAGTTCGTTGCGGGTGAAGATGCTCTGCAGTTCGAACCCGGCCTGGGCCAAATTTTCACGGCCCCCCTGTTCCCGGTCCAGCACGGCCATGATGGCCACGATGTTCAGACCCTGCTCGCGCACCCGGTCCACGGCCTTCAGGAGGGTGCCACCGGTGGTGATGACGTCCTCCAGGAGACAGACGTTCTGACCGGGCTCGAAGTTTTTCAGACCCTCCAGATACTGGTTGGTCCCATGTCCCTTGGATTTCTTGCGGATAATGAACCCGGGCAGGGGGTAACCTTCCAGGTAGGAGACCACAGTCACAGCCGAAACCAGGGGGTCAGCGCCCAGGGTCATGCCGCCCACGCCCTGGATGCCACCCTTGGAGCGAATCATGTCCAGAAAGAACTTGCCGATGAGCCACGCCCCTTCGGGATGCAGGGCCGTGTGCTTGCAGTCGAAATAGTAGTCGCTCTTTTTTCCCGAGGTCAGGGTGAAATTGCCCTCCAGATAGGATTTCTCAAGGAGCAGGCGGGCCAGTCGTTTCTTCAGTTCAAGCATTGTTTGTCCTCTGCGCAAAGACGCGGCTGAATATGGTCTGTTCGTGCCGCAGGTAGTAATTCACGTCAAAAGCCTGATCCAGGCGAGTCGGGGTCAGGTGTGCGGTGATCCCGGCATCGGCGCGCACGGCCGCCTCGAAGGAGGTCCGCTCCCGCCAGCAGCGCATGGCCACACCCTGGACCAGCTCGTAGGCCTTCTGCCGCTCCAGGCCGCTTTCCACCAGGGCCAGGAGCACCCGCTGGGAGAAAAAGAGGCCATAGGAGCCCATCAGGTTGCGCTCCATGTTCTCGGGAATGATGCGCAGGTTTTTCAAGAGCCCGTTCAGGCGGTGGAGCATGTAGTTCACCAGGATGGTGGAGTCGGGCATGATCACTCGCTCTACCGAGGAATGGCTGATGTCCCGTTCGTGCCACAGGGCCATGTTCTCCATTGCCGCCAGGGCGTTGCTGCGCACCAGGCGGGAGAGGCCGGTCAGGTTTTCGGCGGAAATGGGATTCTTCTTGTGGGGCATGGCCGAGGATCCTTTCTGGCCCTTGCCGAAACCTTCCTCCACCTCCAGCACTTCGGTCCGCTGCAGATGCCTGAGCTCCACGCAGATCCGCTCCACCCCGCCGGCGATGAGGGCCAAGGCCGTGAAGTACTGGGCATAGCGGTCGCGCTGGATGACCTGGGTGGAGATGGGATCCACATTGAGGCCCAGGATGGTCAGGGCCCGTTCCTCCAGCTCGGGTTCCAACTGGGCGTAGGTGCCCACTGCCCCGGAAATCTTGCCGAAACGGATGTTCTCCAGGGCAGAGGCCCAGCGCTGCCGATGGCGCTGGAATTCGGCGTGGAACACGGCCATCTTCAGGCCAAAGCTGGTGGGCTCGGCGTGGATGCCGTGGGTACGGCCCATGCACAGTCGGCCGGCGTGGGCTCGGGCCATGGATTCCAGTGTATCCAGGATGCGGTCCACATCGGCCAGGATGATCCTGCCGGCCCTGGTCAGGAGCACGGCGTTGGCCGTGTCCACGATGTCCGAGGACGTGCAACCCAGATGGATGAAGCGGGACGAGGGGCCGACCTTTTCCTCCACGGCAGACAGGAAGGCGATGACGTCGTGCTTGGTGGTCTCTTCCAGCTCCAGGATGCGGTCCAGGTCGAAGTCCGCCCTCTCCCGGATGACAGCCATGTCCTCGGCCGGAATGACCCCCATGGCATGCCAGCCCTCGCAGATGGCCAGCTCAACTTCGAGCCAGACCCGGAATTTGCGCTCCAGGGTCCAGATTTCGCCCATTTCCTTGCGTGTGTAGCGGTCGATCATGATGGATTGTGGTGGTTGATGTTTGCATTCCGCCCGTGCAGGGGCCGGAAATGAAAAAGGCAGCCGGAGCTGCCTTGGTCAGGATGCCGAGGAGGATGCTGTGTCCGGGGCTGGGGCCGGGGACGTGGAACAGGCGGTGTCCTTTTTGCCGTTTCCTCCGGCCTCCTTGGAGTACCCGGAAGCAAACCAACCGCCACCCTTGAGCACAAAGGACGTATTGGAGATAAGCCTCTGAGCCGTGCCGCCGCAAACAGGACAGGTCTTTCCCTTGTCCTGGAAATCTTTCTGCCATTCCTCGAAAATCTGACGGCAGTCCTCACAGCAGTATTCGTAGATGGGCATGAGTACCTCCGTATCCAGGCCTATTTGTTCTTGGCGGCTGCCTTGGCTTCACGGATGCGTTCTTTAAGACGCTCTTCCCGGCGTTTGCGGCGGCGATCCAGTTCTTTTTTGCGTTCGATTTTCTTGTGAGCCATGTATACAATCCTCCGCTGGGATAAATTTGGTCAACCGAATTGAAGACTGGGCTCTTATAATAAGCCTTGCCCCTTTGTCCAGTCCCAACAGTTATATGTTTTAGCGGATCATACCGGCTGCAACTCGTATTTTCGTTGACCCAGTCCCAGACTCTGGGCGTAGTCGAGCAGATACTCCCCGCGTACATGGCCATGGATGGCCTGGAACTTGTCCTGCCCGGGTTGAATGTCTGCCGGCAGGAGGCTGGGATGCAGGGGCTGGGCCGCGTTGACCAAGTCCAGACAGGCCTGGTCCAGGGCCACGGGATCCCATGAAGCCAGAAGGCCAAGGTCCGGACAGATGGGGGCGTCGGAAAAACCCATGCAATCGCAGCCCGGAGTGACCTGCTGGACAAAGGTCAGGTGAAAGGAGGGCCTGGTTCGGGTAAGCAGGGCCGCGGCCGCGTATTCCGTCATGCGTTCCAGGAAGGTGTGCACGTCCACCCGCCAGTCCACTTCCAACCCTCCTGACTTGCAGACCAAAAAGCAGGCCGCACAGCCCGCGCACTTATCCCGGTCGATCCGGATTTTTTTGTTCAGGTCCAACTGCAGTGCACCGTGGCTGCAGACTTCCACGCACTGGGCACAGCCCACGCAGTGTTCCGGGTGGATGGCCGGGCCCAGGCCGCAGTGCTGCTGCATCTTCCCCTTGCGGGTGGCGCAGCCCATGCCCACGTTCTTGATGGCCCCGCCGAATCCTGCCAGTTCGTGACCTTTGAAGTGACTGACTGTGACCAGCATGTCCGAGTCCACGATATCCCCGCCAAGATAGGCCAACTCGAAATGCTTGCCAGGGCAAGGGACGGCCCGCTCATTGCCGCTTTTGAGTCCATCGGCGATAATGACCGGAGCACCCAGGACATTGGGATCGAAAAAATGGGCCGCGGCCTGCAGGGTGTGGGAGACGGATTCCCCCCGTTGTCCGACATAGAGGGTGTTGGTGTCAGTCAGGAAGGGCTTGGCTCCGCATTTGCGCAGGAAGGTCAAAAGCGGCACCAGCAGCAGTGGCCGGATATGCCCGGTTCCGCCACCCTCTCCGAAATGAAGCTTCACCGCGGTCAGATCTCCGGACCGCACCTCCCCCCCCAAGCCGGACAGTTTGAGCAGACGCTTGACCTTGGCCTCAAAGGGAGCCTTGCGCGAGGCGCGCAGGTTCCAGAAATAGACGATTTGGGGCATGGGTTACCTCGCAGGGATGGGTTCCTGGGCCTCGGTTAGCAGAAACCGGCCCTCCTGGATCCAACGCTTGAGCTCCTCGGCCACCTCCAAGGACAGGGTGTAGCTGGTCAACGGGGTGGTCGGCACATCCTTGCCGTCGATGGTGATGACGCCCTTCTTGAGTTGGGCGAAAGAGACATGCCCATACTGGCTTGGAAGTCCATTGGGATAGTCTTCGCCGTAATCGACGATGGGTACCAGGATGTCCTCATCGGCCACCCCTGTATACCATGCCATCTCCTCGTTCAGGATGGGGATGGGGATGCCCAGGCCCACGGCCAGGGAACAGCCATAGCCGACGATGCTCACCCCTCGCAGATACCGGGCCTGCATGCCCTTGAGATCTCCCTTGACCATGAGCGTGCCCGACGGGGTCAGCGGCAGACCACGCTCTGTCCTGCGTGGCTCGGCCACGTGTTGAGTCCCTTCGCCGATCACGTAGCCCACGCCGCCCCCCAGAAAGATGCGGGTGCCAAGGCCGATGGTCATGAAATAAGGGTCATTCAACAGAGGGCTCAATTCCCCGGCCGTGGCGTAATTGGCATTGCCCATGTTGGATTTGAGGGGGCCCATGTAGGTGTATTTGCGCGTACCTGTCCGGTTAATGGCGCAGTTGTAGTTCTGGTAGCAGTTGCGTGGATTGAGCAGGATGGCGTTGCGAAGTTCGGCCAGGGAGAGGTTCTTTTCGATGGTCTTGCGCGGATAGCAGTCCGTCCCATAGGCTTCAGCCTTCAAATGCACACGCTTCCCCTTGACCAGGTCCTCGATGACGTGACCTCCGCCGTATTTGAACTGGCCCGGGTAAACCTTGTTCAGCGGATCCTCCTCAGAGGGCTCGGTGGCGCCGATGTAGGAGTCCACGGCCGCCAGGCCGGCATAACAGGGCACGCCGTTGAGCCAGACCTTGGCCGTCTTGATGGTTGGCGGCTGCTGGCCGATGTTGAACAGGAGACCTGAGGAGCACATGGGAGAGAATGTCCCGGTCGTGACTACGTCGACTTTGCGGGCTGCCTTGACCTTGCCCTCCTTGCGAACTAGACTGGTCATTTCACTGGCGTTGAGGACGACCGCTTTTCCTTGCCGGATTTTTTCGTTGATTTCGGCGATGGTTCTGTGGACTTCGAATGGGGTGCTCATGCATGTCCTCCAATAGAGTGTGGGGCCGCTGCCGGTCCGCAATTTAATTATGTCTGATTTGTATCATGGAGTAAACTGGCCATTGCACCACAATTTCGGCAACAGGGGACAGGTGTGAACAAGGACGGTGCCGAGGATCGCATTGGCGAAGCCCTGCTGAAAGCCTTCGCCGCCGAGGATGCGGACAAGTTGCGCCAGGCCCTGAGCCTAACACTGGAAAACGAGGTGGTGCTGGTCCGCTTTCCGCACCGATTTTTTGCGGATTGGTTTCAACACAATGGGCAGGACCGCTTCGAGCAGGCCATGGTTGGAGTGGGCCTTGGCGTCGCCTATGGATTCCGGGATCAGGACCGGGAACGTCCCGCCCAGGAGCCCAGGCTGGCCGGTCAGACCTTGCCCTTTGGGGCAGAATTCATTTTCGATAATTTTCTGGTCAACAACAAGAATGCGTTCCCCTTGGCTTCGGCCCAGGAAGTGGCCCAGAGTCAGAACGCACACCTCAATCCCTTTGTCCTCTGCGGTGAAAGCGGTTCGGGGAAGTCTTTCCTGTTGCGGGCCATCGCCAACGTCAAGAGCGAACAAGGACCACAGGACGTATTCGTGGCCGGGATCGAGGAGATGCATGAGCTTTTCACCTCTCGTCGAGACGCCCGCAAATTTCTCATGTCCAAGAATTTTCTCGGCGTGGACGATCTGCAGGACATCGCCAGATACCAGTACCTGCAAAACGAATTGATAGTCATTTTCGATCACTGCCATGACCGGCGAAAGCAGATGGCCTTTGCCTGCGCCGGAAAGATGGCGGGATACACGTTTCTGCTCCCCAAGCTCAAGTCACGGTTGGAGTGGGGCCTGATCGTCACCCTGAAGGCTCCGGACCTGGATATCCGCACCAGGTATGCCATGTCCCGGGGCCGGGAGCTGCAGATGGATCTGTCCAAGGAGAGGATCCTGCTCTTGGCCCATCGCTTCAGCGATTTGCGCAACCTCGAGGGCTGCCTCTTGAAACTCTGGGCCTACCGGGAACTGGTCCGTGACCAGATCAGTGACGACGAATTTGATAATATTTTGAATTATTTGGATGATAGACCCCGTGTTTCACTGACTGCCGAGCAGATCATGGACACGGTCTGCGCCCAGATGGGGGTCGGTCGCGAGGAGCTTTTGTCTTCAGGTCGCAAGCACGAGACGGTTTTCGCCCGGCAGGTGGCCATGTTTTTGTGCCGCAGGCATTTGGGTTTGTCCTTCCCTGAGTTGGGGAAAACCTTTGGGGGACGCGACCATTCCACGGTTCTGTACAGTTGCAGAAAAATAGAACAATTACAGCGCGATGATAAATCAGTGAAAAGCATGCTACATGCCCTGTCCGAAAAATGTCTGGTCATGAACGAGAAAGGTGTTGCCTAAACGGAAAAGGAGTTGGCGATGTTTTTGAAAGTGCGGAAGGAAGAAATCATAGATGGTTTGCTCAAGGCCTCGAACATCATTCCCTCCAAGACCGGAGCGGCCTATTTGCGCACTGTCTGGCTCAAGGCCGAGGGAGATTCCCTGGCGATCCTGGCCACGGATTCCAGTATCGAGTTCATGGGCACGTATCCGGCCGTGACCAGCGAGGGCGGTCTGGTAGGGGTGCAGGGCAAGAAGTTCTGTGAACTGATGCGCCGGATGCCTCCAGGCGAGATCCTGCTCAAGCTCGACGCGAGCGGCAAGCATCTGCATATTGAGCAGGGGCGACGGAAGTACAAGCTGCCGGCCAACGAATCGTCCTGGTTTCAGGAATTCAATGCCTTTCCGGCCGAGAGCGCTGTGCTCTGGTCCGGCGATTTCTTCAAGGAAGCCATTGACCGCATCGCCTTCTGCATTGCCGACGACGAAGACCTGACCAGCATGAACTGCATCAAATTCGCGCCGGTGGAGGACGACGACGTGGAGATCTGCGGACTGAATGGCCATCAGTTCGGACTGATGCGGTTCACCAACGCGGACATCCGCGTCGCTCTGGGTCAGGAGGGCTTTCTCGTTTCCAAGAAATACCTGCTCGAAATCCGCAAATGGCTGACCAACGATGAGATCGAGATAAGCCTGTCGGACAAGCGGCTTTTCCTGCGCACGGAGAACAAGAAGGAAACCTTCAGCCTGCCCCTCAAAACCTATGTGTTTGCGGACTACCGCAACTTCATCAACCAGTACAAGGACCGGTTTGCCTCCATCCTGGTTGTGGACCGGCATGAACTGACCGACGCCCTGGACCGCATTTTCCTGTTCAATACCGAAGCCAACAAGGCCACCTTCTTCGATTTCAGCCCCGAAGAACTCTCGTTGTACTGCCAGGGACAGGACATCGGCGAGGGTACGGAAATGATCGCCTGCCAGTATTCTGGGGGGTTGTCCAAGATCGCCCTGCCGACCAAGGTCATCTTGGACATCCTGGGTCACTTCTCTTCCGATTCCCTGACCTTTTCCTTTGTGGGTCAGACCGAACCCTGCAGGATCACGGGCAAGGACGATCCCAATTACATGATCATCACCATGCCCGTGGAGATTACCGAGGACACCTATTACAGCGAAGAAGAAATCTGATTTCTTTGCTTCTTCAGAAGAACACCATGACAAAAGCATCCGCCTATACTGCCGACAGCATCACCGTCCTGGAGGGCCTGGCCGCGGTTCGCATGCGGCCGGCCATGTACATCGGCTCGACCAACATCAACGGCCTGCACCATCTCGTGTACGAGGTCATCGACAATTCCATTGACGAGGCCATGGCAGGCTACTGTGACCACATCAAAGTCACCGTACACATGGACAACTCCGTGAGCATCGTGGACAACGGCCGCGGCATTCCCGTGGACATCCACCCCAAGGAGAACAGGCCCGCCCTGGAAGTGGTCATGACCGTACTGCACGCCGGCGGCAAATTCGACAACGATACCTATAAAGTGTCCGGCGGCCTGCACGGAGTGGGGGTGTCCGTAGTCAACGCCCTGTCGGAGTACCTGGAGGTCACGGTCAGCCGCAGTGGCTGCCGCTACTACCAGCGATACGTCCGCGGCGTGCCCCAGGCTCCCGTGGCCATGGTTGGCGAGACGGACAAGACCGGGACCTTGGTCCGGTTCAGACCCGACGAAGAGATCTTCGAGGAGATGGATTTCCAGTACGACGTGCTGGCCAAGCGCTTCGAGGAGCTGGCCTACTTGAATCCCGGCATCAAGATCGAGTTCTTTGACGAGAAATCCCAGAATCGGGACCTGTTCAAGTATGACGGAGGGCTCCCCCTCTTCGTGAAGAACAAGAACCAGGACAACGGCATCCACAAGATCATCAGCGGCTCGGGCGACATGGAAGGGGTGAGCATCGACTTCGCACTGCAGTACACGGCCGGGTACAAGGAAAACATGTACACCTTCGCCAACAACATCCGCACCCGCGAAGGAGGCACCCACCTGCAGGGATTCAAGACGGCGCTGACCCGGGCCATCAACACCTACATCCAGAACAGCGCTGACCTTCCCAAGAAACTCAAGCAGAAGGTGTCCGGCGACGACGTGCGCGAGGGCCTGACCGCCATCATCAGCGTAAAGATCCCCAGTCCGCAGTTTGAGGGTCAGACCAAGACCAAGCTCGGCAATTCCGAGGTGGCCGGCTATGTGGCCACCGTGGTCTATGAGAAGCTGAACGAATTTTTCGGGGAGAATCCCAAGGACGTGCGGCTCGTCATCGAGAAGGTCATTGATGCTGCCAGGGCTCGAGACGCCGCGCGTCGGGCCAAGGAGTTGGTCCGCCGCAAGGGAGCTCTGTCCGATCATTCCCTGCCCGGCAAGCTGGCCGACTGCCAGAGCAAGGACCCGGCTGAGAGCGAGGTCTTCATTGTGGAGGGCGATTCAGCCGGCGGCTCGGCCAAGCAGGGCCGCAACCCCAAGTTCCAGGCCATCCTGCCCCTGCGCGGCAAGATCCTGAACGTGGAGAAGACCCGCTTCGACAAGATGCTGCAGAACAAGGAGATCAAGGCCTTGATAACGGCCATGGGCGCCGGTATCGGCGAGGACGATGTGGATCTTTCGCGTCTGCGCTACCACAAGATCATCATCATGACCGACGCCGACGTGGACGGGGCGCACATTCGCACTCTGATCCTGACCTTCTTTTTCCGCCACTACGAGGAACTCATCCGGCAGGGGTACCTCTACATCGCTCAGCCGCCGCTGTACCGTGTGCACAAAGGCAGCTTCGAACGGTATATCAAGGACGAGGCCGAGATGAGCGAGTTCCTGGTCCAACGCGTGGCCGAGGAGGTCAGCCTGGCTGTGCCCGGCAGGACTCCGGTGGAGGCCGAGGAGTTGGTCTCGCTCCTGAATAAAATCCTGGCCCTGCGCGACGTGGTCGTGGACGTGGCCAACATGGGCATTCCCGAGGCGCTGTTCATGAGGATCGTGAACGCTCCCACGCCGCTCGAGGCGGACGTCCTGCGGACGAGTGGACCAGACGGGGCATTCTGCGTGCACATGGCCGAAGGGGGATATGCCCTGGAACTCGTCAGAGAACACGATGAGCCCCAGAACGGCGAAGCCCTGGACAGCGAGGCAAGGTACTACCTGCGTTTCACAGACTCCAACAACCACGTCCTTCGTCTGGGCGTGGAGTTCTTCAACTCCAAACGCTACCGCCGCGCTTTGGATCTCACGGCCCGCATTGGTGAGGTCTGCCCAGCTCAGGTCTGGACCATCCGCCACAGGGATGCCGAACTCGAAGCGTCAGGTCTCTTCGACCTTTTGCGCCAGGTTTTGGATCTGGCCCAGAAGGGGATCAACGTGCAGCGCTACAAGGGTCTGGGAGAGATGAACCCCGACCAGCTCTGGAGCACGACCATGAACCCTGAGGCCCGCACCCTGCTGCAGGTCGGCATTGAGGACGCGGTGGAGGCCGACGAACTGTTCAGCAAGCTCATGGGTGACAAGGTCGAGCCACGGCGTGAATTCATCGAACGCAACGCGCTCCTGGTCACCGATCTCGACATCTAGCGCGAACCCTATAGCTTCTTCACTGAACCGAGGTGGATGTGTCCGATATCAGTATCGAGAAAGAACTGCAGAAATCCTACCTGGAATACTCCCTGAGCGTCATCATCGGTCGGGCCATTCCGGATGTGCGCGACGGTCTGAAACCTGTTCACCGGCGCATCCTTTTCGCCATGCACGAGCTCGGCAACACCTACAACCGGGCCTACAAGAAATCCGCCCGTGTGGTCGGCGATGTCATCGGCAAGTTCCATCCTCACGGCGATTCGGCCGTGTACGATGCCTTGGTGCGCATGGCCCAGGATTTCAACATGCGTGACCCCCTGGTGGACGGGCAGGGCAATTTCGGCTCCATTGACGGGGACGCCGCAGCGGCCATGCGGTACACCGAAGTGCGCATGTCCAAGTTGGC
>JAAYCS010000176.1 GCA_012729655.1 Desulfovibrionales bacterium | reverse complement strand
TTCGTCTCCCGCTTGCCCCTGCTTTTTTCACAGCTCATCAACGCCATGCACTAGGATCCCATGTCCCAACACGACCCAAGCCGCACCGAGAAAGCCACACCCAAGCGCCGCAACAAGGCCAGAAACGAGGGCAGCGTCCCCAAGAGCCAGGAACTGCCCAAACCCATTATTCTTCTTTTTGGCCTTCTGGTCCTCAAGGTATATCTGGGGACCATTCGAGACGAGATGGAAAACCTCATGGGGTGGTTCTTCCGGGAAGGCTTCGCCTACGAGCTGACCCGGACTTCGGCCCAATCCCTTTTCCAAAGCTGCGTGCAGAGCATAGCCGTCATGGTTCTGCCTGTCATGCTGGCCATCGCTGTGGTTGCTTTCGTTACGGTTCGCGCGCAGGTCGGCAGCCTCTGGACCCCCAAGGTTTTCAAGCCAAAATTCACGATGTTCAACGTGGCCGCGGGGTTCAAAAAGCTTTTCCTCAGCAAGCAGACCTTGGTCCGACTGGCCAAAAGCCTGTTCATGGCCGCTGCCGTGGCACTGGGGCCCTACGTCGTGCTGCAGCAAGCCTTCAGGGAGGTCATTCCCCTCTTCTACCAAACCCCGGAAAGCATCGCATCGTACATCCTGAAGGCCAGCCAAACTATGTTCCAGTATGCCGTAGCCCCCATGCTCCTGATCGGCATCGCGGACCTGCTCTATACACGCTGGGATTATGAGGAAAACCTGAAGATGACCAAAAGCGAGGTCAAGGACGAACGCAAACAGGCTGAGGGCGATCCCCTCATCAAGCACAAGCAACGCCAGAAAATGATGGCCGTCATGATGAAACGCATGATCCACGACGTGCCAAAGGCCGACGTGGTCATCACCAACCCGACCCACCTGGCCATAGCTATCCGCTACAATGCCCAGGAAGCCCCGGCCCCGATCATCCTGGCCAAGGGCGCAGGGGCTGTAGCCGAGAAGATCAAGGAAATCGCCAGAACCCATAGCGTACCCGTACGTGAAAACAAACCCCTGGCACGCGCCTTGTATAAAGTGGTTGAGGTCGGGGAGGCCATTCCCGAGGAATTCTATCAGGCCGTAGCCGCGATCCTGGCCCAGATTTACAAAACCAGGGCCCGCCATAACTAAAACGCAAGACCAAGGACGTCAAAATAATGGCTGCACATACCCAAACCATGGCCATCAACTACAAGCGCTTCACCCGGCAGGGAGACTTCCTCCTGGCCGGAGGAGTAGTTCTGATCCTTTTCGTCATGCTGGTGCCGCTGCCGACATTTATCCTTGATGTGCTTCTGGCTTTTTCCATCTCCTTCTCTCTGGTCATTCTCATCACGTCCATGTTTATGACCTCGCCTCTGGACTTTTCCATCTTTCCATCCGTCCTTCTGGTGACCACGCTCATGCGTCTGGCCCTGAACGTGGCCTCCACCCGACTCATCCTCCTGCACGGAGACCAGGGTCCTTCAGCTGCCGGCAAGGTCATTCAATCCTTTGGGGAATTCGTTGTTGGAGGCAATTTCGCCATTGGTGCCGTCATCTTTCTCATCCTTTTCATCCTGAATAAAACCGTCATTGTCGCCGGGACCACACGAATCGCAGAAGTGGCCGCCCGTTTCACCCTGGATGCCATGCCGGGCAAACAGATGGCCATTGAGGCCGACCTCAATGCCGGACTCATCGACGAAGAACAAGCGGTCAAGCAGCGCGAAAACCTGCGCCGTGAGGCAGACTTTTACGGTGCCATGGACGGCGCAGGCAAATTTGTGGCCGGGGACGTCAATGCGGGAATTTTTATAACATTCATCAATATTGTCGGAGGGATGTTCATCGGGGTGCTGCAAAAAGACATGAACTGGATGGACGCGGCCCGGACCTTTTCCCTGCTGACCATCGGCGACGGCCTTGTGTCGACAATCCCATCCTTGATCACCTCCACCTCGGCCGGCATCATCGTCAGCCGGGCTGCGGCAGAAGCCCGCATGGGCGAAGAGTTCATCGGACAGCTGACCAACCATCCCCGAGCCCTCAAGCTGGTGGCCGGAGTGCTGCTCCTCTTCGCCCTGGTACCTGGCATGCCCACCACAGCTTTCTTGGTCCTCTCCGGACTGCTCTTCGGAGTTGGTGTCATTTCCGACCGCACCAAGTCGGAAACAGAGGCCCCGGAATCGAAAAAAAAGAAGAGCCCGGCCCCCGACAGCCCCGAAGAGGTGCAGACACTCCTGCCCCTGGACGTCATGGAGTTGGAAGTGGGGTATGGACTGATCCCCTTGGTGGACGAAGAACAGCACGGCAACCTTCTGGCCCGCATCCGCTCCATTCGCCGTCAATTTGCCCTGGACATGGGCGTGATTGTTCCGTCCCTGCATCTGCGTGACAACCTGCAGCTCAAACCCGGGGAGTATGTGATCCAGATCAAAGGCAACCGCATTGCATCAGCTGAAATAATGATAGACCACTATCTGGCCATGGACCCTGGCAATGCCCGCCACGCCATCAAAGGTGTCGAAACCCTGGAACCAGCCTTCCATCTGCCGGCCCTGTGGATTCCGGATTCAAAAAAGGACGAAGCGGTCATGGCGGGATACACGGTGGTTGACCCGTCAACGGTCATCGCCACCCATTTAACCGAGATATTCAAGCAGAACCTGCACGAATTTCTGGGCCGGCAGGAGGTCCAGTCTCTTTTGGACAATCTTTCCCAACGCGCCCCCAAGGCCGTGGAGGAACTGGTGCCCGGCATCCTGTCTCTGGGCGTTGTACAGAAGGTTTTGCAAAATCTGGTGCGGGAAGGTGTGTCCATCCGCGACCTGCTGTCCATAGTGGAATGCCTTGCCGATTACGGTCCCTCCATCAAAGACGCAGATCAGCTGACCGAATTTGTCCGCCAGCGACTGGCCCGCACCATCATCAAACCCTACCTGGGCTCAGGCAGCCTGCTGCCTATCATTTCCCTGGCCCCGGCCATCGAGAGTGCATTCCAGGACAGCATCAAGCGTACGGACCATGGCTCCTATCTGGCCATGGACCCGGGCCTGGCCCACAAAATCATCCAATCCATAAACAAGGCCGCGGAAAAAGGTATCGTGGCCGAAGGCCAGCCTGTGCTGCTGACCTCCCCGCCCATCCGCCATCATCTCTCCCAGCTGCTGTCCCGCTTTCTGCCGACCATGCCGGTCATTTCCCAGGCGGAGATTCCGGCCGACATCCGTCTTGAATCCGTAGCCATGGTGGAACTCTAACATGCAGGTCAAAACCTTCACCGGCAACAGCACCAAGGAAATCATGGCCCGCATCAAAGAAGAACTGGGCCCCGAAGCCATTATCTTGAGCAGCACAAAACATTCTCGCAGGAACGGCGCAAACTACGAAATAATGGCTGCCTTGGATGACCCCGCACAGGTGCCTCCAGCTGAAAAGCCACTGGCCACCACCCACAGCGACGACCTGCGTGACCTGCGCGAGGAATGGTCCCGGTTGCGCAACCAGGTCATGTCCGTCCTCAAACCGCAGATGGACCTTGGTTTGCTCACTCCCAGGCAGCAGATTGTCCTCGAATATCTTGAAAGGGAAGGAGTGCGCCAGGATGTGCTCATGGACCTTTGGACAAGATTTCGTCGCGGCCCGCATGAGTCAACCTTGTCGGTTCTGAGTGGCATGATTTCGGCCACACCCTGGTTGACTCAGAATTGGCGGCACAAGTTCCATTTCCTGGCCGGTCCATACGGTAGCGGCAAAACAAGTATCGCCCTGCGCCTGTCCCTGGCAGTCAAGAAAAACCGGTCAGAAACACGCATCATGGTGGTCAACGCAGACCGATCCCAGGGCAAAGGCCGGCTCTATCTCCGGCATTACTCGGAACTCTCGGGCCTCACCTACCGAGAACTGGTCAACATTGAGCAGTGGGGTTCCCTGGCCCGCGAGGCCGAAACCCATGACCTCGTGCTTGTGGACCTCCCTGGTCTGCCGGGGACAGAGAACATGTCCGCATGGCTGAACCGCATGTCCTGCGGAACACTGCCTCCTGTCCATATGCATCTGGTCCTCAGCCCTCTTTTTGGTGCGGCTCAAATGGACAATTTCGTCTCCAGAATGCGGACCGATTCAACGGCCAGCATCATCTGGACGAAAGTGGATGAAGCCTGTAATTACGGGGAAATACTCAATCAGGCCAGGATCACGGGGCTGCCTGTTTCCCTGCTTTCAGTTGGGCCGGATCTGAAAAATTCCCTGGTTCAGCCCACGGATCAGGATATCTGGAAACTGTTGCTGCGGCATGAGCTGCCCGCGGCAACCAACTGACAAACCATCTAGCTTGCAGACAAGGTCAGCATGAACGCCAATCTCCCTATCGTGCTTTCGGTATCCTCCGGCAAGGGAGGCGTCGGAAAAACGAACATCTCCGTCAACCTTGCCCTTTGCCTGAGCAGTTTGGGGCGGCGCTGCGCCATCCTGGATGCAGACCTTGGCCTGGCGAACGTGGATATCGTTTTGGGTGTGACACCTGAAAAAAATCTCTTCCACGTCTTTCACGACGGCGTGTCTCTCCGCGACATCCTTTATCCGACGGCATACGGATTTTCGATCCTGCCAGCGGCCAGTGGTGTAAGTGAAATGCTGTCCCTCTCAGCAGGCCAGAAACTGGAACTGCTGGAAGCCATGGACGAACTTGAAGACAGCATTGATTATCTTATTGTGGACACAGGCGCGGGGATTAACGAAAACGTGCTTTACTTCAATGTAGCTGTCCAGGAACGCCTTCTTGTCCTCACGCCGGAACCGACATCCCTGACAGACGCCTATGCCTTGATCAAGGTCCTGAACATCAAACATGGCATAGATAAATTCCACATCCTGGTGAACATGGCCAAAAGTGAAAAATCAGCCAGGGACATCTTTGCCAAACTTTACAAAGCCTGCGACCACTTCTTAGGTGGAATTTCCCTGGATTTTGTGGGATCGGTCCCCCTCGATCCCGTTGTCCGGCAGTCCGTCATCAAACAGCAGCCATTCTGCCATTTGGCGCCGTCCAGCGATGCCTGCCAGGCAGTGCGTAAACTGGCTCGCATCCTGATCCAATGGAAACCGCAGGACCATCTCGATGGGAACATCAAATTCTTTTGGAAGACACTCCTCTTTGCGGAATAATCCCTCCGAACCTGTCTGGTCGATTCTGGAGCACTCCGCAACGTCTTACTCTGCCCTTGAATCCACCAAACAGGACCGCATTGCCCGCGCCTTTGCCCCGCGCATCAAAGCCATCGCCCTCCACCTGAAGGCCAAGATCCCGCCCCATATCGACCTTGGCGATCTGATCAGTGCAGGAACCCTTGGCCTCATGGAAGCCTTGCACAAATTTCAACCCGGTCTGGGCATCCGCTTTGAGACCTTTGCAGAGAACCGCATACGCGGTGCCATGCTGGACGAGCTCCGACGTATGGACTGGTTTTCCCGGGGGCTACGGCAAAAGATCAAGAAGCTGGAGCAGGCCATCCGGGAATTCGAACATACCCACGGACACGTACCCTCGCGCAGCGAACTGGCTGAACTCACAGGCCAAAGCAATCCGGAACTGGAAGCCACCCTGGAGGCGCTCAACTCCCAAATTATTCTCAGCCTGGACGCGATCCAGGAATATTCACCCATCCCTGAAGGAGGGCACAGACAGCGGGAACCCTTTTCCAGCGCTGCATTCCAGGAGATCATTGACAAGCTGGTTCATCTCATCGATAGACTGGGCGAACGGGAAAAGCTGGTTCTGAGTTTATACTATTCCGACGAAATGAACATGCGGGAAGTGGCTTCAGTGCTTGATATCACCGAAGGCAGAGTTTCGCAGATCCACTCCCAAGCCCTGGCAAAACTCAAAAAAATGTTCCTGCAGCTGCACGGAGACATCGCGTGACCCTGTCAATGTTGTATAGAGACGATCTGGGGGACTCATGGCGGTAAACACCAATATGCGAGTGCTCATTGTCGACGATTTCTCGACCATGCGCCGGATCATCAAAAACATTTTGCGCCAACTCGGTTTCAGCAATATTGTGGAGGCTGACGATGGGGCAGCTGCATGGGAAATTCTGACCAAAGACCAGATTGACTTCATCATTTCCGACTGGAACATGCCCCAGATGACCGGCATCGAATTGTTGCGCAAAGTCCGCGCCAGCGAGGAATTCGGAGACCTCCCCTTTCTCATGGTCACGGCCGAGGCCCAGCAGGAAAACATCATAGAGGCCGTCCAGGCTAAAGTGTCCAACTACATCGTCAAACCGTTCACGGCTGAAACCCTTGGTCAAAAGATCAACAAGATTTTTGATTAACCCTTGAGATACACGGCAACAGCTTTGCCGGGCGACGTTGTTCCATGATTCTTCCAGTCCTCTTTGCGCTCCCATCGTCTGACGACGCGCATGTCGGCGTGGGCAATGAGTGTCTGCCGGACTCCTCTTTCAAAGGTCTGCAAAAGGTCGAACTCGACCTTGATGACGCGCTTTTTCTCGAATTCAACGACAAAGACGACGTCACACCCAAGCCCCCTGTTCAATCCGTGTCCGAACATCCGCTTGAGATTCCTCTGCAGATCCCTCCGAACGCATCTTCCCGCCCTGCCTTCAAAAATCGGATGATCATCGCCACTGCAGGGATTCTTGGGTGCCTGCTCCTGGGCCTGAGCGGGGCATATTTTTTTTCCCTGCTCCCGGTCGTTCCAGGTGACCGCGCACAGTCCGCAGCAGAACAGGATCAGACCCAAACCTCAGCACCCGCAACTGCCCCGCCCAAAACACAAGAACCGCTCTCAACACCCGAAAGCCAGGGACAATTCCGATCCTTTGCATTCGATCAATTTTATACGGAGCACACCCAAGGTGACAGGATCCGCTTTCTGACCTGCCGCTTCAATGTCCCCAACACTTCTGCTGCTGTGCACCGTGAGATCCAGGGCAAGATGTTGCTCATCCGGGATGCCGTATACCGCTACCTGAAGAACTCCAATCTCACCTTTCTGAGTAACCCCGGGAATTCGGAGAAATTGAAGCAGGACATTGCTAACGTTATCAATCAACATCTCCAGAGTGGTCAGGTTTCGCAAATTTTTCTTGAGGAATACGTATTGAAGTGATGGTCAACACCCTCGATCTGACAACCCTTATCATCCAGATTCCGGAAGCCCAGCGGATGCATCATGCACAGCTGATTCATCCGGAAATGCACCAGGCCATGGCCCTGGAGCTGGCTCAACGGAAACAGCGGCTGAAAAAAAAGCAGGTATCCAAATCCCGGGCGACCGAAACCAAAGCAGCAGTCACTGCTGAGAAAGAGCAACGCGCTGATCAGGCACCTCCTGTGGTCAAGCGGCATCATCTCCACGAAAAAACGGAAGTCGAAACCGATCAGGGACGTCTGATCGACATGCAGGCGTGAATGGACACCGATATATCTCTTTGGGTTCTTGCCGGTTCCACCCTGGTGGAAATCCTGCTTCTGGGGCTTTCCCTTTTCTTCTTCTTGAAACTCAGAAAATCGGAAGCACTGGTCCGCACCCTGCAAGACAGGCAGCAGGAATTCCTGCAGAAGCTGGATGCCAACTCCCGACTGGAAAAGGAAATTGTCAGTACCTTTGCCAAACGACAGGAAGAGCTGGTTTCGCTGGAAGAAAAGCTTCGAGACCGCGCTCATGAAATGCGTAGGCTTCTGGACCAAGCGGAATCCTTCACCAAATCTCCACATTTTCTGCGCCAGACAATTCTGAGCGGGCACAGACGCGGTCAATCGGTCCAGGCTCTGTCTCAGGCCACCGGCCTGAGCGTGGATGAGGTCGAACTCATCATCGATCAGCCCGGGGTCTAGGCCACTGCCTCCTACCGAGCTTTTTTGGAAGCCTGCGTGAAACCATCCCTGCTTCGCCTTTCGCCACAACCCGGCCTGCTTTTCCAACCGCGGGCAGCCAGCTCTCCCGCATCGGCTGATTATGAACTTTCTGCATCCCATCACTCCTGACCGACCCTGGCTTGCACCACTTGCCGGCTATTCGGACCTCCCTTTCCGCCTGCTGTGCAGGACGCAGGGATGTGCTGTTGCTGTCACCGAGATGATCAGCGCTAAGGGGCTTATCTATGGCAGCCCCGGGACCCGGGAGCTTCTTCTGACCTGTCGGCAGGACGATCCCCTGGTCGTGCAGCTTTTCGGCGCTGAGGAGTCCTTTCTGCTTGCATCCATCGCACAGCTTCGCCAATCCGGCTTCAGGTATTTCGATCTGAACTGCGGATGCTCGGTGCGCAAGGTTGTCAGGACAGGCAGTGGCGCGGCCCTCCTCAAAGATCCCGGACATCTTCTGCGTTTGGCCAAGTCTCTGGTTCAGGCCGTGGAGCCGGGGTGCATGGGCTTCAAAATACGACTCGGGTGGAGTCATGATCAGCCGGTATACCTTCGCATCGGACAGGAATTGGACCAATCAGGGGCTGGATGGATCACCATGCACCCTCGCTATGCCACCCAAGGCTTCACAGGGCACGCCGATTGGAAGCATTTGGCTCTGTTGAAGACGAAGGTCGGATTTCCGGTTGTGGCCAGCGGAGATCTTTTCCATGCTGAAGACGGGATCCGCTGCATCGAGCAGACAGGGGTTGACGGTTTGATGTTCGCACGAGGCGCCCTCAACGATCCGGGCATATTCAAACGTTACCTCCTTGCCCGCCAAGGCCAGCCTCTTGTGAGCAAAAAACCGCATGAAATGCTGGCCATGGTCCGGAAGCTTTGCGGGCTCTACACCGAACACGGCATGGATCGCCTGGGAATCCTGAAGATGAGGACCCTTGTGCCCAGATTGTTCAAAGGGATTCCTGGAACCAAAGAGCTCCGGCGTGAAATCGTCTTCTGCAAGAGCTGGGAGGATGTCTTGTGTGCCTTGCAGGCCTGCCCTGTATCAACCTCATTGTAAGGATGATTGATCATGAAAATTATCATTGCCAAGACAGCCGGATTCTGCATGGGCGTGGACTTGGCATTAAACAAGCTGGACAGTGCCGTGGCCGCCCCACCGCAAGGCGGAACAATCCACACCCTGGGGCCCATCATCCACAACCCGCAGGTTCTCGAACGCTACCAGCAGCACGGAGTGACACAGACCGACGGAAAACACCCTCTGAATGCGGCTGACGTTGTCGTCATCCGCGCCCATGGGATCCCGAGACAGATCCAAAAAAATCTCGAACATCAGGGAGTTACCCTCATCGACGCCACCTGTCCCAAAGTCAAAAAAGCCCAAATTCTGATCCAACGCCAAGCCGACCAAGACAAGCATCTTCTCCTTTTCGGAGAACGCGACCACCCGGAAGTCCAGGGGCTCATCAGCTACGCCCCGGAACATACCGTCTTCGAAAGTCTGGAGGAGCTGCAGACACACCAACTTTCCCCCGACACCACCTATTTCCTCGCCGCACAGACGACGCAGGACCGGGAGGCATTCGACGCAATCCGAGATTTTCTATGGGCCAGCGTTGACCAGCACATGACGATTCTCGACACCATCTGCACCGCGACAAAGGACAGGCAGGACGAAGTGCGCAATCTGTCCCGGCAGGTGCAGGCAATGGTCATCGTCGGAGGGAGGAACAGCGGCAATACCCGGCGTCTGGCCCAGATCGCCAAGGAGGCCGGAATTTATGCGACGCACATCGAGACCTCCGAAGAATTGCCGGTGCACGCATTGGCGGCATTCGAGCGCATCGGGCTGACCGCGGGCGCGTCCACCCCGGGATGGATCATTGCCGAAGTGGCCAGCGCGCTGCAGGAAAAACTTGGGACGGATGGGATTGAACAATCAGATTTGTAGTACCCCGCAAAATGATGGTTCTGCGGGAAAGCAGAGGAATTCTGACGGCTACGAGCATTCGTAAGCGCTCAGGCATCCGCATCTTCCTGGGACGTGCCTGATGTGTGATATGAGCAGAAGTCAGACTGCTGACAAAGTCATCTCAAAACCCTCGTCAAATGACGGGGGTTTTGTTATGAAAGCGGCATGTTACGCAGCACAGGACCCAAACAACTGAAGTACGAATTCGTCTGCATCGAGCGCTTGGTTCCCAAAGATCATCTCCTTCGTAAGATCACCAAGTTCATCGATTTCCGTTTCATCCACGACAAGGTCAAAGACCTGTACTGTCCGGACAACGGCCGGCCGGCTCTTGATCCGACAGTGCTCTTCAAGA
>JAAYCS010000014.1 GCA_012729655.1 Desulfovibrionales bacterium | reverse complement strand
GAACGGGGCTAAAAGAGTGAGAAGCTGTCCACAGGAGTGTCACACATGAGGTGCAGTGCGGAGCAATAAGTTTTTGTAATTTCAAGATGTTGATGGTGATGCGAAGGAATCCCACCCTCTCCGCCATTTCATTGAAAATCATGGGTTTGGATGTAAAATCCAGACCCTTGTTTTTTTGGTGGAAGGACCCTGCCACCGTTTCCTGTGACGCCTGTCCGGATTTCGGGGAGGGCTTCAGGGCTGCTTTTCAGAGCTCAGGCCAGTTTGATAAGCATGGCCCCGCCAGCCACCAGCGTCACAGCGGCTGCGCGCCAAAGGGTGAATCTTTCGTGCAGGAGGAGCACCGCCAACAGCATGCCGAAGACGACCGATGTCTCGCGCAGGGCGGCCACCAAAGCGATGGGAGCGCGCGTCATGGCCCAAATGGCGATCCCGTATGACCCCAGCCCGGCCAGTCCGCCGCAAAGCCCCGGGATGATCCGCCCGCGCACATAAGGCAGATAACTTTTCCCGGACCGCGCAAGGATGTAGAAATGCAGCGGAAACACGTTGAGTACAAAAATCCAGCACGCATAACTTACGGCATTGCCGTTGTGCTGGGCCCCCAGACCATCTGCCAGGGTGTAGCCCATGATGACGAAAGAAGTCCGCACAGAGATGAAGATGGCGCTCCATCCCGCACCACGCCGCATGTTGTCACGAGCGAGGCAAAAAATGCCGCAACACAGGATAACCACGCCGACCCATGCGCCCAGACGCAGAGAAGATCCGAGAAAAAACATGGCAAGGGATGTCAGCAGTGGCGCACAGCCACGCATGATGGTATATCCGAAAGACAAGTCAACCTTTTTGTATGCTTCTGCGATGCAAATATAATATGCGAGATGACAGAGGCAGGATATACCCAAGTAAGGCCATGCTGACGGAGAAAGAGGCGGAAGAAAAAAAACGATACATATCGCTCCCAGTCCGCCACCAAGAGCGTTCAATCCTGCTTCAAACAGCTTGTTTTCACCATTTTTGACGATGATATTCCAGGAAGCATGCAATAATGCTGAAAATAAAATCAGAAGCAAAATGGAAATTGACATTTTAATATATTATAAAAATTTTTACATATTTAAAAACATATTTTCGATAAAATTTTATGAAAATATTGTCAATATGCAATATGTATGTACAAATAATTATTTAACGTAATATTTTATATAATGTTAATATTTTGAACTTATATATTCTTATTCATCTTTCATCATGTAAAAAATCTCTGCATAATCAGATTATCGAGGAGGATTCATGAGTTCTGATGCTCGGAAGCCATCATTGACATGGGCGTTACTGACTTTTTCCATCCCCGTTGCGATCATCCTCTACGGTACGGTTGTCGTCGGTGTCAGGCCGCCAGTCCTGCCCTTGCTTGTCGCCCTTGTCGTTGCCGCTCTCATGTGCCTGAGGATCGGTTACAACTGGGAAGAACTCCAGGACGGGATGCTCTCGGCCGTGGGGAGGATTCAAATTGCCGTGGCCATTCTCATGCTCGTGGGCATCATCATCGCTTCCTGGATGGCGTCAGGAACCATCCCTGCCATCATCTACTGGGGGCTCAAGCTCATCGCCCCGCAACATTTCCTCGTGTCAACATTTGTCCTGTGTTCCATTGCCTCCCTTGCTACCGGCACCTCTTTTGGGACCATGGGAACCATCGGCGTGGCCCTGCTGGGTGTCGGCGGGGCAATGGGCTACAACCCGGCCTGGACCGTTGGGGCCATTGTTTCCGGAGCGTATTTCGGCGACAAGATGTCGCCCGTTTCCGATTCCACGAACATCGCGGCCACGGTCTGCGAGGTCCCGCTGTTCACCCACATTTCGTCCATGCTGTGGACCACCTTGCCCGCTTCCGTCGTCGCAGCAATCGGCTATGCCATCCTGGGCTCCATGCATACCGGAAACGTGAGCGGCTTGGGCAACATCAACACCATCCTGGCCACCCTGGAGTCCTCTTTTTCTCTGTCGCCCATCGCCTTCCTGCCGCCGATTCTCATGATAGCCCTGGCCTACAAACGGTTGCCGGTGCTTCCGGTCATGGTCATCTGCGTGGTGAGCGCTTTGGGAATCGCCCTCTTTGAAGGCGCCTCCGTCGCTTCCCTCGCCAAGTTCATGACCAACGGATACGAGGCAAGCACTTCCTCTCCCGAGCTGAACAAGCTGCTCTCCCGCGGCGGACTCATGAGTATCATGGTTACCATCCTGTTGCTGACCTGCGGCATGGCTTTCGGCGGCGTCCTTGAAAAAGCCCGCGTCCTTGAAGTGTTGCTGGACGCCATGCTTCGCGGAGCGAACTCCGCCATTTCCCTGATCGGAGTCGCCCTTGCTTCGGCCTATATCATCCTGCTCGGCACCGGCAGCCAGATTCTCGCTGTTGTGGTGACCGGGCGGGCACTCTCCAGGCCTTTCAAAGAGGCGGGGTTCGACCTCCGGGTGCTTTCCAGGACATGTGAGGACGCAGGCACCCTCGGCTGCCCGCTGGTTCCGTGGAGCGTACACGCGTTTTACATCCTGGGCATCCTTGGCGTTGAGGCGGTTGATTTTCTGCCCTACGCGTTTTTCAACTGGAGTACCCCCGTGATCGCACTGGCCTGCGCCCTGACTGGTTTGGGGATCATGAAGAGCGACAAGGGTTCCGTCCGCCAGACCACACGTCTCGGTCCCCGGAGCTAGCCGATAGCGGTGGGCGCCTTTGCAACTGACAATCCGGCCGGAGTCCCCTGCGGAAAAGATCTTTCTTTGTGAGGTGGATTTCTGATTCTGCTCTGGGACGGGAACGTCTGGCAGGATGCTTTCCGCCGTAGTGCCGCCGTCATAGGCTGACAGGCTCTGTCCATGCTCCGCCTGCCAGGGAGGCAATCAGAAGGGGCGCCCCGAAGGACGCCCCTTTGTCTTGGAAAATCTGTTCTTGGATGCGTGGTCAGCGGATCAATGTGTCGTCTGCTTCGCGAATGCCACGCCGATGCCGAAGGAACCGGAATAGGAGCCGTCCTGCTCCGCACACCATCTCACAACGCCTACCAGGATTCCATTTCCCGTGCGTTCCTGAACATCTGAGCCGTGATTGAGCCTGATCCTGACCGGGGTCCATTCGGGGAGAGGATAGTCAGACTCAAGCATGAGTCCACCAGCGCTGTAGTTGATTATTCTGGATTCAAAAGTGAATTCGTCTTTCTGCAGAAAATGTTCGACGCCGCATCGTTCAAGACTTGCATGCCGAGGATATTGTCGTTTTTCAAACATCTTGTGCACTCCGGAACAGAGGATTTGCAGACAATTCTACATAACGAGAGTGGTGAAAGAAATGCAATGAAATTTACTTTCCTTAATAAAATTGCCGGCACGGTTGATTGCACAGCATGGGCAGGGATTCCGCTGCATAAAGCATGGAAAGGGCCCATCCGCGCCGTCCCACCGATTTCCGCGTGGCGAGGGACAGGTGGCGGCAGGTCTGGCGGCATCGGGGAGTGAGCTGTGGGGAGCTGTTGTTCAATTCCCCAGGGATGATGTTCCACCCCCCGTCGCGAGGGATCATGGAGCCGTCGGGACAGACTGTTATTACTCCGACGAAGAAATAGTTAACTCCGCTTACCCGCTAACGTTTGCTGGTCGGAGGGGCGGCGACAAAATGTTAACAAGTTAGGGCTCGGATTAATAACAAGGGGTCTAAACCATGCACGGATTTTATAATAGAGGATTGCGCGTCGATTTGAGTGCAGGGAGGTATGAAGCCTTCATCATTTCCGATGAGCTACTGACCCAAACCCTAGGTGGTAAAGGTCTGGCCACCTACTTCATGCTGAAGGAAATACCAGCAGGAAGCGACCCACTGAGCTCCGAAAATATTGTCATCTTCGCCACAGGCCCCATCACTGGTAGCCCCATATGGGGGTCTTCACGATACGGCGTGTTCACGAAATCGCCGCAGACCGGCCTCTATGCTGAGTCTTACAGTGGAGGTCACGCTCCAGAATACATGGACGCAGCCGGGTACGATATTGTCATCATCAAAGGCGCGGCTAAAGAACCGGTTTGGATCGATATCAGCGATACTGAAGTACATATTCATCCCGCTCATGATCTGTGGGGTCTGGACACCTATGCTACTGAAGATGCGGTCCGGGAGAAGGTCCTAGAGTTGTACGGCGAAAAATGTGGCCCTGTGGTCATAGGCCCGGCAGCTGAGAACCTTGTACGCTTCTCGGTCATCGAAAACGATTACTGGCGCAGTGCAGGACGTACGGGCACAGGGGCCGTTCTCGGTTCAAAGAAGGTCAAGGCGTTGGCTTTCCGCGGTCAAGCGCGCAGAAAAATCGCCTATCCAGAATTGCTTAAAGATTTCACCAAGTCCATTACGGCCCGCTCCAAGGAAGACAAGGGAGTACAGGGATACAAAAAAGTCGGCACCACAGGATTGGTGGATCTCCTCAACGAGGTCGGAGCCTTTCCGTCGCGCTACTGGCAGAGAGGCCGGGTGGAACATAGAGACGGCATCAATAGCGTAGCGCTCCATACCCGGTGCGACGTCAAACCCAAGGCCTGTGCGAAATGCCTCATGGCTTGCGGCAGACTTTCCACAGTCAAAGACGGCCCTCATGCTGGTTTGACCGTGGAAGGTCCCGAGTACGAGACAATTTACGCTTTCGGTGGGCTTTGCGAAATTCGTGATATTGAAGACATCATCTACCTGAACGACCTCGGCGATCGACTGGGCATGGACACCATCAGCGCCGGAAACCTTGCCGGACTGACCATAGAAGCCTCACGACAGGGACGCATCGACCTGAAGCTTGATTACGGAGATGTGGACGGGGTGGCCTCGCTGCTTCGTGAAATATCTGCAGTGAGCGGGATCGGTGCATTACTGGGTCAAGGCATCCGTCATGCGGCGCAAGTTTGGGGGATGGAAGACATGGCCGTCCATGTTAAGGGCCTCGAACCCGCGGGCTACGATCCCAGGGTACTCAAAGGCATGGGCCTGGCCTATGCCACCTCAGACAGGGGCGCATGCCATCTTCGGGCGACATTTTACAAACCTGAGCTGGCAGGCATGGTTGATCCTCAAGCCACCAAAGGCAAGGCAGCAGTGTTCAAAGTATGGGAAGACCGACTGACCTATTTTGACATGCTCATCCTTTGCCGTTTCTACCGTGACATGTATCAATGGAAAGAATTGGCAACCATCACGAAGGCTTTAACGGGTTTGGAACTGAACGTAGAGGATATGATCGCCTTGGCTTCGGAAGTGAAAGACAACGTGCGCCGGTTCAATATACGGGAAGGTCTGCAACCGATGGACGATCATTTGCCGGTGGCACTGACCACGCATTCTTTATCTGAAACAGGAAACGCTATAAGTGCGGAAGAAGTGGAAACAATGGTTTCAGAATATTATCAGGTCAGAAACTGGCAGGGAAAAATTGGTAGTCCAGATTAATGGAACATCTAAACAAGATGTTAATATAATGGAACTTAAAG
>JAAYCS010000175.1 GCA_012729655.1 Desulfovibrionales bacterium | reverse complement strand
GCCACCGCCCCGCCCTGCCCGACCCTGGCCTTGGCCCGCGCGATGGCGCTGCCCACGGTGCTGTACTTGTCCGTGTTGAAATGCCTGCCGATGGCGCCCAGGGATGCGCCCGTGAGCGTCCTGGCCAGGTACATGGCCATGTCGCGGGCCTCGTTCCCGACCCCCCGCCCGGACGTGGCCAGGTCTTCCTCCCCCACGCCGTAGAACTCGCAGACAGCGGCCGTGACCGCCTCCAGGGACACGGGCGCGAGCAGGCGGGATTCGGGCACTTCGGGGCTGAGCTTGGAAGCGAAGAAGCGGTCCTTGATGGCCTGCACGAATTCCGGGGTGCCCAGGACCGACGGCAGCTTCTTCAGGGAAAACACGCGTTCGATGGTTTCGTCGACATCCTCCGCCATGGAGCGGCGGTATGCGGCCCTGGCTTTGCCTGGGTCGTCCGAGAACCGGGCCAGCAGGGGTTCCGCGTGCAGCCATTTCCAGGCCTTGCCCCGGTGCAGGTAGCCGTGGTGGCTGCTCCATGGGTAGTCCGCCAGGTCCTGGGCCAGTCCGGCCTTCAGCGGGTCGCGGTGGATGTAGCGGAGCAGGCCGGCCAGGTACTCGTCCTCGCCGACCAGGATGGCCTTGTACCTGCCCCGGAAGAGCGGCCCGTCCTCGCCGTGCCGGCGGTTGAACCACTGGGTGTACACGCCGCCCAGATGGCGCATGGCCCGGGCCAGGTTGGCCTCCGAGGTCTGGACCAGCAGATGGTAGTGGTCGGGCATGAGGCAGTAGGCCGCGACCCCCAACCTGAACATGGCGGACGCGCCCTGGAGGAGGTCCACGAAGGCCTTGCAGTCCTGGCTGTCGTGGAAGATCCTTTCCTGCCGGCGGCCGCGGTTGGTGATGTGGTACCAGGCTCCGTCAAATTCGATGCGCAGTGGTCGTGCCATGGAGAATTGATAGCGATTCAGGCCAGTTTCGTCAAAGGAAGATTTGACCCGTTATCTGCCAAAAAGAAAGCCGGACATAGTGCCCGGCTTAAAAGTTCTCTAGAAAGAAAACAACCTAGTCAGCAAAAGTACAATTAGCGCCATTATCAACTATATCAGCTGAAAAAGGTATGTCATAAAAATCCGCAGTTGATACAGCAGTGCTGTTTTCAGGAAAACTAGTAGAATTACTAGCAGAAAGAAGCAATGCACCATCAGTATCAACAAATACAGTTCCAGGAAATTTATTACCAGGCAATCCACCAGCATTACATGTCATATTATTAGTTGTTGTATTGAGGGCATACTGTGCAGAGGCTTCTGACATACAATTTCTCAAATCAGTTTCGCAGGCTGACTTTGCCGCATTCCTCTTATACTTCACAAACTGCGGGATGGCGATGGCGGCCAGGATGCCGATGATGGCCACGACGATCAGCAATTCAACCAGGGTGAAACCTTTTTCGCCTTTTCTCATTCTAAACCGGTTCATACGTCCTCCAAAAAATGGGTTGATGGTAGTGATGCTCGTGGCGACCTTCTATCATGAATCGTGCCAGAATTGAATTTTCTTTGATTTCGGCTTGTTGAGGGAAAGATGCCGGAATGCGACGCTCCGGAACGACAAATTTTGTCAGCGCCGGTCCAATTTTGGAGGGAAGATCAACGAATTCTGGCAGGAAATGCGGGGTGGTAGGGGCAGGTCCCGGACAAACAATCAGGCAAAACATGGATTGCTTCGCTGCGCTCGCAATGACCGAGCCCCGAGCCTGAGCGCTCCGGGACGCCCTGCATATATGTCCTTCGGCTGTCCGGCACGCTCACAGCCCAGGGCAAACGGCAGTTCGTTGATTCCGTGTGAGGATTCACGGTCCGGCACGCTTACAGCCCAG
>JAAYCS010000174.1 GCA_012729655.1 Desulfovibrionales bacterium | reverse complement strand
TAACCGGACAGAATCAGCAGCGAGGTCATTGCAGCCAGAATGATGCGCATCCTTACACTTGGCAGCAGTTGCGCTTGTTTCATGATGTGACATTTCCCTGCCCAACGTCAGAGGCCAGACACGCGGCGGGAGCCGCGTTGTCTGCGCCGACGGGTTCGGCTATAGTCAATCATCGATCAATGTTCCGAGTTTGTTCAGAACATCATGCACGACATCTTTGGTGAGTGCGCAACAAAAAGATGCCTGACGCACCTTCCAATCCAGACTCTTCACCTGATCCGCCAGAATCACACCGGACACCTGTAGCCCTTGCGGGAGAGGAACCTCGAAGGGATAGCCTTTGACTTGGCTTGTGATGGGGCACAACAGAGCCAACCCTACTTTTCGGTTGTAGGACTCTGGCGACAAGACCACGGCGGGACGGTGTCCAGCCTGTTCATGGCCGGCTTGAGGATTTAATGCCATCCAGACCACATCTCCGCGTCTCGGACAATAGGATGCCGGCATCACCATCCCTCCTTTCCGACGACGGCTCCGCTTGAAACCTCATCGTGCAGGTTGCGAGGAGTGATGCCCTTCAAGAGATCCGCGAGTTGATATCGCTGTTGACGGACGGGCACAATGACAATCTGTCCATCACATGAGGCCAGATTGACGGTTTCTCCGTAACGCAGCTGCGTTTCTTTGGCGACCGCAAGTGGGATACGCACCGCTAGGCTATTCCCCCATTTCGTGACTTTGGTGATCATGTTACGCTCCTGTTGGATATACATTGAATATACACCATGAGGTGGCGGACGGTCAAGCGCGAGTGTCAATTCTGTATTGTCGAACGCCGAGCGCCTGCCACGTATCCCGTTGACAGAGCGCTCTTGTTGGGGTTCATCTCAGTCTGTTTGATATCCAATTCGGGTCACGTCGGCAGTCGAGAACCGCTCGGACACGTGCTGTGTTGTTTTTGATCCGATAGTACACAGCGTATGGGAATCTTTTAGCAAGCAGTCTGAAATAGCCATAATGCACATCGTGCACTCCTCCGTAAATGCGCAACGAAAGGATGTCAGACCACAGGGAATCAAGAAAATATTCGCCCAACCCATCGGCTTTCTGTTCGTAAAACAGGAACCCATCCGCCAAGTCGGCGGTGGCATCCTCCAGTACCTGAACCTTCATTTGATCCGTTCCCGAACAGCCTGTTTAGCCTCGGCGATGTCTAGGAAACGCGATGTTCCTTCAGATATCCGACTTTCCCGCACACACAGGACATCGGCATGCCATGCCGGAGAAGGCACATCTGAAACGTTGCGTGAAAGATCTGCCCAGATTTCCTCCATAGCTTCCATCTTGTCACTGACGCTCATATTATCGAGAGGAATTACAAGTTGCATACAACCCTCCAAGTGGGAAATAACTTACCATATCAAGTAAGCAGGAACAAGTTTTCTCATTTCCGAACATTTTTTGGCCCCCGAACGTCGCCCTCCATGCACGGTATCCCGTTGCATGAGAGGGCTGGTTAGGCATTATCAATGATCGCCATAATGTGTACGGCACTGCGCAATCAAGATCTCGCCATTGCCAACCTTATAGACCAAGCGATCTTTTTCGTTAATACGGCGACTCCAATATCCGGATAGACCTTTTAACAACTCGGGATTGCCTATTCCCTGATTGCCATTGCGTTCGATATCCTGCAGCAACGCATTGATCCGGCGGAGAGTCTTCTTGTCCTGTGTCTGCCAATAGACATAGTCAGCCCAGCCGATATCGGAAAAGACTTTGTTCATAATTAGGCCCCGGCGAGATTATGCGGCTTCCCTTTCCCTGCCTCCAATTGGCAAATGGACGCCTTCAATACCTTTTGATTGACGGGTGCATAAAAAGGATCGTTGGCAATGATGTCGAAAGGGATTGCTTGCCGAATAAGAACTTGTTTCAAAAACATTCTTACGGCGGTTGTAGTATCCAGCCCCGCAGCCAAGAAGAAACGTTCCACGTCTTTTTTTAACTGGGTGTCCAGCCGTACTTGTAGTGTCGCAGTGCTCATGATCCGATCTCCTCTACAAATGATGTAATTGTACTACATTTGCATTTTATTTGCAACAGCGACGTTTTTTGTTTTTCGCATAACGTCAGCGGTGAGGCGGCGGTATCCCGTCGCCTCCACCGCCTTGTTGGGGCCTATACGCTGCTTAATGCCGCCTCTACATCGGATCTCAATAGCGGTAAATGCCCAGACACAATGCCCCATACGATAGCATCATCGATAGAATCGTAGCCATGTGTCAGGCGATTTCTGAATCCGACAATAGATCCTGAATGCGCAATCGAATCAAAGACCGTCTCATCGTCATCACGGATTCGTTTTAACGACTCGCCGACAATCTCAAATTCACGTTCAATGGCGCGACGGAACATGCGGTCTTTCTGATAATCATCAAACGTACGTGTTGCGCACGTAGTCTGGATGAAAAGGCAGGAGTCCAGAACATCGGCGAGATTAGAGCGCGTCGTCGGATTCATAAACCAACAGCCTTGTCTGTTCTACCGTGTTTCTGAAACCAGCGGACTTCAGACCTTCCACGGTCAGCAAATCCACTGGACGTTTAAAGACCGATTGAAGCGCCCCTTCAAGTCCCAGAAAGCGCTCGGCATAACTTGCCGTCGGTGCCCGATCTTTAAATTGCGCAAGGAAATCTATGTCACTGCTGGTTGAATCAAAATCACCGTTGACGACAGACCCGAAAACATACAGTTTGGCAACACGATAGCGTTCACAAAGCGAGGATAATTCACGCTTGTGTGGTTCGATGATCGTGTTTACTGAATAAGTCATAACGCCAATGAGTTTACCCCCTCTACCCGTGCACTTCAATAGGCAAAAAGGATTCATTCGCGTTGGAATCCCGGTTGCGCTTTCGCGTCGCTGCGGCCTTACGCCCGGCCGCACTGTGCTTTCGCGTAAGTGCCGCCTTCTTTCCTGCGTCCTTCATCCGTTTTGACCATTTCACTATCTTCGGCCGATCCCTCATCTGGAGGATTGTCTCGGTTGAGATCAAGTCAAGGTCGTGCATCTTGTGGCAATTTGGGCACAGCACGATCAGATTCTTCGGATCATTGTTTTCGCGATTGCAGTCAATGTGGGCAACTTCTAGCACAGAGGGGATGCCAAATCCGCAGTGGGCACACAAAGGGCCATAGGCACCGAATGCGATCTTCCGGTAATTGATCCTCTTTCCCATCATCTTTCCTTTGCCCAACGTCAGCGTTGATGCGATGAGGGAACCGCGCCCGGCGCGGGTTCCGAAGTCGCATCGGACGCTTTGTTGGGGCTCTCCCTCCTCAGTACTTCCCGGTACATCTCCAGACGGGTCGGCTTGCCAAACTGCTTCGCGAACTCCTGTTCGATCAGGAGTGCAACCCCCTCCACCTGCCGAAATGAGACCTTGTGCTCGTCCGTGTCGCCGCTCTCCTGCTTGAACACGATGTAGGTTCGCACGTTCGAGCAGTGCCCCAATTGCATCAACAGGAACTGCCTTGCGACCGTCTTCTTGTGCCCCGCTGCACTATCGCC
>JAAYCS010000173.1 GCA_012729655.1 Desulfovibrionales bacterium | reverse complement strand
GCAGACGAATTCGTACTTCAGTTGTTTGGGTCCTGTGCTGCGTAACATGCCGCTTTCATAACAAAACCCCCGTCATTTGACGAGGGTTTTGAGGTGACTTTGTCAGCAGTCTGAGCCGGCCACGTGCCGGCTTTTGTTTTTTTGCATGCGCAGACTTGTTGCGCCAGGCAGGTTTCGCGCATCTCATACTCTTTATTGTCGAATGTCGGCGAACTCTGCCCCTGTGATCCGTTCCAGGTCATGAGGACACAGCTCGATTTCCAGGCCTCGCCTGCCCGCGCTGACAAAGATGGTGGGGTGGCCCAGGGCCGCGACGTCAATGATGGTGCGCAGCTGTTTTTTTTGCCCGAGGGGACTGACTCCTCCCAGGACATACCCTGTTGACCGCTCCACATCCGCTTTGTCGGCCATGGCTGCCTTTTTGGCCCCCAGGACCCTGGCCATACTCTTCATGTTCAGCATGGCCGTAACGGGAATGATGCCAACGGCCAGCACGGACCCCACATCGACGATCAATGTCTTGAAGATTCTGTCCGCAGGGACGTTCAGTTTTGCGGCCGCCTCCAGCCCGTAGGAATCGTGACTTTGGTCATGGGCAAATTCATGCACCGTGAAAGCAATCCCGGCCTTTGAGGCCACACAAATGGCAGGAGTCATGAATGGGCAGGGATGGAAAGCTCAAACGGGTCTGGCGGGGAGGGGACAATTGCAATCCTCATGGCAACGGCGTGGTTGTCGAGGGCAGGGAGCCCAGTGTACCCATTCAGACGTCATCCTTTTTGGATTGGCTTGCGGCCCTGTTGCCGAGGCCGTCATCCAAGGCCGCGCGCTTGAAGCCGTAGTCCAGCAGCCTCGCGGTCTCGACCTGGCGGATGATGGAATTCTGAGCCCCCAGGACCACAGCCACAAGGCGGGTGTTGCCACGCCTGGCAGTGGCCGTGATGTTGTAGCCCGAGGCACAGACAAATCCGGTCTTCAGGCCATCCACGCCTTTGTACGTGCGCAGCAGCGAATTGGCGTTGCGATGCGTTGCCCCGTGGAAGGTATGGGTGGTCATGGAATGAACGGACAGGGATTCCGGGAAGGTGCGCAGGTAGTTGGTCGACAGCTTGGCGATGTCCCGGGCCGTGGAGAGCTGGCCTGGGGCAGGAAGACCATTGGGGTTCTTGAATTTGCTGTTGGCCATGCCGATATTTCTGGCCTTGGAGTTCATTTGGGAAACAAACCGGTTCGGATCTCCCTTGCCCAGATATTCGGCCACAGCCACGCAGGCATTGTTTGCGGAGACCACGCTGATGCCTTTGATCAGTTCGCCGAGAGGGACTTTTTCGCCGGTTTTCAGGCTCATTCGCGATCCTCCGGTAAGCACGGCCCGGGAACTGACGGGAATGGGCGTGTCGGGAGAAAGCCTGCCTTGGCGCATGGCCTCGCGGACCAGAAAGAGGGTCAAAAGCTTGGTGATGGAGGCGGGAGGAATGGCCTTGTCTGGATTCTGTTCATAATAGACCTTGCCATTGGTCATGTTGATGAGAATGGCCGCCTTGACATTGAGATGCAAATCCTTGGGCTGATCGACTGCAGCAATTTTTGCCGGAGCAGGCGGAGGCGATTTCCGGATCGTGGCGGCCGATTTCTTGGCTGGAGAGGTTTGTTGTGCCGCGACGGGTGCTGATTGTTTCTTCGATCCCCTGGACTTGTCTGCGGGCAGTGCATTTTTTTTGCTTGTGACTGACTTCGAGATTTTATTTGCTTCCTGCTTTTTGTTCGCCACGGACGATTTCAGGGCAGGGTTTTTCTTCTTTGAGGTTGTCGGGGATGGAGTGCGGACAGTGGCCGGCGCTTTTTTGGTCGGTGCCTTGGTGGACGCTACGGCCTTTTGCTTGGCCGGTGCCTTTTTTGTTGACGACGCATGTACCTTGGCTTGGCTTTCCGCGGGGGCCATGGAAACGGACCTGGGAGAGATGGATGCGCGGTAGATATGGCTGCCCGAGGATGCAGAAACCGAAAATCCGAAGCACGTCATGATCAGAATCGCCGCGATAATTACGCCAAACTGCCGCGAATTGCACAAGATTTTCTTCGTCATGGGCGTTGCCTTACGGTTCATCCCTGCATCGGTCAAGGGGAGATGAAGAGACGATCATGAAATAAGTTGCATGATTCGAAGATGTTAGTGTTTTCAGTCCGGTTTCCTCTGCGTGTCGATAGAGTAACCCAACGCAACAATGCATTATCTATATGCTAAAAAAAATTCTTTTTCAATATAACTTCAAGAGAAATTCAAGGGAGGGAAGAGGGTCTTCACTGGTGTCGGATTATGGGATGAAAAAGGTGGATTCGATACGGAAAATTCTCTGCCTCTTATTGGCTCTTTTTTGGATGAACCGGACTCTTTCCATCACTGCGATCCCGGTTTTTTGTCCATCTCAGCACAATTTGTGATTCCTGACGCATTCTTTCCCTGGAATCACTGGCACAGGTAAGAGTTGCAGAACATGAATCCCTGAATGGTGACCTGCGCACGGAATCCCACATCATGTTTCTGTTCGCATCCTGCACTGTTCATGTCAGTTGGCATCTTTTTCGTAGGTTGCACTTGGCCCAAAAACAACATAAAATAATTTTTGAATGCTGTCCCTGCCGGCAACAGGATGTCTTCCTGACGTTACTGCAAAAAGTCGCAAATGAGGCTGAGTGTCATTCACCTCGACAGGCACAAGCCCGCGAAGGCGGGAATCCATTCTTTTCAGATGGTTCTAAAGGCATGGATCCCCTTCTCCAAGGGGATGACGATATTTTGCAGTGAGACACTTCCTGATGCAGCGGTCTCCCACAGACCCAAAGGACGGATTCCTGAAGGGTGATGGCCGCTGCAATTCCCAGAAAATCGATGCCGATGGAACAGGGTATCGTGCGGGGGCCTCATTGCAGTCCGCCGGGCGGACAGCCTGTCCGTTGATTTTGTTTTGGACCGACGTATCAGGAGGAGAGATCTTCATTGAACCCTTGTGACGATTTCCAGTTGCCGCGGGCTGCGGCGGACAGGCAGCATTGCCTGCGCGTACTGAGCGGACTGGCCTGCGTGGTGGCCATGGGGCTTGCGCTGTGCAGCGCCGCCCTGGCCGACAACGGTCTGTTGTGGTTTGAGATGGACCACCCCAACCCTCAGGCTTGGCAGGCTGTTGCCATCCTGGCGGCGGCTGCGGAAGAGGGACTGGATCCTGAAACGTACAACGTCTCGTACATCCGTCATGCTCTGGCCACCGTAGTGCAAAAACCAGGACTGGCTCCCGAAGCGCAGGCCATGCTGGATCAGGATCTCACAACAGCCATGCGGCGTTATCTCTCTGATCTGCATTTCGGTCAGGTTGACCCTCGCCAGATTCAGGAAAATTTCACTCCTCCTTTTCCCAACGGGTTCGATCCAGCATCTGTCCTGCAGACTGCCGTTCAGGAGGATCGCCTGCTGGAGGCTGTGGCCGCGGCAGCACCCGCGCTTCCCCTTTATGCCAGACTGCGGGAGACCCTGGCCCAGTACAGGAACCTGGCGGAAGATCCGCTGCTGAACGCGTTCTGGCGCATGGATCTTCCGCCGCTGCCCGGCACCAAGCTTGAACCAGACCAGCCATATTCAGGCCTGTCCATGCTGATCCAGCGCCTGATCGCCCTCGGAGACCTGCCGGCCTGCGGCCGCGTCCCCGCAACCTACAGCGGCCATGTCGTTGACGGGGTCAAATCCTTTCAGTCTCGCCACGGGCTAACACCGGACGGCGTCATCGGCCAACGGACGCTCAATGAGCTGAATGTGCGTCCAGCTGCCCGTGTGCGGCAGATCGAGCTTTCCATGGAACGGCTGCGCTGGACTCCACTGGCGCATGCTCCGCGCATGATCGTGGTCAATGTTCCGGAACACTATTTGGAGGCCTACGAGGTCAGGGGCGGCCAGATCGAGGTCAAGGCCAGGATGAGGGTCATTACCGGCAAGGCCCTGGACATGCGCACCCCGCTCTTTGATGAAGACATGCGCTTTATCGAGTTCAGTCCGTACTGGAATGTGCCTCTGTCCATCGCGCGTTCCGAGGTTGTCCCGAACATCCTGCGCGATCCGGGCTATTTCGATCGGCAGGGGTTCGAGTTCGTTGCCGGCGACGGGACGGTATCGCGCTTCCTGAGCTACGACGCCCTGGAGGCCGTGCGGCAAGGCCGGATGCGCATCCGGCAGCGTCCAGGGCCCAGAAATTCCCTGGGGGACATCAAGTTTGTCTTCCCCAACAAGGACAACATCTATCTGCACCATACCCCGTCGACACGACTTTTTCAGAGGAATCGCAGGGACTTGAGCCATGGTTGCATTCGTGTCGAAGAGCCGGTAAAGCTGGCCAAGTTTGTCCTGCAGAACGACCCGCAGTGGGGGGAGGAACGCATTCGCGAGGCCATGGCAAGCGGGGTGTCCACGACATTGCGCTTGCGGGAACCGGTGAGGGTGGTGATTGCTTACAACACCGTCATGGTCAAAAAAAACGGCCTCGTTTACTTCTTCCCTGATATCTACGGACAGGACAGACTTTTGGACATGGAATTGCGCCGATCAACTCACGAGAGACCCTTAGGATAGCTGCGCCTGGCCCGACAGTGCAATAATCACACTGCATGGGTGCCCAGAGTGGCGTGATCCTGCTGACAGCGCCCTTGGCGTATGCCGGGCACGGCGTGGTCAATCCCGGCTTGAATCTTCAAGAGAGCATGAAAGGAGCACCAATGAATTATTCCCGCCGTCAATTCCTTTGCAATATCGCCACCTTGACCTTGGTCGGCGCGGCCATCCCCCTGGCCCAGCCAGCCCTGGCCGCGCAGGTGGGGGCGCGCAGTTTGAGTTTTGAACATATGCATACGGGAAAAGTGCTGCGTGTGGTCTATGCCATGGGCAACAAATACGTGCCCGAGGGCTTGAAAACCCTGAATATGTTTTTGCGGGATCACTATACCGGACAGGTCTGCCGGATGGATCCGAAACTTTTTGATCTGCTGTTTCGCTTGAAGCGGTCTTTTGGCGGAGATCGCACATTTCAGATCATTTCTGCCTATCGTTCCCCAGTGACCAATACAAAACTGCGCGCATCTGGCCATCGTGGCGTGGCCAAGCACAGCCTGCACATGGAAGGCAAGGCCTTGGACATCCGTCTGGCCGGGGTCTCCCTGGGCGATCTGCGCGACGCTGCGGTTGAATCCCGGTCAGGAGGCGTGGGTTTCTATCCCCGAGGGCAATTCGTGCACGTCGACACGGGCCAATTTCGGACCTGGGGATAGGATCAAGGGTCCTCGGACAACGTATAGGACCCTGGACCACCCTGCCTTTCTCAAGGCCTGACCTGAAAAAACGTCGGTGTTTGAGGCCCAGCTTCCTTCGTGCTGGTGCTTCTTCCTGGCCTGCCCCTGACAGTCCGCATCGATCCGTTCACGGTTCTGTTCCGTACGGTCCAGCGCCGCACTCCACACAGCCTGGCCTGCTGAACCAGTCAACTCCCCGCGGCATCAGCCAGCGGCCGTCCTTGTCCATGCATGCCTTGCACCCGGGATGAGGAGACGTGGCGAATGGGGATTTGTGTTGCCCTGGACCGCAAAAGCACATACCAATTCGCCAGAAACAGATGAACTGCACTTCGTTCAGCCTGGACATGCCTGCATTGGGAAATCAAAACCTGGATCCGGATCGGGAGGTGGTCGATGAGCATCAAGCATGCAGACGGTGGCACGGGGAAGCCAAGAAGCCCCATTGCCGTGGCCAATGAGTCCAGCCGGGATACACTCAAACATGGGGCCGAATCCCGCTTCATGCACGGCCTGGCCACCGAGGAATTCGAGGAAGAGAATTACATCGGGGAATATTCACTGGGCGAGGACGGCCGGGTGTGGATCAAGGACGACCGGGCGGAAAGCGGGCACCTGGTCCTGCACGCTGAGCGCATGGGCCTGGTCAGGCCCCTGTTCCGCTTCAACCGCTTCATCTATGTGTACGGGGTGAATCCCGAGGCACCAGCCCCCATTCTGGGGGCGGTCATGTTCCTGTCCGACGGTGAGCGCATCCATCAATGCATCTGGGAGCACGATGGCAGGGAGGCGTTTTTTCCCCGCAAAGTGGAGGCGGAGAACCTCAAGAAAGCTTGAAGTGCTCAAGGGCGGGTCGTGGCCTCGTCCATGCCCTTGCCGGGCGTGAAATCCAGCCAGACCAGGGAAGAAGGTGACAGATGCTGTTCGACTATCCCAAAGGCGCCTTTGTTGGCCGGGTTCTGACCAAAACCAGAATCAACGCGCATATCGGTCCCCATAAGGCCATCAAGGACCATCTTGCCCGTCAGGTGGAGCAGGTAGTCTGGCAGTACAGGCTGGCCCCGGAAACGATCGGGTTTGAAGCCACGCCGGCAGTGCCTGAGATTCAAGTTTACCACCTGGCCTTGAAAACCGGCAAGCTCTCAGCCGACGTGCTGAGCTGTCTGGACCAGATGTTTCCTGTGCCCATCTTTTTCAAGCTGCGGTTCGAGGGAAGGATCCAGGTCGTGGCGGCCTACAAGCGCCCCGCCGGCGCGGATGGCTCCCCACCGGTGTCCAGCGCGTATTTCGAGAGCCCCTGGGTCCCGAGCGATGCGCAGCGGGCGGCCTGGCCCGAGGCGTCCAACCTGGAAATTCTGTACGAGCGGCTGCTGGAACCCCTGCTGCCGTTTCCCGCCCGGAAGGGAGAAAGCCTGCAGGCTCGCGTGGAGCGGATGGAGCAGATCCGCGCCCTGCAGCGGGAGGTCATGAAGTGCAAGGGCCGGTTGCGCACCGAGGAGAATGCGGTGCGCAAGGCTGGGATCGCTGTGGAGCTTCAAAAACTGAAGGAGGAGATCGACAGGCTGGCCGGGGCGTGAGGGCCAGCAAACACCCTTAAAAAGGCGCGTGCCGGATCCTGAATTCTGACAATATCGTTTCCGCGGGCCGCGGACTCTCGGCCTGGAAGCCGGCAGGGGAGCGTCGTCAAGAGAGGGGGGGTGCCCCCTCTCCCCGTCAGCACGCTCCGGGTTGCGGCGGGTCTGGATCAGCAGACCTGAGCGGGCGCTCATCCCCTGGGATCGACGAAGCGGGCATCCGAGCGCACCTCTGCGGCGCGCTCCTGGTGGCTCTCGGCCCAGCCGCTGACGGCCTCCGGAAAGGAATCGAAGGATCTGAAGTAGGGTTTGATGTCCAGCAGGGGCGTGTTGTCCAGGACATCCACACCCAAAATGTGCAGCACATGGCCTTCGATTTTCTGCAGGCGCACCACGGACAAGCCGATCTGGTTCGGCCGCCTGGGAGCCCGGGTGGCAAAAAGCCCGCGCTCCACGGGTTCCATAAAGGGCACCACGGTCAGGTCGAAGCCCTGGCTCATGTGAAAGTGGTAGAGCAGGTAGATGTGCGAAAAGCCTTCCAGATCCTTCAAACCCGGGGCCAGCGGCTCGTCAAGGAAGACCCGTCCGGCCGTGTCGCGGGCTCCGCAGGGCTGGATGGGCATGTTGGCCCGGTCTGTGTACGGGGAACGGATGACGCCGATCGGGCGGTGCAGAATCTCAGGCATGATATGCTCCTGGAAAAGGTGAGGATGCTGCTGGCCGATGCATCGCGGCGCACCCGCAGGGGAACGCATGGCCGGCAAGGGGGCACTTTCAGGGACCAGAGCGGGCCGGATCCTGGTCCGGGAAGTGCCGTTTCTTCTGTGCGGACTGCCTGCGCACCGGCTCATTCCTGCTCCTCTTTTGTGTTCAAGGCGCGGCACTCCTGCCAGAGGCCGTTCAGCATCCTGGTTAAGATTTCCGTGGCGGTCATGCTTCCGGCCTCGTCGAGTTCGCCCATTTCCAGGGACTGCATCAGGGTTGCGAACAGTTCCTCGTAGCTGCCGAATTTCTGGCCCGTGAGAATGTGGTGCACGCCGGCGCGCACGGCGACGGAATCCACTCCGCGCTCCACCAGACGATGCAGGACAGGTTTCCATGCCGCCTTGCCCAGCTTGTTCAGGGCCACGGCGGCCAGCCAGGCCACATCCGCGTCATGGTCCTCCAGGGCGTCCAAGAGCGCGGGTATGGCAGCGGGGTCGCCGATGTTGCCGAGGGCCTTGGCCGCGCCCCACCGGGCGTCTTTGGACAGCGAGTCCCCCAGCACCCTGGAAAGTTCGGGCACGGCCAGGGCTCCCATGTCCTCCAAAATCCGTCGCCCTTTCTGCCTGACGAGGCCTTCCCTGTCAGAGAGCATGGCCAGCGATGTCTCAAGCCGGTTCCGATCGTCTTCGTGCATGCGCATGCCTCCGCATGGATTGGGAAGCCCAGAGGCTCGCTTCGTGCTGTCCAGGTGCAGATGGTCTGGTTTACGGTGTTAATATTACAATTATCATCCTGAATCCTGAAATAAGTCAATTGTTGTGGTCAATTGCATCCGGCGCCAGGAGGACTGGGCAGGACCGGAGGCTGGAATCGGGAGGCAGTGGCCGGGGATGGGCAGCCGAAGAGGCGCCGCGTGGAGACCATGGATCATGTGACGGCATGGCCGGCAACGGATCAATGCCGGGGACGCCCTGACGTATTCCTGGTGTCGACGCTGGAACCCGTTGTCGCGGTGCTGTGTTCCGTTTTGTTCCTGGAAATCCCTTTCGGCGGCGAACATCTTTGGTGGCTGCCTCATTCTCGGGGCATTGGTGGTTATGTCCGTTTCGCAGAAAAGGGGCTGCTGAATCGATATCCGGGCTGGACGATCCTGCGGAGATGCGGGACGTGGCGTCCGGACCAGAGCAAAGATCGTCGCATCGCCGTTCAAGGAGGAAATCATGACATCTCTTCCGGTGCAGCACCGTTACGGTGAGGAACTGAGCCACTGCTACGGGTGCGGCAGGAACAACGCACTCGGCCTGCATATCGAGACCCACTGGGATGGGCGGCAGGGGTTGGGTAGGTTCACCCCGCGGCCGGAGCACATCGCCTTGCCGGGGTTCGTCTACGGGGGGCTACTAGCCTCCCTGGTGGACTGTCACGGGGTGGCCACGGCCGCGGCCGCGGATGCCGGGGATGCCGGGGATGCCCGGATCTGTCCACGTTACGTCACCGCGTCCTTGAGCGTGAACTTCCTGCGGCCCACGCCCTTGGGGCCTGAACTGGAGTTGCGGGCGTGGGTCAAGGAGCGGCGGGGCCGCAAGACCGTCGTGGAGGTCGAGATTTCGGCCCTTGGCGAAATCAGGGCGCGGGGCGAGGTGGTGGCGGTCCCCATGCCGACGACCATGAAGCCGGCCTGAACCGAGGCATTGTCAACGGGCTGCGGATTCGGACGGCGAGAATACCGCGCAGGTTTCATCCTTCACGATCCGGACAGCTTGCCAATCAGGCATCCGGGATCAGGGATGCCGAACAGAATGCCAGCAGGTAGGCCGCGGCCGCTGCGGCGTTCACCGCGCCGAAGCCGCCCTGCATGGCCGTGAGCACGGCCAGCGGCGCGGCCAGGACCGAAAGGCAGCCATTCACACCCCAGGCCCACGGCACCAGCTCCGGCCGGCTCGCGCCGACCGCGCGCAGGGCCAGAGGAAACGGCAGGCCGAACACCACTGCGGACGCGGACAGCACCCCCAGGCCCGCCGCCCATTTCAGCGGCTCCGGCCACCCCAGTCCGGCGGCCATCAGGTGCGGCAGGCCAGCCGAAAGCACGCCGATCAGGGCGAGGGCCCAGGCCAGGGCCGACCGGATGGCGCGCGGCCCGCACGACACCCCGGCGCTGAGCGCGCTGCCGGCACCCATGCCGCACAGCAGGGCCGTCAGGACCCCGGCGGCGCTGTACAGCGGCTGCCCCCAGAACAGGGTGAAGCGCTGGATCCAGACCATCTCCAGGAACATGAACCCCAGCCCGATGGCCCCGAAATAGGTCAGAACCGCAGGCGCGCCCGCCCGCGGCACGGATTTCGACGCGTCTTTCCCGGACAGCCGTGATAGCGGTAGCACGATCAGAGCCAAGGCTGCCACAGCCAGGGCGGCGGCCGTCAGCGCGACGAGGATGGCGCCCATCTCCACGAAGACCGGGCTGTCCGGCCCGAGCAGCAGCCGCATGTCCCCGAGCCGACCCCAGCGGATGAACTGGTGAAAATAGGGGTGGTCATCCTCGGGCGGTGCGATGTCGAAGGGATAGTCACGCACGAACCGTTCCCCGTTCCCGGCCAGAATGGCCTCGAAGCCATGCGGCAGGAGGTCGTCCAGCATGAGATGGAAACGGTCCTCCCGTGCTGGCCCCCGGCCGGGCACCCAGACGCGGTCGAAACCCAGGGACCGGGCAAATTCCTCCAACCGCCGGCCGGCGGCCTCGTCGAACGGCCGGGTCGAGACGGCCACGGCCAGCATCTCCCAGCTGCGGACCGCGGCGACGTGGGGCGAGGGGTCGCGCACCCCGGCCTGGCGCATGGCGTCCGCCGCGAGAGCCAGAAGCCTCAGGCTCTGGCGGGGCGGCTGGTCCAGATGCACGCAGAACGAAAGCATGCCGGCATCCCCGTCTCCCTGGGGCAGGGCGTTCCACAGGGCCGAAAACCCCTCGCGGGTCAGCAGGTAGTTCTCCTGCTGGGCCTGCAGCCCGATCCCGCCACCGAACGCACCCAGGGGCGGGAGCAGGATGAGGTCGTACGGCTCGCGCGGGCGGCCGAGAAAGGCCCGGCAGTCCTCCGATATGACGTGCAGCAGGGCGTCTGGGCTCGGATACGCCGTGCGCAGGAGATCAGCCACGACGGGATGCGGTTCAACCGCGGTCACGGTCACGCCCTGGCGGGAGAGGAGCAGGCCCGCCGAGGCGCCGGCCCAGGCGTGCAGGACCAGGGCGCGGCGCGGCGCGGCCAAGGCCAGCGGCAGGGCCTGCACCCCATGGTCGAGAATATGTCCGCCCGATGCCGGGGGCGGCAGGAATGCCCCCAGCCTCTCCCCGTTCACGTATACATGCCCGGTCGCCGGGATCTCGCCCACGAAGTTCAGGCTCAGCCCCGGCGCATGGCGCAAGGCCGGGGACTGCACGACCTGCACCCGGCCCATGGGGTGGCGCTCGTCGACGAGGGTTTCCGCCCCCGGCAGGCGCAGGGCGTGGCTGACGGGCTTGTAGGCCGACACGGGCAGGCCGGGCATGAGCCACGACCCGGCCGCCCCCAGGACGAGGACCGCGAGACAGGCCGCGGCCCGGCCTCTGTCGGGCGCCAAGGTCAACGCCGCGCAGGCCAGGACCGCGCCCATGAGGGGGAACGTCCGCTCCGCCGGCAGCCAATAGAGGACCCCCAGCCCTGCGGCCGCCCCCGCCGCCGAGCCCAGCAGGTTTGCGGCGTAGAGGCGGCCGATGTCCCGGGTGTCGCGCATGAAGACCAGGCCGAGAAAGAGGGCGCCGAAAAAGAACGGGATGCAGGCCAGGCCAGCGGAGAGCACGAGCGGCCCCCAGGCCCGCCATTCGACGAAGAGTAACGGGAAATCGACCCGCGCAGCCGCTAGCCTGGCCAGGGGCAGGGCAGCGATGCAACCCATGCTCGCCCAAAGCATCAGGCCCGGCAGCAGCCGTTCCGCCCGGGTCAGAGCCCGGTCCCGCAAGAGTGCGAGGGCCGTCCCGCTGCCGCCGAAACCCAGCAGGGCCAGGGCGATGACGACATACGCGAAGTGGTGCCCCTGGGCTTCGGCCAGGGCCTGCATGAGCGCCACTTGCAGGGCGACGAGCACCAGGGAGGCGAGGAAGACGGCGGTGTCGACTGCGCGGGGACGCATGGCACCCTATTCCCCGAAGGCCCCGGTGAATGGCACGAAGCGGACGGGCATGAGGTTTTTGGTGCGGATCTCGCCGTCGCGCTTTTCGACCAGTACGAGCTGCTGGGTCCGGAAGGGGGAGCCGACGGGGATGACGATCCGCCCGTTGTCCGCCAGCTGGCGGATCAGGGGCGGCGGGATGTGGGGCGCGGCGGCGGTGACAATGATGGCGTCGAAGGGTGCGAACTCCTCCCAGCCGTGGTAGCCGTCGCCCTGCCGGACCCGGACCGAGCTGTACCCGGCTAGCCGCAGCCGCGCTTCGGCCCAGGCGGCCAGTTCCGGCACGATCTCGACGGTGAAGACCTGGTCCGTGATCTCGGCCAGGACCGCGGCCTGGTAGCCGCTCCCGGCCCCGATCTCCAGCACCCGCGAACCGGGGCCGACCTTGGCCATGGACGTCATGAAGGCGACGATGAAGGGCTGGGAGATGGTCTGCCCGTACCCGATGGGCACGGGGCGGTCGTCGTAGGCCGCGTGGCGGGCGTCCTCCGGGATGAAGAGGTGCCGCGGCACGGCGCGCATGGCCTCCAGCACGACTTGGTCGTCGACGCCGTAGCGTTCGACGAGCTGCTCCCGGACCATCCTCCCCCGGGCCATCTTCTCCCCCCCGGTGTCTTCCATCCCGGCGGACCAGGCCGATACGGCTGCCGGGCCGCAGAACGCCACAGCCATGAACACCGCCACGGCGATGCGTCTGGAAATCGTCCCGATCCAGGCTGGCGTCTTGATCATTCCGGTACAACACCCATTTTCATCCCCCATAGCAGGGAAGCCCTGCCAGTGCCAGCTCGAAGCGAGGAAGGCGCTCCGGCTCGGAACGTCCGTCAAATCACCCAAAAGCCGCAAAAAAGCGACCGGGCCAAGGCCCGATCCCTTCGGAAATGATCCATTCCGAGCGACGTGAATCTCCTTCCTACCGCCTCCATTGCCATTGCCTGCCGGAATTGCCGAAGCGTCAGACATGCCCGCGAAGAAGGCAAAAAGGTAGGGTCCGCCTTTGACGAAACGTTTGGTCGACTTTTTTAACCTCACGCACGAATATGATTTGCCTTTCCGCTCCAAGAAACATTGGACCACCGGCCAGTGCTTTTTCTGTCACACAGGATTCAACCCAGGGCTGACGGGCCGCCCGTGCATGGACAGGCGAGAAGCCTCCCGTTGCCGGATCGCTTCATCCTGGATCGCCAGGTGCGGGCCGCAAACCCACAGCAAAACCAACAAAAGAAAAAGGGCTTAAGGCCGTTTGACCTTAAACCCTTGATTTCTATGGCGGGGCCGATGGGACTCGAACCCACGGCCTCCAGCCGGGCAGCAGGCAACGCATTCTTGCTGAGAAAGTGCAGGCGCGGTCGAAACTGGCATGGCCGAAGGGCTGATCAAGATCATTGCAGCCATGCCCATGGAGCGGTATCTGGATACGGTGCCGGCCAGAATGAGGATGAGGGTGAGGATTTGCGCATTTGGCCGAAGGCGAGGACATTGGGCAACGTGGCCTCTGGCCCGGGCTGCGCCTGCCCGCGGGGAACGGTGGAACCATCAGGGCCGCCGTGATCCTGAGGGGGTGCTGAAGCTCGCAACGAGGAAATACGGCCTTTCTGATCAGCCATTCTTTCGAGGACAGCACATGATCCGATTTCTGCATGCTGCGGACATTCATCTGGACAGTCCACTCCGTGGACTCGAGGCCTATCCCGACGCGCCCGTGGAGCAGATCCGGGCCGCCGCCAGGCGCGCCTTCGACAACCTCGTTGATCTGGCCGTGGAGGAGGGTGCCGCCTTTGTTCTCCTGGCCGGAGACCTGTTCGACGGAGACTGGAAGGACTACAACACGGGCCTCTATTTCGCCCATCGCATGGGACGGCTGCGCGAGGCAGGCATCCGGGTGCTCATGGTCTCGGGCAACCACGACGCCGTCAGCCAGCTGACCCGCACCCTGCGCCTGCCGGACAACGTGACCCTCTTTCCGCACAGCAAGGCGGCCACCGTGACCTTCGACGACCTGGGCGCGGCTGTGCACGGCCAGAGCTTCGGCGGCCGCGTCGTGTCCGAGGATCTGAGCCGGGACTATCCGCCGGCTCTGCCCGGCATGTGCAACATCGGCCTCCTGCACACCAGTCTGACGGGGCGGCCGAACCATGAGAACTACGCGCCGTGCACCGCCGAGGGCCTGGCCTCCAAGGGTTACGACTACTGGGCCCTGGGCCATGTGCACCGGCGCGAAGTGGTCGGCCGGGACCCGTGGATTGTCTTCCCCGGAAACATCCAGGGCCGGCACATCCGCGAGACCGGGCCCAAGGGCTGCGCCGTGGTTACCGTCGACTCCGGGCGCGTCAGCAACGTGGAATTCAGAGATATCGACGTGCTGCGCTTCGAGGTCTGCCGTGTGGACCTGACGGGCTGCGCGGGTCCCGACGGGGTGCGAGGCCGTGTGCGCGAGGCGATGGAGGGGCAGAGAAGGGAAGCGGACAGCCGCCCCCTGGCCGTGCGGGTGATCCTGGAAGGACGCACGGACCTGCACACCGGCCTGCACCGCGACCGGGAGCACCTGCGCGAGGAGTTGCGGGCTCTGGCCGCGGACCTGGGCGACGTGTGGCTGGAAAAGCTGGAGGTGGCCACCCGGCCGAGCGCGGCCAGCCTGCCGGAGGAGGACTCGCCCCTGGCCGGGCTGGAGCAGGCCGTGGCCGGGCTGGAGCTGGATGGGTCGCTCCTCGGTCTGGCGCCGGAGTTCGAGAACCTGCGCGGCCGCCTTCCGGCCGAGCTGCTGGCCGCCGAGGACCCGTTCCACCCGGACGAGGAGGGGATGGCCATGCTGCGCGACGAAGTCCGGGAGCTGCTCATGGCCCGGCTGCAGGAGGGACGCCATGCGGATTGAATGCCTGGAGCTCTCGGCCTTCGGTCCCTTCACCGGCCGGATGCTTCATTTCGACTCGGCACTGCCCGGCCTGCACGTCGTGCATGGCCCCAACGAGGCCGGCAAGTCGAGCGCCCTGCGCGGCCTGCAGGCCCTGCTCTTCGGCTTCCCGCCGCGCACGGGAGACAATTTCCTGCATGCCTACGACCAGCTGCTTGTGGGCGGCCGTCTGCGCCGCGACGACGGCCTGGCGCTTTCGTTCCGCCGGCGCAAGAAGGCCAAGAACGATCTTTTCGACGAGGCCGACGGCCCCCTTGGGACCGACGCCCTGGCGCCCTTCCTGCACGGCATGAGCCAGGACGTGTTCTCGGCCATGTACGGCATCGACCACGAGACCCTGGTCCGCGGCGGGCAGGGCATCCTCGACCAGGAAGGGGAGGTGGGGCAGGCCCTGTTCGCCGCAGGGGCCGGGTTCGCCTCCCTGCGGTCCGTGCTCAAGGGGCTGGAGGACGAGGCCGACGACCTGTTCAAGCCCCGCGCCTCGACAAAAGCCCTGACGGCAGCCCTGGCTCGTTACAAGGAGCTGCAGTCGCAGCTGCGGTCCGTCAGCCTGGCCGGGCACGAGTGGCAGCGACACAGCCAGGCCCTGGCCGAGGCCGAAAGGGAAGTGGCGGCCCTGTCCGCACGCCGCGAAGAGCTGAGTCGCAGCCTGCACCGCCTGGAGCGGCTGCAGCGGGCCCTGCCCTTCCTGAGCAGGCATCGGATGCTTCTGGATAAACTTCAGGAGTTGGGTGAGGTTTTTGCCCTGGCCGAGGATTTCGGTCAGCGTCGGCGCGTCCTGGAAGAGAAGGGCCGGACCCTGCGCGTGCGGCTGGACGCGGCCGAGGCGCGGTGTCGGGAGACCATGGAGCGCCTGGCCGCGCTGAGCGCCGACAGGACAGTCATCGACCATGTCGAGGACATCGAGAACCTGCATCAACGTCTGGGCGCGTACCGCAAAGGCCTTGAGGACCGCCCCGGCCTCGACGGCATGCGCAAGGGGTACAAGACCGAGGCGGCGCATCTGCTGCGACGCGTCAGGCCGGAACTGGACGTGGAATGGGCCGAAACCCTGCGCCCGGGCCTGGCCAAGTGCAGGGCAGTCCAGGCACTGGCCCAGCGTCACGAGGCCGTGTTCCAGGGCGTGCGGCAGGCCGGGACGCGCCTGGCCGAGCTGCAGCGGGAGCTGGAGAGCCGCCGGGCAGAGCTGGTTTCCCTGGGTCGGGAGGCCGACGGCACGGCGCTGGCGCAGGCCATCGGGGCCGCGCGCAAGGCCGGGGACCTGGACGAGGATCTGCGCCAGCGGGAGGCCGACGGCCAGAGGCTGCGCGGCGTCTGTCTGGCCGCCCTGGACCGCCTGGGGCTGTGGCGGGGGAGTCTCGAAGTCGTGCCGTCCCTGCGCCTGCCCCTGCCCGAGACCGTCAACGAATTCGAGGCGGCCCTGCAGCGCCGGGACGAGGAGCTGCGCCGCCTTCGCCAGGAAGAAGAGCGCGTCGTCCGCAACCGGGAGTCCCTGGAGTGCGAGATGCAAGGCATCGAGCACGCCGCCGTGGTCCCGTCCGAGGCCGATCTGGCCGACTGCCGGGCCAGGCGCGAGGAGGGGTGGAGCCTGCTGCGGCGGCAATGGATGGACGGCGAGGACATCGCGGCCGAAAGCCGCCTCTACGCCGAGGAAGGGTCCTTGCCCGAAACCTACGAACAGTGGGTGGCCAAAGCCGACCTGACGGCCGACCGCATGTACCGGGAAGCAGACCGGGTCCAGAAGCACGCCCAGCTCCTGGCCGGCATCGAGTCCGCCCGGACCGTGCTGGAAGGGCTACGGGCCGCCATCGCCGCGGAACTGGCCGAACGTGAGGCCCTCCTGGCCCGCTGGCGGGAACAGTGGGCGCCGTGCGGCATCGAGCCCCTGGGGCCGCGCGAGATGCGGGCCTGGCGTGCGAATTTCGACGACCTCGGCCGCAAGGTCGAGGAATTGGACCGGGTCCGCGCCGAACTGGCCGTGCGCCAGGCGCGGCGCGCGGAACTGCGCGAACTGCTGCTGCGCGAGCTGGAGGCCCTGGGCCAGGCCGCGGACCGGACCGGCGAGGAGCTGGCCCCGGCCCTGCGCCGGGCCGAGGCCGTGTCCGAGGCGCTGGGTGCGGGCCGGGTCAGGCGCGAAACCCTGGCGCGGACCGTGTCCGACCTCTCCTCGGCCGTGGACAAGGCCGAGGTGGCCGCGGCGGCCGCCCGCAGGCAGGCCGAGGAGTGGCGGGAGTCCTGGGCCGAGGCCATGTCCTTCCTGGGCCTGCCCGGCGGCGCATCCCCCGAGGAGGCCGCCGACTACGTGGAGACGGTCCAGGAGTGTCTGGCCAGGCTCGACGAGGAGGATGTGCTGCGCAAGCGCATCGCTGGCATTGACCGCGATGCGCGCGTCTTCGAGGACGACGTGCGCGGGGTCTGCCGCCTCGTGGACCCGTCCGCCGCGGATCTCGACGCCGCCCTGGCCGTGGGTCGGCTCAAGGCCCTCCTGGCCCAGGCGATGCGGGAGCAGACCGTGCGGGCCCGGCTGGAGGAAGACGAAACCCAGACCGTACGGGAAATCCGGTCCCTGTCCGAAGAGCTGGCCGTGGTCGATGAGGGGCTGGCGGCCCTGCGGGCCGAGGCGCGCGCCGGGGACGACGAGGGCATGGCCGAGGCAGAGCGGCGCTTCGCTGTCTGGTCCCAGTTGCGCGGGGACGTGGACAAGGTCGAGGCCGACCTGGCTGACATGGCCGAGGGCGGGAGCCTGGAAGATCTGGAGTCATTGGCCCGCGAGTACGACGCCGACGCCCTGCCCGGCCGCCTGGGCGAGCTGCGCCTGGAACTGCGGGAGCGGGTCAAGCCGAGGCTGCAGGAGCTGGCCGAGGCCATCGGACGGGAGAAGAACGAGCTGGCGCGCATGGACGGCGGTGACGCCGCGGCCCGCGTGGCCGAGGAGATGCAGGAGGTCCTGGCGGCTGTCTCGCGCCTGACGGGACGCTACATCCGCCTCAAGATCGCCTCCGGCGTGCTGCGCGCGGAGATCGAACGCTACCGCGCGGCCAATCAGGGGCCGCTGCTGTCCACGGCCTCGGACCTGTTCCGCGACCTGACCCTGTCGTCCTTCTCCGGACTGCAGGCCGACATCGACGAGAGCGACAGACCCGTCATCCTGGGCCTGCGGCCAGGCGGCGAGCGGGTCCGGGTGGACGGCATGAGCTCCGGCTCCCGCGACCAGCTCTACCTGTCCCTGCGTCTGGCGAGCCTGGCCTGGCGGGCGCGGACCGCGGAGCCCATGCCCTTCATCGTCGACGACATCCTCATCAACTTCGACGAGGCCAGGAGCGCTGCCACCCTGCGGGCCCTGGCCGCCATGGCCAGTCGCGTCCAGATCATCCTCTTCACCCATCAGGCACAGATTGCAGACTTGGCCCAGGGATTGGGAATGTCCGACCGGGTCTATGTGCATCACCTGGAAGGCCCGAACTTTCAGAAAGCAGGGATCGGTTCCACGCCCTGATCACCCAGCCTTTTCCCTTCAGCAGCAGGGAAAGGGCTTTTTTCTCAGCTTCTGATCCTCTGCCCCGGGTTCAGGGGGACTGCTTCAGTCTCGCCCTGCATCCGCGCTTGGGATCAGTGCACGGATTTCAGGATTTCCATGTATTCGGGGCAGTCCGAAAGCGTGTTGTGGCCTGCGCCGGGGATGGTCAGAAGGGTGGTTGTCCCCCCCTGAAAACGATCCGCCAGGGCCTTGGTGCTGGAGCGGGGCACCACTTCGTCATGCTCGGCAGCGATTACCAGAGTCGGGGCTTTGACCAGGGGTGCGAATTTCCAGGACTCGAACCTGTCGAGCAGCAGCCAGCGGACCGGAACGAAAGGGTAGTGACGCGCGGCCACGTCTGTCAGACTGTCAAACGGTGTGACCAGAATGAGGTGGTCCGCAGACCGCAGGCTGGCCACGTACACCGCGACCGCGCTGCCCAGGCTGCGCCCCATGACGGCAATGCTTCGGTGCGTCTCTCGGACCTTGTCGAACAGGGCAAGTCCATCGGCGAACAGGACCGCTTCGCTTGGCCTGCCGGAGCTTCCTCCGAATCCACGATAGTTGAGAAGATAGAGCGCGTGTTCAGGGAACGCTGCGGAAAGTTCCGGCAGGGTGTGCGAGACGTCCTCGGCGTTGCCACCGAAATAGATCAGGGCCTTTTGGCCCTGCCGGGCGTGGAAGGTCACGCGCAGGTCAGCCCCTTGTACAGGCAAAGTCAGTGTCGGGGCAGCCGGGCCGCCCATTCCAGTCTGCGGCAAATAGATCAGCGACCGCTGGAAGACGAAGAGGGTGGCACATAGCCCTGCGTAGACAAGAGTCAGAGTGGCCAGAAGCGTGGTCATGGCGCTGCGCATCGGTGGAGGGGTGCGCCCGCGGGAGGGGCCAGGGTCTTTTTCCGGTTCATGGTGAGTCCCTTTTCCAACAAGTCGACCCATGCATCAAACAATGCCGGATATGACATGGCCGTTTTGTATCGGTCTACGGTTTTTGGGCACGTTTTTGGTTTATCAAGCCGCTACGGTCACGGCCTCTTTCTGGATGGCCCGGACGGCTGCCGGAGTCTTGTAGCCATGGCGTCCAATGATCCATTCCCGGTTGTATGTCACCCCGGCTCCACGCCGTCTACGGCCTCCCTCCAACGGAGAGACGGCTGAAATATCCTTGTCGTATTGTTTGCTCATGAATCACCTCATGGGGAGTCTCTCTACTCCCAATTTGGTGTCCAAGAAAACCCTATCCCAGAGGAGGATGAAAAGGGGGCCTTGTCGTCTAAAAAGTGGGGTAGAAGTGGGGCAAATCGACTTGTAGAATTGATCAGACAAACAAAAAGGACCTAGATTTTACATCTAACTCCTTATTTTTACTGGAACCTTTCTTGGATAGGGGGACGCAAGTCACGTTGGACGGCCAGGGGTATAAACCTTGGCCTTTCTTTTTTCGTGGCCCTACGGGGCGCATATCGCACGATATAGGGCCGCTACAGCGCCCGCAGCTTGCCGGTGGTAAGGTTCTCCAAGCGGGCCGAAAAGTGGTAAGGTTTTGGTAAGGGTGCCGGGTGAAAAAAAGTGTCTTTCCTGCCCTGGCCGTGTGAAAATATCCATGCCCGTGACGGTCGGGTGGTGGGTAACCGGTCTACGAACCCCATCTTCCAATAATTTCGCTCTATGAGATAGTACGCCTCCAATCCAAGGAGGTCGTCATGAAATCTCGCATCCGCCAGAACCGTGCTGCCCGATGGCTCGCTCATGTTGAGCAGTGGCGGCACAGCGGCATAAGCAAGGCCGCGTATTGTATAAGGCGCACGGCCTGAATTTCAGCTCATTCCGGTACTGGCTGCGAAAATCGCGCTCGGCTTCAGTGGATGTATCCGCCTTGCCGCCCGCAATCGTCCCTCTCCCGTTCACCCTGGCCCTGAAGTCTCCTTCCATCGGACTACTGGTCGGCAATCGTTACGCTCTCGATATCCCGGCTGACTTCGACGAAGCCACGCTGACCAAGCTGCTGACCGTGCTGGAAGCCCGATGCTGAGGATGCCCGCGGCCAAGGTCTATCTCGCCCCCGGCGCCACGGACATACGGGCCGGCATCGACAGGCTGAGCATGACGGTCCAGGGTGTCCTGGATCTGGATCCCTTTTCCGGACACCTCTTTGTCTTCTGCAACCGCAGGCGCGACGCCATCAAGGTGCTGTACTGGGATCGCAACGGCTTCTGCCTCTGGCACAAGCGCCTGGAGAAGCATCGATTCTGCTGGCCCG
>JAAYCS010000172.1 GCA_012729655.1 Desulfovibrionales bacterium | reverse complement strand
TCCCGGTCCGCGCCCATGCGCAGAAAGGTCAGAAAGAGACCCAGCATGCACGAAACCGGGACGAGCAGGATGAGAAAAAAAGGGGTCAGAAAAACAAACAACTTGCCCATGTCCAGCAGGGTCACTCCCTGCGTCAGAAAGAGCTCCCGCAGCTGCAGAAGGCGTCCCAGCAGAATGAGACAAAGAAAACCGCACAGGCAGATGCCCGCGATCTGTGTCATCTCGCGGAACAGCTCCCGTTGCAGGAGAGGGATGCGGATCACCTGTGGCTGGCCTCGTCGCTGTAGAACTTGGCCAGGGCCAATTCTTCAACGGGGGTCATATTGAATCTGGATCCGGCCTCGGCCATGAGATCCTTCAGGGCCTTTCCGTCGCGTCGATGTTCCTCAATCCAGGCAATAGCGTTCCGCAGATTCCTGTCTGTGGGCATTATGGTGGTCATGGTGTGCTCCTCGGTTTGTTTGCGCCGAGAAGGCCCATACCGGAAAGGTTGCGGGGACACAATGTCGCCAATTCAGTGCATCCTGGTCCTGGCCGTTTCGATCCGCATCTCGTGGGGCTCGCGCCATACAAAACGGATTGCGCCGTGTTCGGCTGTGGTCATGACCGTGGCCCCCGATGCGACGCATTCCCGGACCACCTCAGGGTGAGGAAATCCGAACCGGTTTCCCGGGCCGCAGGCCGCTACGGCCCATGACGCCCCAACCCGCGGGTACAAGCTGGGACGCAGGCTGGATTCGGATCCATGGTGCGGCAAAACAAGAACCGAACAATCCAGATCCCGTCCGTCTCGCAGAACACTCTCGATGGCCTGCTGTTCCGCATCCCCGGGCAAGAGAGCCAGTCCCACGCCCCTCCACACCAGACGCAGAACCAGGGACGTCTCGTTTTCCGAAATACCCCTGCTCTGAACGCCCGGATGCAGGACGTCGAACCAGAGGTCCGGCTCCACCGTCACCCGGTCTCCTGCGCGCAGGACCCTTGCCGGCCACGCGGCTGAAGCCAGTTTCTGCTGCAGCCTCCGGCTATCCGCGGAATGATCCGCAAGACCGCTCCAGCCGAACCAACCAAGGTCAAATGCCTCCAGGACGTAAAATAGGCCACGCGCATGGTCCGCATCCACATGGGAGAGAATGGCTCCATCCACCTCCGGCGCGTGGTTCCAGGCCAATGCGGGTCCGACCAGTGCACGGCCAGGATCGTACTCCGTGCTCCAGGACCCACCGCCATCGACCAGGACAGTGCGGCCAGAAGCAGTGCGGACAAACACGGCTTGGCTCATGCCTGTATCCAAGACGGTCATCTCCACTCCTGCGCGCAAACCATCCAGGGCCTGCCCCAGGGCGGGCAGGACCAGAAGGCCGAGGCCAATACACAAAAAGGTCATGCCCTTGCGCCATGGCCTCCCTCGGGTCAGCAGAACGCCGCCCGCAACCAGCACAGTCCAGTATCCGGCAACCTGGAGTCCCTGCGGCCTGAGTACTGCCGTGGCCTGCAGTCCTCCGTGCAAGTCCAAAAAAGTCAGCCCGCGGTCCAGGATTTCCACCAAACTTCCGGCCAGCATAAAACACCAGCTGGCGAGTCGTTCAGAAAAGAGCAGGCCGGTCAGGCCCAGAAACGAAAGGGGAAGGACAGCCAGGCTCAGCATGGGCAACCAGAGAAGATTCAACCACAAATGGGGAGTCACTTCCCCGAAATTATGAACCAGCAGCGGCAGTATGAAGAGATTCGCACAGAGGCTGGCCAGTCCCAGCATGAGCCAGGCGTGCAGCACGTTCCACGGTAGGCTCTTTTGTCCAAGGGGGGCCAACCGCGCAGCACAGGTGGGAAGAAAACAAATGATCCCGGCCACGGCCAGCACAGAGAGCTGCAGTGATAGGTCATGCACGGACACAGGGTCGGTCATCACCAGGGCTCCAACGGCCAGGAACAGGGAATCCTGGGCCTGTGGCCTCGTTCCAACTGCCTGATGGAGGAGCAAGACAAAAAGCATCAGGGCTGCGCGCATGAGCGAGGGACTTCCGCCGCCCAGCCACAGATAGGCCAGAATCATGGGCAGGGCCAGTAGGTTGCCCAGTTTCTGCCGAGGAACGCGCAGCAGAAGCGCAGGTGCAAGGGCTCCGGCCACCCAGGCCGCCCCATGGCCAAAGCCTGCTACCAGGCTCAAATGCAGCCCGGACAGGGCCAGACTGTGCGACAGGCCAGCCCTGCGGATACGGTCCATGAATGTCGTATCCAACAGGTATCTGTCCCCGAAAAGCAGAGCCCGGATCACCGCACCGCCAGCACCTGCCGGAGCCAAAGTCGACACCCTGGACATCAAACTGCTCCGCAGGGAAGGCTGCACAGCGCTCCAGCGTATGTCAGCAGCCCCACGCGAGAAGGTCCGGTATCCCACCCCCAGGCGCTTCCAGCGCTCTTCACTGGAAGGCAGGCCGAAATTGAACCGGCTGCGCAGTTTTCGGATCCGCAGGTTCGCCTCGAATTGCTGCCCTGCTTCCGGGGTGTGTTCAGAACCCTCCAAGGTCCAGAGCAGCCGGCGCGGCAGGGTTTCACCGGATTCGACATTCCTGACGGCGCTGGCCACAATGGTCACTCTTCGCCCTGGCGAGGGGCGCACTTCGTCCACTCTGCCCTGCACCCGCACATCCTGTTTCCAATCCGGCAACTCCGGATGGGATTCGGAACCTATGCCTACAGCCACGCCCAGGCCCAGGCACAGGGACATGGCAAGCAGTTCCCTGGCCCGGACAAAAGCCAGCAGGCAGAGGGCAAAGATGAGAACAGGCAACCAGGGATTGCCCGCGGCAAAAAGTCCGCAGATGTATGCGGCAAGTCCTTTCTGCCACTGCGTCAAGGGGATGGGTCCGGCCATGAATGGCCATGTGCTGGGTCTGTTCGGGATATCAGCCTCCTCGTGCACCCCTAGCACATCCACCCTGTTGTGTCATGCCTGGACCCAATGTCCTACAGCCAATGAATGACGAAGAAGAACATTGCCTCCCCGGCCTATCTCGGGCTATGCAGGTGAGCAGGTCCCTGATTCGAGAAATGCCCGCAATTTGATTTCAAGGAGTGTCCATGGAAGAGTTGTCCGTGCTGCTGGTAGACGATGAGGAGGATTTCCTGCGCACCATCATCAAACGTTTGTCCAAACGCGGCGTCAAGGCCCAGGGCGCTTCCCGGGGTGAGCAGGCTCTGGCCATGCTGGCCGAGGAACCGCGTGACGTGGTTGTCCTGGATGTGAAAATGCCCGGGATGGACGGCATCGAAGTGCTGAAACGCATCAAGGCGGAGTGGCCGACCACCGAAGTCATCATGCTGACCGGTCACGCCAGTATCGATGCGGCCATGGAGGGCATGGACTGCGGCGCTTTCGATTACCTGATGAAGCCGGCAGACCTGGAAGATCTGCTCTATAAACTCGAAGACGCCTTCCGCAAGAAAACCCTCAACGAACGGCGTCAGGGGCAATCCAACACCAGCGGCGACCACAGCTAGAGTTTGCACAAGGGTATTTGCTGGTGCACCCGCGTTCATACCTTTTCTTCGATCCCAACGATTACACACTGCTGCGCATCGTCAACGATGTCCTGTGCCGGTCTCCGCAGTCTCAGAGTATCCGCAGCCTGCTCTCTCCCTACATGCACCCCCGCGGCATCAAGGAGATGGCCGCTACCCAGGTCCTGCGCATCGCCTATGCCATAGCCAGCCTGCTGGGCACACTGGAAGCCGGAAAGGCCCTTGACCGCCTCAGTGCCCTGCGTTCCCTCAGGGACGAAGTCCTGATTTCCGCCTCCACCTATTTCCAGAAAAACACGGCCCGGGTCCTCATCCAGATCATGAAGGATCTTATCCGGCACAAGGATGACGAGGAGACCCAACTCCGTCTTGCCCACACCTTCCGCATGGCTTCTTCCGGACGGCCACAGACGGTCCGGGCCGAGCTGACCAAATATCACCTCCTGGAAATGCCTGAGGACTGGAACCAGCTGGCCTTTGACGACCATGTCCACGATGCCAATACCAAAGGCCGGAAATCCCCCACCCACCTGGTCATGGATGCCTGGATCAAGGGCATCCGATTCCTCACCGTGGTCTACTACAATTACGTGGAACCGGAGGTTGCGGCCGAACTTCTGGAAGCTGCCAGCATCCTGGACGTACATATCCGCATAGGCATTGAGGTTTCGTGCAGATTTCGGGGTAAGTACGTGCGCATGCTCTGGGAACCCAGAAGCTACACGGATGGCAAATCCTTCGGCGCCTTTTTGGAGGAGCAGCCGGTCCGCGCCTTCATGAAGGAGGGCCGTCAGGTTTCCGCCTACCAGCAGAAATACGTCTTCGAAGCCTTGCAAGCCTTCAACGCCAAGCACCGCTCATCCATCAATGCAGAATTCGGGCTTGATCTGGAGGACCTGAACGAAGAGGAATTCAGTCGTTTTGTGGGCACTGGGCAACCCTCCCTGCTTCACCTGGCCAAATACATCCAAAGCTGCATGGAGCCGAAACTCCAGCGGGCCGCCCTGAACATGGCCCAGGAATACGCTGCGGCAGACCAAAACAGGCGCAAGGAGCTGGAAACACTGGTCGAAGACCTGAACGCCATCGATTCGGAGATGCTCATTACCCGTTACCTGCAGCCATGCCGCAATCCCGAGCTGCACGACCCGAGCATCCCCCAGGACGGGCCCGAAGTGCCCCCGCTCTTGCGCCTGGGACCAGGGGAGCTCCTGCCGAGACTGGCGAAATTTCACTCCGGTTCCAGTTTCACCCTCAACCTCAGCAATCTCTCCATTCCTGACACCCTGGAAATTCTGTACGACTGCCAGGGGCACATCACCAACATTGAACTCTACAACCTCAAAGACGTGTCCCGTGGCAAGTGGTCCATGCCGGCGTCTGTCCACCAAGTCTGCCCGGGAGATGCCGTCGACCTGACCAACCCCGAGCGGACCTGCGCCCAGATTTCGGAACTGCGCAAGGCCCTGAACGAGGACAACGTCATCGCCCTCAAACGGGCCATCCGCGCCATCATCTGGTCCTTTGAGGAGGACAGGCTGGCCCTCTCCAACACCTTGGTCCAGGTTAAGACGCGTCCCGATCTGTCCCGAACTGCGGCCTTGGAGCAGGAACTGGCGGCCATGGACGAACGCAAGACAAAGTTCCTGGACATCCTCTTCCATATCGAGACATTCCACAGGTACTACAAAAACCGGCCCCTGGGTTCCCGCATCGGCAGCGGGTCCACAGGACAATCCAGGCACCAGTACGGCATGGGCGTCATCGTGCTGGACACGCTGACCAACCGGGCCAAAAAAATCGCCCTTTC
>JAAYCS010000171.1 GCA_012729655.1 Desulfovibrionales bacterium | reverse complement strand
CGCCCGCTCCAATCAAATCGAGAGGTTAGGTAAACAGCCTAACCTCTTTTCATTTTTATAGGGCACATATAGGGCACATCAAAATGAAAGTGACGGCTTGCATGGGTGTCCTTTTTAATATGTGATGACGCCGTTTCATGGGAGTACCAATTTCTGGTTCGCGAGTAACTTCCTGATGTGATTCAATGTCCTGGCATCGTATTGCTTATTGGCCGAAGCTGGCGGAAGAGAAGAAAATATGTGGCTAAAATGGGCGGCGATGGCAATTGGCCTACCGGGAAACGGCAGGGAATGCACTGGCGGATTTGGGAACAATTATTACGAAAATACTATAAGGCTGAAGCAGAAGGATGGAAATGGCTTGCCGGACGTCTCAAAATGAAAGGGCGTGCTTTGGAACATCTTCCTTGATTTTATCCAGCCTATTTACCATAGTAGCCAACGAATGAGCCTGTCCAAAGGCATGCCAGAACATTTCTCACATTAATGAAGGTGTCGATCTTATGCTGACTGGTGATATCCGCAATCAAATCGACCGTATCTGGGACGCCTTCTGGTCCGGAGGAATCTCGAACCCTCTCGAAGTCATCGAACAGATCACCTACCTGCTCTTCCTGCGGCGTCTTGACGAGCTGCATACTCTGGAGGAGAACAAGGCCGCCACACTGAAAAAACCTATGGAGCGCCGCATCTTCCCAGAGGGCAGCAATCCCAAGGGGCGGCCCTACCTGGATCTGCGATGGTCCCGCTTCAAAGATTTTCCTCCGGCCGAGATGTTCACCGTGGTGGACGAGCACGTCTTTCCCTACCTGCGCACCCTAGGCGGCAACGGCTCCACCTATGCCAACCACATGAAAGACGCACGCTTCACCATCCCCACCCCGGCGCTCCTGGCCAAGGTGGTGGATCTGATTGCTCAGGTGCCGATGGAGGAGCGCGACACCAAGGGCGATCTCTACGAATACATGCTCGGCAAGATTGCTACAGCTGGCCAGAACGGCCAGTTCCGCACCCCGCGCCACATCATCCGCCTCATGGTCGAGCTGACCGCACCCACACCGAACGATATCGTCTGCGACCCGGCTTGCGGCACGGCGGGCTTTCTCGTTGCCGTGGGCGAGTACCTGCGCGACCGCTATCCCGACCTTCTCCACGATCCGAAGCGCAAGGAGCACTTCCACCAGAAGCTCTTCCACGGTTTTGATTTCGACAACACGATGCTCCGCATCGGCTCGATGAACATGCTCCTCCATGGCGTGGAGAATCCCGACATCCGCTACCGTGATTCCTTGGCCCAGGACCATGCAGACAACGCGGAGAGCTATACCCTGGTCCTGGCCAACCCGCCCTTTGCCTGCTCCTTAGACTACGAGAACACGGCCAAGGACCTCCTGCAAATCGTCAAGACCAAGAAGACGGAACTGCTCTTCGTTGCCCTGTTTCTACGGCTCCTCAAGACCGGTGGACGCGCCACCGTCATCGTACCCGATGGCGTCCTCTTCGGCTCCAGTAAAGCCCACAAGGAACTGCGCCGCATCCTCGTGGAGGAGCAGAAGCTTGATGCCGTCATCTCGCTCCCCGGTGGCGTCTTCAAACCCTACGCCGGGGTCTCCACCGCCATCCTGCTCTTCACCAAGACCAACTCCGGCGGGACTGACCAGGTCTGGTTCTACGTGACCGCCGACGGCTGGAGCCTTGATGACAAGCGGACTGACCTGCTCCCCCAGGAAAAGCTCGGTCCTGTTCCCAAGGAGCCACTCACCGAAGCGGAGCACGCCAAGAATAATCTGCCCGACATCGTCGCCCGCTGGCCCCAGCGCAACGATGCCGAACTTGAACGCCCCCGCACCGCCCAGAGCTTCTGCGTCCCCAAGGCCGACATCGCCGCCCAGGGCTACGATCTATCCCTGAACCGTTATAAAGAAGTGGTGTATGAAGAGGTTTACCATCGTCCGCCGAAGGAGATCCTGTCCGACCTTGCCAAACTGGAAGCGGAGATTCAGGAGGGGATGAAGGAGTTGGAGGGGATGCTGAAGTGACGGTAACTACGCGCCTTGATCATGTCTGTGACATAATTATGGGCCAAGCACCGAGTGGTGAAGCCTACAATTCCGATCAAGAGGGATGGCCGCTCATTGCAGGCGCAGGCGATTTCGGCGAACAATATCCTGCGGCAAAAAAATTTACCACTGAAGCATCAAAGTTGAGCCAACGTGGGGACATCATTCTCGGCATTCGTGCGACAATCGGAGAAAAAGTCCTTTCCGACGGTACGTACTGCCTTGGTCGAGGCGTGGCAGGACTTCGTGCCCATCCCAATTTGGCTCCAAATTATCTCTGGCATTGGTTGAGCCATATTCGCCCCTTTCTTGCCAGTAAAGCGAAGGGCGCAACCTTCAAGCAGGTAAACAGGCAGGATATTGGAGAGTTGGAAATCCAACTTCCGCCCTTGGCGGATCAGCGTCGGATTGCGGAGATTTTGGACCGGGCGGAGGCGCTCAGGGCCAAGCGCCGCGCCGCCCTTGCCCAGCTCGACACCCTCACCCAAGCCATCTTCCTCGCCCTCTTCGGCGACCCCACAATGAATTCTAGGAAATGGCCGATGCACCCTTTCGGGGAAATATGTGAGTCAAGATTAGGTAAAATGCTTGATCAAAAGCAACAAACTGGAAAGAACCTGCGCCCATATCTTCGCAATGCAAATGTTCAATGGTTTCAATTTGATCTGACCAACATTTTTGAGATGGACTTTGATGCATCGGATCGCGAAGAATTTCGTCTGAAAGAAGGAGATCTGCTTATTTGCGAGGGAGGAGAGCCTGGGCGAGCAGCAATTTGGAGAGAACAGCTTTCCGAATGTTATTACCAAAAGGCGCTACACAGAGCCCGACCGAAAAAGGATTTGGCGAATCCAGAGTATCTTGCATGGTTACTCTTTTTTCTTGCAGACATGGGGGGGCTTGGAGATCATGTGACCTCAGCAACTATTGCCCATCTTACTGGTGAAAAATTGAAAGTCATGCGAATCCCGCTCCCACCTCTCCCCCTCCAACATGAATTCGCCCGCCGCGTCGCCGCCGTTGAGAAGCTGAAAGCCGCACACCGCGCCTCGGTGGCGGAGATGGATGCCCTCTTCACGAGTCTCCAGCACAGAGCCTTCCGCGGGGAGCTGTAGGTGAAAAATGATTTGCCTTTTGTCAGAAAAACTGATTTAAATTTCTGACAAAAATGAGCGGGCGAATTCCATGCAAAGCATTGATTCAAATATACTTAGCAGAATATACGGAACCGGCAGGGGTTCAGTCTTCACCCCAGGTCGTTTTCTGGACCTTGGAAGCCGCGATGCCGTGGACAAGATCTTGTCGCGCCTGGTCCAAAAGGGCACCATCCGCCGCTTGGCTCGTGGCCTCTACGACTATCCGGAACGCCACCCAGTCATGGGCATCCTGACGCCAAGCCCCGATGCGATTGCCCGGGCGCTGGCCGGCAAGGAGGGCATCCGTCTTCAACCTTCCGGGGCATATGCGGCCAATCGACTGGGTTTGTCCACGCAGGTGCCTGCCAGAATCATCTATCTGACCGACGGACCTTCCCGGACGGTCAAGGTAGG
>JAAYCS010000170.1 GCA_012729655.1 Desulfovibrionales bacterium | reverse complement strand
GTATGGAACAACGACCAAGGGCGTTAGCCGAGCAAGATTAGCCGCGGAACGCAAAGGTTATGAGACCGTTGTGTTTCATGCCTCCGGCGCAGGCGGCCGTTCCATGGAGCGGTTTATCACGGAAGGCATGATTCAAGGCGTGATGGATATGACCATTGCCGAGGTTGGCGGACATTTGCTCAAAGGGTTGCACGATGCAGGACCCCATCGTTTGGAAGCGGCGGTCGCCAAAGGCATTCCGATGGTGTTGGTTCCGGGAGCCGCCGATACCATTGTACTTCCTCCCATCGATGAGGTGCCTGAAAAATATAAGTCGGGTCGTGTGCTGAACAAACACAACCCCACCATGACGACAATGCGCACCAACGTGGAAGAAAACATCGCTATAGGCAACTTTATTGCTGACAAGCTGGCGCGTGCTACGTCCAATGTGACCATACTCATACCCAGGGGAGGCTTATCCTCCATTGACAAGCCCGGCCAGGTATTCTATATGCCCGAGGCCAACGAGGCTTTGTTTAAAACACTCAAGAATCGGCTCAAGGGAACCTCTGTTGAGGTCATCGAGGACGAGCGGCATATCTACGATCCCGGATTTGGGGAGCGCGTATTTGAGCTGCTTGAAATGATGATTCATGAAGATAGATGAACTGAAAGGAGTGGTGTATTTTGAGAACTTACACGAGACAGGAGCTAAATGACCGCTTGCGCGCCATTAGAGAAAGGGGGGAATTGCTTGTAGTTGCGGGCGCAGGCAGCGGCATATCCGCCAAAGCCATAGAAAATGGCGGCGCAGACATGCTCATGGTGTTTAATTCCGGCAGATACCGGATGCAGGGACATGGGTCGCTGTCCGGCTGGCTGGCGTTTGCCAATGCCAATGATGTCGCCCGGGAGATGGGCGAAAGAGATGTACTTCCTGTTGTTAAGGAAGTGCCGGTGATTTGTTCTTGTTTCGCGCAGGATGTAACAAAAGTAATCAGCTATCATCTGGACGATGTCATGAGCAGAGGCTTCAGTGGCATCAACAACTTTCCGACCATGGGGATGGTTGATGGAAACTTCCGCGAACAACTGGAACTGACTGGGTTCGGATTCGACAAGGAAGTCGAAATGATCCGTACTGCCAACGAAAAGGGCATCTTTTCCATCGTGTACGTCTTTAACGCGCAAGAAGCCCGACTGATGGCAGAAGCCGGAGCGGATTGTATCGTTGCTCATGTCGGATTGACGGTGGGCGGCACAATCGGTTCCACCAAGGCATTGTCAATCGAGGATTCCGCCAAACTGACGAGGGAAATCATGGATGCCGGGCAGGCAGTACGTGAGGATGTGCTTTGGCTGGCCCACGGCGGCCCGCTTTCGACGCCGGCCGATTTCGAGAAGTTCCTGAAGTATCTGCCCGAAATTGATGGGTTTGTCGGCGCTTCAAGCATGGAGCGAATTCCGACAGAGGTTGCGATTTCGTCAACGGTAAAAGAGTTCAAGAAAATAAAATCGTAAAGGAGTATTCTACAATGAAAAAACTCATGGCTCTGCTATTGGCTGTCGTATTGATGGCAAGTTTGGCGCCGGGATACTACGCGAGTGCGGAAAATGCAGCGCTCAGGGAATACAATTTTGTTTTCATCGTCAAATCGATGCAGTTCTCTTTCATGTTGAGCATGATTGATGGCGCTGAAAAAGCGGCTGCCCTTGTGTCCAATATCAATATGAAAAATATCGGACCCGAGACCCCCTACAGTGTAGAGGAACAAATTCAGCTTGTAGAACAGGCGATCACGTCCGGTGCCGATGCGGTCATCATCACCCCTGCAGACTCAACCGGCATTATTCCGGCCATTGAAAAATGCAATGCCGCCGGCATCCCGGTAGCCACACCCAACACCAAGGCCTATGGCGGCGATGTGCTTACCTGGATTGGTGTGGATAACTATCAGGTTGGCTATCAGCTGGGCAAGGCCCTCAGTGAAGAACTGAAGGGCAAGGGCAAAGTTGTTCTGATTGAAGGCACCTCAGGTAACTCCACATCCACCGAACGCGTTGACGGTTATAAGGCCGCTTTCGCTGAGTATCCGGAGATTGAGCTGCTGGACTCGCAGCCGGCCGACTTCAACCGTGAAAAGGGTATGACCGTGATGGAGAATTTCCTCCAGCGCTACCCGCAGATTGACGGCGTCGCGTCCGTGAACAAGGACATGACCATGGGCGCTTTAGAGGCGTGCAAGTTTGCGGGCCGTCTGGAAGAAATGGTTCATGTTACCTTTGATGTGGATAATGACTGCCTG
>JAAYCS010000169.1 GCA_012729655.1 Desulfovibrionales bacterium | reverse complement strand
CCGAGGCGGCAAAGGCCGCCTTGGCCCTGGCCACTGTTTCCTCGGGAGTGCAGGTTTTATCCAGGTCCGCTACATAGCCTTTGGGGCAGGGGGTGATGGTGATCATGTTATGGATTGGATAAGGCTGAGGTGTACCGCTATGCGCCGTTATGAGGGGAAATCGTGCCGGAACGAATCATCGACAGCCGTTGTGACGAGCCTTGAGGCGTAAGTCAATGGTCTTTGTCTTTTGCGTTGTTTCTGGTAGGGCCTGGGCCGTGAACAGTGCCACGTGAACACCGGAAAGGGAGTGAGGGAATGGGAACAGAAACTGGATTCTTGATCGGCGGGGCGTCGGGGATTGGCATTTATCAACTGGGGACCATGGCCAACAGGCACGGGCTGGTCACAGGGGCCACGGGCACGGGCAAGACCGTGACCCTGCAAGTTCTGGCTGAAAGTTTCTCAAGGATGGGCGTTCCTGTCTTTGCCGCCGACATCAAGGGCGATCTTTCGGGTATCGCCGCGCCCGGCAAGCCGCATCCGAAGGTCGAGGAACGCTTGGCGGCCATGCCGGTGGAGGGTTTTTCCTTCCAGGGGTGTCCGGTGGTTTTCTGGGATATTTTCGGCAAGACCGGCCACCCGTTGCGGAGTACCATTTCGGAGATGGGACCCCTCCTGCTTTCGTCGCTTCTTGACCTGAACGAAACCCAAAGCGGCATCCTCTATGCCTGCTTCCGCATTGCCGACGAAGAGGGCCTGCTGCTCCTGGATTTGAAAGATCTGCGGTCCATGCTGGCATTCATGTCCGAGAACGCCACCGAGCTGCGTGCCTCCTTCGGGAACATCAGTCCGGCCAGCGTGGGTGCAATCCAACGCCAGCTTCTGGTCCTGGAAGAGCAGGGCGGGGATGTATTTTTCGGGGAACCGGCCCTGGCCCTCGCCGACCTCATGCACGTGGATTTTTCCGGAAACGGCGTCATCTCCCTGCTGGACGCCACAAGCCTCATGTCGCGTTCTCCCAAGATATACGCCACCTTTCTGTTGTGGCTCCTGGCCGAGCTTTTCGAGCAGCTGCCCGAAGTGGGAGACCTCAGTTTACCCAAGATGGTCTTCTTTTTTGATGAGGCCCATCTCCTTTTCGACAACGCGCCCAAGGCCCTGGTGGACAAGATCGAGCAGGTGGTCCGTCTGATCCGTTCCAAGGGGGTGGGCATCTACTTTGTAACCCAGAGTCCAGTGGACATTCCCGATCAGATCCTGGCCCAGCTGGGGCTGAAGGTGCAGCACGCACTCCGCGCCTACACACCGAAGGAGCAGAAGGCAGTGCGCATGGTGGCTGAGACATTCCGGCCCAATCCCAAATTCGAAACGGGCACGGTCATCACGGAGCTGGGCGTTGGAGAGGCCCTGGTCTCCACCCTGGACGAGAAAGGTCGTCCACGCGTTGTGGAGAGGGTTCTGGTCCGGCCCCCGCAGTCGCAGATCGGGGTTTTGGATGAGCCTGAGCGGGCGCGCATCATGGACAAATCGCCGCTCAAGGGCCGATACGACAACATGCTGGACCGCGAGTCGGCCTTCGAACGCCTGCAAGCCAGGGCTGCGGCTGCCTTGACCCAAGCCGAGGAAGTGAGCAGGAAGAGGGATAAACCTGAGAAGGGCAGTGGATTCGAGTGGCTGACTGGGACGTCACGCCGACAGGGATTGGGCGAAGCATTGGTGAAAAGCGCCGCGCGCACCATCGGCAGCCAGATTGGACGACAGATCCTGCGGGGGGTGCTCGGATCCGTCTTCGGAGGACGGAAATGAGGTTCGGAACGGGGGAAGGTGGACATCCACACGGATGCCCATGCTGTTCCGGGTTCGGTTCCGGGTCACGGAAAAAGGAAAGGCCGGCGAAACCGGCCTTTCAGACTGCTGACAAAGTCACCTCAAAACCCTCGTCAAATGACGGGGGTTTTGTTATGAAAGCTTACATGTTACGCAGCACAGGACCCAAACAACTGAAGTACGAATTCGTCTGCATCGAGCGCTT
>JAAYCS010000168.1 GCA_012729655.1 Desulfovibrionales bacterium | reverse complement strand
TGCTCTGGGAGTCCCGCCGATCCCGACCCGTGGAGAAAAAGGAAATGTAGTGTAAACTCCAACTAGCGCCGAAGCGATAATATCCTAATTTTAAACAAATAAGCTCGATATTGCTGTCAAACTTGGGTGGTCCGAAATAAATCCTGCGCTGACAAAGGAAAAATGTCTTATCTCCATTGCCGCCGGATTGACTATAAGTGACCTACAAAAAAACACCCATAGCGCCTGTCCCGTCATCCGGGTCATGCCCAATACCCCTGTATTCATCAAAGAGGAAGTAACTGCTGTCTGCTTTGACGACAAAACACTTTCCGAACACAAAAAAAATCTATAAAAGATACTTTTCGATTCGTTGGGATGTTCACGTCTTGCATGTAAATCAGCTTGATGCATTTACGGCTGTGATAGGCTCAGGACCTGCATACATATTTTATTTGATCGGAACAATGATTGACGCAGCTGTAGAACTAGGATTAGAGCGAAATACATCCTCTGTTATGGTAAAAAAACTTTTCCGGGGTCAAGTATAATGGCAAGCCAATCCAAAGAGCACATTAGCATATTGAAAGAAATATCAACCGCACCTGTAGGGGCGACTGTTGCAGCGTTGGTTCATTTCGACCGGAAAGCGATTCGTGGCAATATCATGGATGCAATAAGAATGGCATTCGTTCGCAGCGTCAAAATCGGACAGAATCTGCACCCGTAGGCGCTTAAAACCACGCAGCACGAATGTACGATGAACTCAATGTGCGATCATAGAATAAAGCAGGCCAACAAGGAGTCCCTGATCTCCCTGGCAGTCTATGCCGTGTATTTTTTATGGTGGTACTTGTCTGGGTACGGCATCGGCGACACGGATCCAGACACGTATTCCTACATATTCGGATTCCCGTCGTGGTTCTTTTACAGCTGCATTCTTGGCTACCCGCTTATTACCGTCATCCTCTGGCTGGTCGTCCGATTATTCTTCAAGGAAATACCGCTTGACGCAGATGTCCGGAACACGTCTTCAATGAAAGGCGAGGACAACTGATGGCCGCGTCGATCCAGACCATCATCCCCATGATTGTGTACCTGGCCTTATCCATAGGCATAGCGCTATGGGCTCGCCAACAGTCAGCAAAAACAACTTCGCAAGGTTTCATCGAGGAATACTTCATCGGCAGCCGGTCCATGGGCGGCTTCGTTCTCGCCATGACCATCATCGCCAGCTACACCAGCGCCAGCAGCTTCATCGGCGGCCCCGGCGTGGCCTACCGGTTCGGCCTGAGCTGGGTATTGCTGGCCATGATCCAGGTGCCCACGGCCTTCCTCACGCTGGGGGTGCTCGGCAAACGGTTCGCCATCATGGCGCGCCGGACGCAATCCGTGACCATCACGGACTACCTCCGCGCCCGATACGATAGCGACGCGGTGGTCATCCTGTGCTCCGTGGCCCTGATCGTCTTTTTCATGGCCGCCATGCTGGCGCAGTTCATCGGCGGGGCGCGCCTCTTCCAGACCGTCACGGGCTATCCCTATGCCGTCGGTCTTTCCCTGTTCGGCATCAGCGTGGTGCTGTACACGGCGGTCGGCGGTTTCCGCGCCGTGGTGCTCACGGACGCCATGCAGGGCATCGTCATGGTCGTGGCCGTGGTCGTGGTCCTTCTGGCCGTCATCAACGCCGGCGGCGGCGTGGCGCAATGCGTCTCGACACTCAAAGGCATCGACCCAGGCCTGATCACGCCCACCGGGCCGGACAACGCTGTGCCGCAAGCCTTCACCCTGTCCTTCTGGGTCCTGGTGGGCATCGGCGTGCTGGGCCTGCCGCACACCACCCAGCGCTGCATGGGCTACCGGGACTCCCGCGCCATGCACGACGCCATGGTCATCGGCACGCTGCTCATCGGATTCATGATTTTGTGCGCGCACCTCGCCGGGACGTTCGGCCGCGCCGTTTTCCCGGACCTGCCAGCCGGCGACCTGGCCATGCCGACGATGATCCTCAAACTGCTCTCCCCCGTGTGGGCGGGAGTGTTCATCGCCGGGCCCCTGGCGGCCATCATGTCCACGGTCGATTCCATGCTCCTGCTGGTCTCCGCCGCCATCATCAAGGACCTGTACATCCACTACCGGCTGAAGGGGGACGCGTCCCGGATGCCCGTGGCAACGCTGAAAAGGACGAGCACCTGGATCACGGCGGTGGTCGGCCTGTTGGTCTTCGTCGCCGCCCTCGAACCGCCGGACCTCCTGGTCTGGATCAACCTCTTCGCTTTCGGCGGCCTCGAAGCCGTTTTCCTCTGCCCCATCGTGCTGGGCCTGTACTGCCAGTCCGGCAACGCCAGAGGGGCCGTTGCCTCCATCATCTGCGGCGTGACAGCCTTCATGGCCCTCTCCATCCTCAAACCCGCCATGGGCGGCGTCCACGCCATCGTCCCGACGACACTGATCAGCATCAGCGCATACATAATCGGATCATACCTCGGGCGTCATGCCCATGAACTTCGGAATTCTCCAAAATTCTAGTTTTCAGCATGCTCATTCTGTTTGTGCTGGGGGGATTCTGGCCATCAGCTTGAACAGGAATCGATTCACGAACTCGACAGCTTCATCAAGACCAGACCTGACACGATCAGCCCCGCAGCAAGGATCCTCATTGCATTGACCGGCTCAGCCAGCAAGATGATCCCGACGAGAAATGCCCCGACCGAGCCGATGCCGGTCCAGACGGTGTACGCGGTGCCGAGCGGTATGGTCCGCATGGCAAAGGCCAACAGCCAAAAGCTGCCCGCCATTGTAATCAGCGTGATCAGTGATGGGATCGGGCGGCTGAAGCCGTGGGACAGCCTCATCGAATACGCCCAGACAACTTCGAGAACACCGGCAAAGAAGAGTATAATCCAGGCCATCGGCCATCCTTTTTTCACAGGGCCAGGCCGTCCTGGACATTCTTCCCGAGGCGGGGGAGGTCGTCCTCCTCAAACGGTTTCCATACCTGAAAAGCCCCGGTCAGACAAGCAGGCAGTGTTCGAAGAACCATGGCTTCCCGTTTGCAAACTGTCACCCAGGCACATCCTGTTCACTTTCTCAGGGCAGCCCATGCGCAGCAGAAAAGTGCAACACTTCCTAGCCCCTGCGCGCGATCTGCGACCCGTCGAAGAGGCCCTGGAAAAAGGCCATCGCGTTCACGCCCAGGGACCTGATGCGATATCCGCCCTCCTGCACGACCAGGGTGTGCCGGCCCAGGGCACCGATGAGCTTCCCGTTGCGGTGGAAGTCACGGGCCCGCAGGTCCCAGGTGCCTGTCGGGTCCCCTTTGGCCGGGTCCAGACCGAGCCCGACGACCAGAAAGGCCGGATCGAAGTCCGTGACCAAGCCCAGGGCGCGGCGCAGCACCTCGGCGTACCTCTCGCCGTCCATGTTCTCGGGCAGGGCGAAATTCCGGTTGAATCCGCATCCCGGCCCCTCGCCGATTTCTTCGGCGAATCCGCTGAAGTAGGGATAGGCGAAGCTGGGGTGCCCATGGATGGAGACCGTCAGCACGTCGGATCGTTCGTAGAAGATGTTCTGGGTGCCGTTGCCGTGGTGGTAGTCCACGTCCAGGACAGCTACCCGCCCGTGGGCGCTCAGCCGGTGGGCGACCACTGCGGCCGTGTTGAAGTAGCAGAAGCCCCCGAAGGCCCGCCGCTCGGCATGGTGTCCGGGCGGTCGGACCAGGGCGTAGGCTAGGCGGCGACCGGCCAGGATTTCCTCCGCGGCGGTCAGTCCGCAGTCCACTGCCCCTCGCGCCGCGGCGTAGGCGTTGCCGTTCAAAGGCGTGAAGGTGTCGATGCAGTAGTAGCCTGCTCGTACGGCCAGATCCTTGGGCGGGCGCGCCGCGTTGCGGATGGGGAAGACATAAGGATAGACGGATTTCTTTTCGGGCAGCCCCGCGCAAACTGTCCTGAGATAGGACACGAAGCGGCTGTCATGGACCTGCGTGATGTGGCGCTCCGAAAAGTGACGGGCCTCCCCGCGCTGAAACAGGCCGGACTTCTCGACCTCCCGCAGGATGGAACTCATGCGCACCGGCGATTCGACGTAGCCGCGCTCCCGGATGTGATGGATGGAGTGTCCCTCGTTGCAGACCAGTCCGATGCGGCGGTCGGCGCTGATGGCGGAGGGGCGGACGGGAAAGGCATCCCTCACGTAGCGGAAGTCCCGCAGGATCAGGGGTCCGGCAGGGATGGAGTCGAGGACCATCTGCACGTACCGCGGGGAGCACTTACCCCGGTACTTGCGTTCCAGCACAGCGCGGATGACGTGCCGGGCCCGGTCCCGCGTCAGCCGGAAGTGCCTGTCCAGGGGATCGGCCACCAGGTAGGGGGCGCAATCGTCTTCGGGGGAAAGGGGCGTCTCGTAGGCCGTGTTGACGACCGGACGCGCCCCGTAACGCTCGTAAAAGCGCAATCTAGCGACGTTCTCGCGCAGGAGTTCCGGGTCCCGGCACAGGGCCGGGTCGTCGGGCAGGCATTCGAAAAAGAGGGACGTATCGCCCAGGGCCCGGGCTTCCTCGCGCACCCGCTCGTAGAGGGCCGAACCCACGCCGCGCCCGCCGTGCAGCAGGCTGACCGAAAGGTAGTCCAGGTAGCAGAAGCGCAGGTCCGAGAAATGGCACAACAGGGCGAACCCCTGCACCACCCGGCGCTGCCCTTCGGCCACGAAGACGATGGTCCGGTACCCCTTGCCCAGGGGGTTCTTGAGGGTGGCGGGCAGGCTCTCCACCTCCTCGGCCGCAATCAGTGGAAAGCGCTCGGCCAGGATGGTCTGCACCTGCTCGACGCTCTGGGCGTCGACCGGAACCGTGGTGTCGTAGATGGGGCGGATGCGGAACATGAGGTCACCTCCGGGTTGAGCCTGCGGGATTGCCCCGAGGAGCCGGACAAGAAGGGTACGTCGGGGTCGAGTGTCAAAACAAGACCGGGTCTCCCTCTGCCGGAACAGTCTCCTCTGACGGCCATGCCCCTGCCAGCGTCGTTCGGCGCCTCCGACAGCGCACGGCTGGAGCCTTCCATCTCATGACAGCCTTCCGACCCATTGCGCTGCCCAATTCGCCGCGTCCACGCTCAAGCCCTCGCAGAGATGCTGCGGCTGCCCTTCGGCAAAGCCCTGCGGCCGCAAATCCCGGCAAAGCAGACTGCCGAAACGCGTCTCAAATTCACGGGCATATGCCTTGCACAGGTTTTCGACCTCTTCTGGGGAGCGACCGCGTCCATGCCCCCATATCCCCAGAAACATGAGCCCGCCTTCCACCAGCCCGCACTGGGCCCGAAATCGGCCCGCGCCGTTCATGCCGGTTGCCGCCGCAAAGACCTGCTCATGGATCTCCCGGTCTGTAACCGCCCCGAGCACGCGGAGCATGGCCACCGCTCAATTGACGTCATCGCGCCAGTAGGCATCGCGGACTACGCTCCGCACCGCATCATTCATGGCTCACCCCCCGCAAAAGGTTAGCAGATCTGCTTTTGACGATTATACGATACCCTTCTGTTTTCATTTGTGATCCGCTCTGAACACATCCCCTGAATCCCGGTCCGTTGCATGCCAGGCCTGGCGCCCTGCATTGGGAATACATCGGGTCCACGAAAGGGGCTTGCGCAATCATGAGCCTTCGACCGGATCAGGCGGCCGAGATGCCTGCTGCGGGGCATGACCCGGAAGGCATCTGTGGTCCTTTTTGCGAAGCGGTCTGATCCAATGGTTCTTGTGCGCGACCTCCCGCTTCGGAAGAAACCACGGGGACATCGGGCTGCAGGCGACAGCCTTCACTATGGACAGCTCGGATCTGAACTATTCGTCGGATATAAGGCACCACAGCCTCGACGGCAACGGTCCACAGCCGGCGAACACCACCCTCCCCGACTCACCCCCCGGCAAAGACGCTCCGAACCAGGTTGGCGGTATACCCGACATAGCACGTCAGAAGAAACGCCCCTTCGTAGCGGTTGATCCTGCCGAGTCCCGGACCCCGGAAGCCGTAGCCGATGACGAACAGCGAAACGGTCAATGCCACCATGGTCAGTATGTCGCGGGAGATGATTTCCTGGCCGATTGGCATGGGGGAAATTCCCCCTGCAACCCCGACCACCGCCAGGGTGTTGAACAGGTTTGATCCCAAGACGTTGCCCAGGGCAATGTCGTGCTCGCCCTTGCGCGCGGCAATGATGGAGGAGGCCAATTCAGGGAGGGATGTCCCGACCGCCACAATGGTCAAACCTATGATGAAATCGCCGATCCCCAACCCCTGAGCGATTTCAACAGCCCCCCAGACCAGAATCCGGGAACTTGCGACGAGCAGCGCCAGGCCAAAGGCCAGCCAGCCGACCGCCTTGTGCAGTGGCATTGAGCTGGCCGCCATTTCCTGGTCGATTTCAGCACCCAAGGCGTCGGTTTTCGTGCGCATGCCCTGCCAGATTGTCCAGGCCATGAGCACCCCGAACACGCCCAACAGCACCACGGCATCCCCGCGCGAAACTGTCCCGTCCAGGAGCTGCCAGCCGGCCAAGGCGGTGATGGCAGTGAGGATCGGCAACTCCATGCGCAATACGCGGGAATGCACCGCGATGGGACTGATCACCGCGGTCAGGCCCAGAATAAGCGCGATGTTTGTGATGTTGGAGCCGTAAGCGTTTCCAAGGGCGATCCCGGGGTTGTTCTGCAGGGCGGCGAGCACCGAGACCACCAACTCCGGGGCGGACGTCCCGAAACCGACGATGATCATGCCGATGAGCAGCGGGGGCATCTTGAAATGATGCGCCGTGGAGGAAGCCCCATCGATGAAACGCTCCGCGCTCCAGACAAGCAGGACAAGGCCCGCAATGATCGCTCCCAGTGGCAGAAGCATGATGTTTCTCCGTCTTGATCAAAAAACGAAATGAAGCCTGCTGACAAAAATACAATGCCGGTACTCCGTGCAGAGCGATGGCCGGGCCGACCACTCTGCACGGAATCCATGGAGGCTTGCCTCAGCGTTGGAGCTGCTGAATTCCCTCGAGGGTCCATTGCGGGGCATTTTGGTCCCGACGGACATGCCAGACTTCCCGGATCTGCTCTGCAGGAGCGTCTTGCGCCCCTTCCCTGAGCATTGCGTCGAACAGGACGCTGATCACGGTCTCGGAACCGACAGTCCTCGCTTCAAGCACACGCGCTTCAAGCATCAGTATCTCGGTCCGGCCAGGGGATGGGTCGAGTTCGGCCTGGCGCGAGATCTCGCGGTACACTTCCTGCGTTGTGAACTGTCCGATATCATGCAGATCACGGCGGTCCCACGAACTCTGCAAACGAATGTAGAGGGCCTTGGCCCCAGCCAGGAACTCCTGCTCGTCAACGCCGTCGGGCAGGTCCGGGCCGTGCTTGGCACCGGGCTGCCGGAAGACCTGGTTTCCCCAACCCCCGCCCTGCACCGGGTCATAGGTCGCCCCGCTGCCCGCATTGGCATATGGCGCGGCCGTTGCCGTGGCAGTCCTGCGCGAGCGGATGAATTTGAGCAGGAGAAACCCGCCGAAGCCAAGCAGGAGAAGATCGAGCATGCCCGGGCCAGAGAAGCCGCCCCCAAAAAGCATGGATCCGAGCAGGCCGCCCATGAGCAGACCCCCAAACATGCCACCGAGCCCGCCGAACCTGGACCCAGGACTTGGCGCGGCCTGCTGCATGCCCGGAGCGCTTTTCGGTTGCGCGGCAGGCTTGGTATAGCCACTGCCGTAGGAAGGCTTGCTCCCGAAGGACCCTCCTCCACCGATGCGCTTGGCATCTGCCACGTCCGGCCAGGCGAAAAGAAGGGTCAGGGCGATGAGCGGAAAAAAGAGATAGGCCAGTCCAGGTTTCAGGGCAGCAGCGTGGGACTGGAAAACGGGAACGGACTTCATGGTACCTCCAAGGTTGGCTGGAGGTCTGAAAAAAAGAAACCTCCAGCATGGGTTGTCATGCTGAAGGTCTGGCTCATCGGCGGGGCCGACGGCAAGGCCAAGCGTCTGCACGCCAGTATTGTTGACCTTGCACTTGGGAGCTACTCCCCTTCTGGAAACCGTCTATCCTCGGAAAGGCTCTTCCGTCAAGTTCGGATTGACGCGGGTACGACAGGGGGCGCAGCAGGACGGGCGGATCGTTATTTTAGGGAGCCGGTAAAGAGACTTTTCAAACCCGCGAAAAGCTGCGAGGTTGAGCATCCGGACGCCTTCGGCGAATTGATGCACAGGAGGAGCGAGGGAGTGATTTCATTCTCGTGCAGGGTTTTCTATCTGATTCTGCTGTATCTGATTTTTCCCCTGAAGCTGTACGCCCAGGATTGGCACCTGGCCGGAACGCGGGGCATAATGAATTTTGTCGTTGTGTCCAAGGAGAGGGAAGCGGACAAGGATGTCTATCTTGAAGCGATTCAAAGCATCTGCAAGGTCGGCGAAAACTGCAAGATCATATTCTGGGCAAGCGCAGACCATGTTCCCACGTCATGGCCCATGACAGATGCGCAGAGGGAATCACGGGTTGTTGATTATTTCAAGGAAGGCAATTCTGAGGAGGAAAAATTTCTTTGGAATTGCCGGATAGTCAACGACCCGTCGCAATGTTTTTAGCAGAGGGAAAAAACCCGTCGCCCCTGGCGACGGCTCAGACTGCTGACAAAGTCACCTCAAAACCCTCGTCAAATGACGGGGGTTTTGTTATGAAAGCTTACATGTTACGCAGCACAGGACCCAAACAACTGAAGTACGAATTCGTCTGCATCGAGCGCTT
>JAAYCS010000167.1 GCA_012729655.1 Desulfovibrionales bacterium | reverse complement strand
AGACCTTTGCGTCCTGGAGTTCCTGTGCGGAATAGCCCCAGCTGACGCCATGCGGGGGAAGGGTTTCCTGCTGGAAGAAGCGGGGCAGCTGGTCGTCGGCGTCGGTGAAGCCGGCCCGCCTGTTGAAGTCCAGCTCGTCCTTCAGGCAGTTCGCGCCCATGGCGATCATCTCGTCCACGCTGAAATCCCTGCCCGTCAGACCGGACACCAGCCTGGCCATGCACGGCACCCCGCGGGCGTCGTCAAGGATCGCAAAGGCCACGAACAGGCACAGACCGAGCGAATCCACGGCCGCCGTGGCCACCTGCAGATTCTTGGAGATGGCGATGTTGCCTTCCTTCTTGTGCCCATCCACATCCCCGCCTACCTTCAACACGTTCTGGCACACGCCGTATCCGGCCGTGTGGTCCGCCCCCATGGGCGTGGTGGCGTAGGTCACGCCCACGCCCTTGACCGCACGCGGGTCGTAGGCCGGCAGGGCCTGGTTCTTGACGGTCGGCACCCGGTCCACGCCAAATGCCTGGGCCGTGAAGCCCGTGCCGTTGCCGTAGATCCGGCCCAGCGGGTCCTTGGTCCCGACCTTGTTCAGCTCCGCGATGACACCCTTGCTGTCGCCCCAGGCGATGACCCCAGCCTCCATGGCCATGGCCATGGTGTTGGCCATCTCGATGGTGTCCACCCCCACTTCGTCGCAGGTCCGGTCCATGACAGCGATGTCGTCCAGATTGTCGATGGTCAGATTGGCCCCAAAACCCCAGATGGTCTCGTACTCAAAACCCGTGGTCAGGTACTTGCCCGACTGGTCATGATAGACCTGGGAGCACTGGATGATGCAGCCCGTGTGGCAGCCGTGCTTGGTCTTGCCCCCACGCTTCTCGATATTGGCGGCCAGGGTTTCCCCGGAGATCTTCTCCGCCCTGTCGAACTTGCCCGAGCGGAAGTTCTTGGTCGGCAGGGCCCCGGCCTCGTTGATGACGTTGACCAGCACGGCCGTGCCGAACCCGGGCAGACCCTGACTGGTCACGGGATGGTTGCGCAGGATGTCGACCCACTCCTTGCGGGCCTCCTTGAACAGCTCCTCATTGCCGTATGCGGTCTTCACATCGGCCTCCGGGTCCAGGATGATGGCCTTCACGCCCTTGGAACCCATGACCGCACCCATGCCCCCGCGGCCGGCCGAACGGGACGGCAGGCCTTCGGGATCCGAGAACTGAATGGTGGCCGCGGACAGACACTGCTCCCCGGCAGGGCCGACCATGGCCGTCACGGCCTTCTCTCCATATGCCGCCAGCAGCTTCTCCTGGGCCGCGTACGTGCGCATCCCGGCCACGGCGGAATCCTTGAACACCACCTTGTCCGCCGTGATGAAAATCTCCTGCATGGGGCTGCCCGCCGCCGGCTTGTCCTCCAGGATGATGGCCTGCAGGCCCAGCTTGGGCAGCGTGTGCGCGAACTGCCCGCCGGAATTGCTCTCCTTGATGCCACCGGTCAGCGGCGACTTGGACCCCACGGACACACGGCCGGAATTGGCCGCGTTGGTCGGGGCCAGAACACCGCCGGCAATGACCAGCTTGTTGTCCGCGGAAAGCGGGTGACAGTCCGCCGGAACTTCCTTATTCACCACTCGTGACGTCAGGGCCCGACCACCCAGACCGGACAAGGCTCCACAGGACTCGAACGTATAGCCCTTGGTCCGCGTATTGATGCGTAGAATCTTCATGGGT
>JAAYCS010000166.1 GCA_012729655.1 Desulfovibrionales bacterium | reverse complement strand
TTCAACAGGCGGGCCGGCTTCACCGACGCCGACGACCAGCTGCCCCGCTTCTTCCAGCAGGAAACCCTTCCCCCGCATGGCGTCAGCTGGGGCTATTCCGCACAGGAACTCCAGGACGCAAAGGTCTGATTGTAACCTTCCACCCAGGGGCCAACCGGCCCCTGGGCAAAGATTCAGAGGCAGTGCCGCAGATTCATGCGGCTTTACTTCATTTGCATATATATTTATCATTAAAAACAAATTGCAGGGGATGGGGTCCCCCTTGAACCGCGACAGCCGTCGATGACTCCTCCATTTGCACCGGCGATGGTAGGATTTTGCGGCCTCCACACCACGCTCAGGCGTGGTTTTTTATTGTCCGGCCTGCGATAACAGTGGCACCATCAACATGATTGAATGAATGTCGAGGAGTTTATGTCAAAAATTCTTCTGATCGCGCTGGCAGGGGCCTGCGGAACCTTAAGTCGCTACTGGCTTTCGGGTGCGGCCTACGAACTCCTGGGCCGCGACTTCCCTTGGGGAACGTGGGCCGTGAACATCCTGGGGTGTTTCCTCTTCGGCCTTGTCTGGATCCTGGCGGAGGAACGCGGTTCCCTGTCGGCACAGGCGCGCGTTCTGATTTTGACGGGCTTCATGGGTGCTTTCACCACGTTTTCCACGTTCATTTTCGAGAGTGGCAGTATCGCCCAGGATGGGCAGTGGCTCAAGCTGGCCTTGAACCTTGGAGGCCAGAATCTGGTCGGTTTCGTGGCCCTGTATCTGGGAATGGGTCTCGGAAAAGCGATATAGGGCAAAGAAGAGGATTTGTCCGGACAGCCTTGGCATCCCAGCGGCCGACAATACGTACTGCCCAGGATATTGGCTTTCGTCTGGCCTCCTGAAACTGTTGGAGTCAGCGTTTCAACCCTGCCGTGCGTTGTATACAAGTCGCCCACTGGACCTGAACCAGCGGAAAAGATCCACCGCTTCCTCCCGCAGCACGCCCTCCTGCATCTCAATACCTCGTCTGGCCAATTCAGATTTCCACCCGGGATGAATTGGTCCTTCGTCGAAGCCGGTCAGCTCTTCCAGTTCCTGGCCGCTGCCGGCAATGGACAGACACCGGATACCGGACCAGAGCACGGCTCCGAAACACATGGCGCAGGGCCGCCAGTTGATCACCAGTTCGTGGGGGGGCAGGTCTCGCCGCCCCAGATCATAGGTTCCCAGGCGCTTCTGGGCCAGTGACAGGGCCATGATCTCAGCATGAGCGCTGGAGCAGCCTGAGGGGACGACCCTGTTTACGCCAAAGGCCACGACGCGGCCGGTCCCAATTTCGAAAACGCCTGCGGCAAAGGGGCCCCCGGTGTCATGCTCCACATTGGTCCGGGCGAATTCCAGGACCAGACGCATGCGGTCCTCGGGGCTGGAAATACATTCCGGCAATGCCGCAACGCGGTGCCGGAACCATGAGGGTGTGGTCAGGGTGATGCGGTTGGGATGTGGGGTCATGGTGCATCTTCCTAGAACAATCCGCTGATCACGCCACGTTCGTCGATGTCGATCCTTTCCGCTGACGGGACCTCAGGCAGACCGGGCATGCGCATCATGTTGCCGGTCAAGGGCACCAGGAACCCCGCGCCGGCCGCGATCTCGACTTCACGGATGGTGGCCACGAAATCCCGGGGCCAGCCACGCAGGCTCGGCTGGTCAGAAAGGGAACTCTGGGTCTTGGCGATGCAAACGGGCAGATGGTCCAGCCCCAGACGTTTGATCTTGTCGAGATCCGTGAGGGCCGCCGGGGCGTATTCCACCGAGGCCGCCCCGTAGACCCGGGTGGCGATGATTTCGATCTTCTCGCGTACGCTCTGCTTCCAGTCGTACAGAGGGGCATAGTGGGCAGTGCATCGGTCCGCCGTGGCAGCGACCAGTTCGGCCAGTTCCTCGGCCCCGGCCCCTCCTTGCTCCCAGGCTTCCATGAGGGCGGCCTGCACGCCCATGAATTGGCAATGGTCGAGGATGACCTGGTGCTCCTCGTCCGTGTCCGAGGCAAAGCGATTGATGGCCACGATTGGTGTCAGCTGGAAAAGCCGAACGTTCTCGATCTGCTTGGTCAGGTTCTCCAGGCCCCGGGCCAACGCCTTGATGTTGGGCACGGCCAGGTGGGGAAGTTCAACCCCGCCATGGTATTTGAGGGCCCGGACCGTGGCCACCAGCACCACGGCACAGGGGTCGAAGCCGGCGGACTGGCACTTGATGTCCAGAAATTTCTCCCCGCCCAGATCAAATCCGAATCCGGCTTCGGTCACCACGTAGTCGGCCAGGCAAAGGCCCGTGCGGGTGGCGATGACGGAGTTGGTGCCCTGGGCGATGTTGGCGAAGGGGCCCCCGTGCATGATGGCCGGGTTGCCTTCCAGGGACTGGATCAGGTTGGGTTTTATGGCGTCCTTGAGCAGGGCGGCCATGGCCCCCTGGGCATTCAGATCCCGGGCGTGGATGGGCTCGCGCTTGAAGGTGAAGCCGATGAAAATGTCACTCAGGCGACGCTTGAGGTCGGGCAGATCGTCGGCCAGGCAGAGGATGGCCATGATTTCCGATGCCGCTGTGATGTCGAACCCCGTCTCCCTGGGCACACCGTGCATGAGGCCGCCCAGACCGCAGACCATGCGCCGCAGCGAGCGGTCGTTCATGTCCATGACCCGCTTCCAGGCCACGGTGCGACCGTCCAGGTTCAGGGACCGGTTTTTACTCTGCAGATTGTTGTCTATCAGGGCGGCCAGCAGGTTGTTGGTTTTTTCGATGGCCGCGAAATCGCCCGTGAAGTGGAGATTGATGTCCTCCATGGGCAGAAGCTGTGCGTATCCGCCACCCGTGGCACCGCCCTTGATGCCGAAGACAGGGCCCAGGGAAGGTTCGCGCAGCACGACCATGGCCTTCTTGCCGATGCGGTTCAGTCCATCGGCAAGTCCGATGGAAACAGTGGTCTTGCCTTCGCCAGCCGGAGTGGGGGTGATGGCCGAAACTAGAATGAGCTTGCCGTATTTGCACTGATCTTTTTCGGCCAGGGAAAGCGGCAATTTGGCCTTGAACTTGCCATATGGTTCAATCTGGTCAAACCCAAGTCCGAGTTTGTCTGCAATGTCGCCGATGTGCAGCATCCTGGTTTCCTGGGCAATGTCGATGTCGGGCCTGAGAGATTTGGTCATAGGGCCTCCCGGTTCAGGATTTGTCGGTACAGGACGGGCAGAGGCATTGCTCCAGTTCCAGTTCGTAGCCGAAGCGTTCGCGTACTGTCCTGCGGCAGAGTTCGATCAGATCGAGTACGTCCTGGCAGGTGGCCCCGCCAACGTTGACGATGAAACCGGCATGTTTTTCCGAGACTTGCGCTCCACCGATCCGGGCCCCTTTGAGTCCGGCCAGATCAATGAGCTGCGAGGCATAGGCCCCTTCAGGACGCTTGAACACGCTTCCGGCGGAAGGAAATTCGAGGGGTTGCTTTTCCTTGCGCTGGGCCAGAATATCCTTGCGTCTGTTGAGGAGCGATTCAGGATCACCGACCGGCAGCCTCCAGGTCCCGGCCAGGATGACGGTTTCTCGCAGGGCTGCGGCGGAACGATACCCGAACCCGCAATCAGTCTTGGCCAGTTCCACGACATGGTTATCGGCGTTCAGGACGGTCACGCTTTCAAGATGGTCGGAGATTTCTTGCCCGTAGGCCCCGGCGTTCATGAACAGTGCCCCGCCGAGGGTGCCCGGGATGCCGGACAGGCATTCGACGCCACCCAGTCCCCCGCGCAGGCAATCCAGCACCCAGGCGTCCATGACCTTGCCGGCTTCTGCAAAAAGGAGATTGCCGGTGCGGTGGGAACGATTCATTGCACTGGTGGAAACAATGGGCAGGCTCATGTCACCATCGGGAAAGAGGGTGTTGGCCCCGCCGCCGTGAATCCAGAAAGAGCGTCCCTGGGCCCGGTGGAGCCGGATGATTTCCACAATTTCATCTATGCTTTCAGGAAGATAGACGTCCGTTGCGGTTCCGCCGATACGATAGGTGCTGTAGTTTTTCAGGGCAACATTGAACAGATGTTTCATGCGGTTTCCTCAATTATCCAAATGCAAAAGGGAAGAATGTAAACCCACCTCGAGGTATTGAGCGCGATTTTTCTGGGCGAACCAAGTCAGGGCAGTACCCATCAAAATCGGTCCGTGATCTTGACGGAAGGCTTGATTCTGGCTAGTCTTATTCTAAAATATCAATTAGTTGAGGATGCTATGAAACTCTCTGCAAAATCGAGATATGCATCCCGGATCCTTTTGGATCTGGCCCTGCACAATGGTGAGGTTCCCAATCGGGTCAGCGATATCTCCAACCGCACGGGGATCACCGTGCCGTTCATTGAGCAAATCATCAAGCCTCTCAAGCAGGCGGGCCTAGTGGCCAGCAAGCGCGGTTCAGCAGGCGGACATCGGTTGAATCGATCGGCGGATCAGATCACCCTGGGTGACATCGTGCGCATAATGGAGGATTCTGTGGACCTTGCCGCCTGTCTGCGCGATTCTGAGATCTGCGAGCGGACCGGGGTCTGTCAGACCAGGGCAGCGTGGAAGCGGGCCACGGAAGCCATGCTGCGCGAACTCGATACCATTAGCCTGGGTGAGCTGGCAAAGGGGGCTCCCAACTGTTGCCAGCTGACCGGGGAGCGTCCCAACCCTGCGATGTGACGTCCTGACTGGCTGTTTGACAAAGATTTTTACCCCTGCCAGGAATCAGGTCCGTTCAAGCGTCGGGACTGCCTTTTCACGGAGGAACCATGCATATCCCTTCCGGTTTTCAATTCTCCGCAGCTCAATGCGGTTTCAAGCGTCCGGGGCGTTCCGATCTCGCTGTGGTCATCAGCGAAGTTCCGGCCGTGGCCGCTGGCGTGTTCACCACCAACCGCTTCCAGGCTGCACCTGTTGTGGTAGCCAGGGAAATCCTGGCCCGAAACCGTACGGGAATCAGGGCCCTGCTGGTCAATACCGGCCAGGCCAACGCATGCACCGGGCAAGAAGGGATCGACAACTGCCGCGCCACCCTCGAACTTTTGGCCAGTCTGGACCTTGGGCCGGATGAAATCCTGCCTGCCTCCACCGGGGTCATCGGCGACCAACTGAAGATGGACCGCTGGGTCGCAGGCGTCCCTGCCTTGAAGGAGAATCTTGGCCAGACGGGGCTGGTAGATGTGGCCCGGGCCATCATGACCACGGACACGTTCCCGAAGGTGGCCACCCGCGAGGTGCAGCTGACTTCCGGAACAGTCCGCCTGGCTGGTTTTTGCAAGGGGGCGGGCATGATCTGCCCGGACATGGCCACCATGCTGGGTTTCATCCTGACCGACGCCGGCGTCGACCCCGACTGGTGGCAGGCGGCCTTGACTCGTTGCGTGACCAGGAGTTTCAACGCCATCACGGTGGACGGGGATACCAGCACCAACGACTGCGTTTTCGCCCTGGCCAACGGGGCAGGTCCCACGGCCGGGCCGGAAGATGCGGCTGCCTTGGAGGATGCCATGCTGGAGGTCTGTCAGGATCTTGCATACAAGATCGTGCAGGATGCCGAGGGCGGGACCAAGGTCATGCGGATCCATGTCCAAGGGGCCCTGACCGTGTCCGATGCCGAACTGGCGGCACGGGCTGTGGGCAATTCGCCTCTGGTCAAGACAGCCTTATACGGGCGCGATCCGAACTGGGGCCGGATTGTGGCCGCTCTTGGGCGGAGCGGCGCCGTATTCCAACCTGAGGCGGTTGTGGTGTGCATCGCGGGCATGACCATTTTTCGGCAGGGCACCCCGGTCAAGGCGGACTGGGACAGTCTGCTGGCCTCGGCTTTGCGACGAGACAGCGTGGATATCAGCGTGGAGCTCGGTGCAGGGAAGGAGCAGACCACCCTTTGGGCATCCGATTTCACTGAGGAGTACATCAAGATCAATGCCGAATACCGGACCTGAACATCCGGCCATGACGGATCGGACCTGGAGGCGCCTGGCGGATTTCATCTTCGAGCTGGGCATGCTGCGCCGGACACCGCGCACGGGTTACCAGTTTCTGGGGTCCGGGGCGGAGAATGTGGCGGAGCATTCCTTCCGTACGACCATGATCGGCTACATCCTGGCCCGCGTGGCAGGGGCGGATGTGGCAAGGACCGTGTTCCTATGTCTGTTTCATGACGTGCACGAGGCCCGCATCGGGGATTTCAATTACGTCAACCGCATCTACAACACGAGCGATCCGGTTCTGGCGTTCACCCATGCCCTGGAGGGCACGGGGTTGCGGGCCGAGGTCCTGGAGCTGTGGCATGAATTGGAGGCGGGGGAGACCGTGGAGGCCAAATTGGCCCAGGACGCGGATCAGCTCGATTTCATCGCCAATCTGAAGGAAGAGCTGGATCTGGGAAACCCCTATGCGGCAAAATGGCTGGAACATGCCTTGCCCCGGTTGCGGACGGAGATTGCCCATGAGTTTGCCCAGAGCCTCCTGGCCACGGATCAATCAGCGTGGTGGTTTACCCGACCCGATGAATCCTGGTGGCGCAGGGGGAACGGCAAAAAGCGCCCTTAGCCTGCCATGACGGAGCGCAGGGTAACGACATTTCGGCTGTCATGGGCCACAGTCAGCGTCCTCTTGGCCCTTTGCCTGCACATCGGCCCACTTTGGTTCTTGCTCTTTGGCCCACTTTACGGTCTTCCCAGCGTGCTGGAGCTCGACCTTGAAATCATCAATTTTTATCGCGACCGGGTCTTTCGCGAGTCGGGAGTCGAACCGGGGATGGCACGTCCCCCCGAGCCCCTGCATGTCTCGGTGTCCGTGCAGATCAATCCGGAAATGGGGCAACGGGTTTCCAAGCCGCGCACTGCCGAAGAACTGGCCCGCGTCAGACACGTGCAGCGCGCGATCCGGTCCCTGTGGTCGAGCATGTCTCCAGCGCATACCGGGTACGCCCTGGTCAGTATGCATATCCAAGGCGATGGGAGCATTGGGGAATTCGTGATGAACCGTATTTCCGGAGATGAGGAATTCCAGACGTTCTTGCTGACGTTCCTGGAAACCCTGAAAAATACCCCTGAGCACCACGTGGAATCGGGCGAACCCATGTGGATTGAATGCGAATTTGTGGTCAATCCCCGGACTGGCAAAGGACCTTCATGATCGTCGCTGTTCTCTCCGATACCCATCTTGAACAGCCAGACGCCCTGCTGGCTGCCCTCTTCGAACGCTACTGTCTTGACGTCGATGTGCTCCTGCACTGCGGAGACTGCGTGGGCGAGGAAACCTGGGCATTTCTCAATGCGCATCCGCACTTCCTGGCCGTGCAGGGCAACTGTGACCTGCCTCCCTTGCGCGGCGCCTTGCCAATGTTGCGCGAGGTGGAGCTGGCGGGGTTCCGGATCGGCATGGGTCATGGCTGGGGACCTCGATCGCGGGTGGGGGAGACGGTGGCCAGTCAGTTTCACCGCGTAGATCTGGTTTGCTATGGGCACACCCATATCCGCGATTGGCATCAGCGGGATGATGGTCTGTGGATGCTCAACCCTGGCTCTCTTTTCTGGCCCAGGTCTGGAGAGGCTGGACTGGCCCGATTGACCCTGGAGAGGGGGCGCCCCCCGGAAGTTGAATGGATAACGATCTGAAATCAGGAAAGAGGAAAGCAACGAAAAGGCCCGGTTGATCCGGGCCTTCGATCAGTTTTCGATGACGGCCGGGTTGGTGATGCGGATATCGGCCTTGGCTCTCATTTCCGAAACAGCGGCCTGCACGACCTGCTGTTCGGCCCGCTGATTGAGGGCGTTAAGCCAGATTTCTTTCTCCTGTTCCCACTCGTCGACTGCAGGAGGCGTGGTTCTTACGGCTCTGGCCAGAACGTAGCCATCGGTGAATGCGTAGCTTTCCGGCAACCATGTGCCGGGTTCCGCCTTGAATGCAGCCGCAACCAGCCCAGGGTTGGCACCCAGACCGGGTATGGAACCCTGGCGTCCGAAAGGAGCTGTCTCTGTTGCCTTGGCGCCACCGGTGCCACCCCCCCGCAGGGTTGCCAAGTCGTTGTCCGCCTGAATCTTGGCCATTTTCAAGGCCTCTTCCCTGACCACCGCGGCCGAGATAGCTTCCTTGACCTCGTTCAGGGTTTTGGTGGTGGCCGCAGTCTGCTCCACCTTGGTGGCCAGCAGATACCCATCCTTGAGGGTCAGAGGGGATTGGGTGGTGGCATTCAGAGGCAGCTCGAAAAGGGTAGCCACGTTTTCCGGGGCTAATTCCGGCAATTCACGGGGAGCTCGCTCTCTGGTGAAGAACTCTGATTCCTGGACCTCACGCTTGAGCCCGATGCTTTTGGCGATTGATTGCAGACCTTCCCCGGCCAGGATCAGCTCCAGGGCCTGATCCAGACGGTCCTGCAACGTCTCTGCCGCACGGTCCTGGGCCAGCAGCGTCTTGATTGCTGCTT
>JAAYCS010000165.1 GCA_012729655.1 Desulfovibrionales bacterium | reverse complement strand
CTGCTGATCGAGCAGAATCGTGAACTGACCGAAACCCAGGTCCGGGATATGGTCAATGTGATCAGTCAGCAGGTGGACAGGGCCTCGGACATCATCAACAACCTGCGGGCCTTTGGAAAAAAATCAGGAATTGTCCTGGAGCGGGTGCACATGAACGATCCCATCCGCGGGGTGCTGTCCATCATTGGCCGTCAGTTTTCTCTCCAGCGCATCACAATCCGTCTTGAACTTGCCGAAGCGTTGCCGACCGTCTTCGGGCATAACAACCGTCTGCAGCAAGTCTTCTTCAACCTGCTCAACAACGCCCGTGACGCAATCCAGGAGAAAATGGAAAGTGAGCCCGCCCTGAGGGGGGATATCCTGATCAAAACGTATGCCGAAGCAGGTCGGGTTTTCGTCTCCTTTGCCGACAATGGGGCTGGAATTCCCGAAAACGTCCGCAACAAGATATTCGAGCCGTTTTTCACCACCAAGCAGACGGGAAAAGGCATGGGACTGGGGCTGGCCATCACCTATGGCATTGTCCGGGATTATGGTGGGACCATCACGATTGACAGCTGTCCAGGCCAGGGCACCACCTTTGTGTTGAGCTTCCCGGGTGTTGACGAGACAGACGGATAATGGCTGTAATTGCCTGCGTTCACCTCAATCCGCTGGGATGTCCGGAATGACACACGAAAAAATACTGGTCATTGATGATGAAAAGCCAACCCTCAAGATGTTCAGGCTTTTCCTGGAGGTGTATGGCTTTGAGATCATGACGGCCGAGTCAGGAGAAGAGGGGTTGAAGGTTTTCGAGCGGGAGAGACCGGATATTGTGCTGACCGATATCAGGATGCCCGGGATGGGCGGCATTGAGGTGCTGCAGGAAATCAAACGACGTTCACCCGCAACTGAGGTCATTGTCATCACAGGGCATGGGGACATGGACCTCGCCATCCAGGCCCTCAACCTCGATGCGGCGGATTTCATCAACAAGCCAATCCAGCGTCAGAATCTGGAGGAAGGTTTGATCCGGGCCAGGGTGCGGCTGCAATTGGCCCGCAGCCGGCAAAAAGAAGTCAGCCTCAGAAAGGTCGGCGGTGCCTTGGTCATCGATATTCATGGCCGTTTCGGTTCACACAGCGAACCGTACCTGCGCGAAGTGTACTCCAAGGCTGTGGACTCCCGCACACGACGTATCATTCTCAATTTTGACCCCAATACATCCATCAATGGGGCTGGGATTGCCATTTTGACGCAGCTGTTCATGGACAGTGAAAGGGCTGGCATGGAAATGGTCATGGCTGGGCTGTCAGACAATTTCCGCATGGTATTCGGCATGGTGGGATTGAGTCAACTGGCTGAGATGCATGACACTTTGGAGCAAGCACTGAATCCTTGATCTTCAAAATGTACACCGCCACGGAGAGGGTGAGCGGAAGGAGACTGTTTATTCCGGCATGGTCGTCCGAGGTGACGCCCGCGCACGGCTACAGCACGTGGACCTCGCTGTTGTCCAATTTGCGCAGGTCATGAGGGTAGTTGACGTTGAAGAAAAATTTGCCGTCATTCTCCGCATAGGTAATTGTATGGCGCAAGGATGGGGGGATGAGTCGGCTCAATTTGAAGACTCCCCGGGCCACACCCTGTTCGAGATGAGGAAGAGCCCCGTCTTCGTAGATGGCGACCAAGGCCTCGATAAACCCCGTGCCCCCTTGTTCCCATGTGGTCATCACGCAGTGGGGAGGGCGCTTGGCGTGGGCCTGCAGGAGCTGTCGCACAACGCTGTCTTCCATGAATGGCAGGTCGCAGGCCAGCACAAGCAGCGGCCCACCCAGGCGCCTGAGGGCAGTGATGATGCCGCCCACCGGTCCCATCCGCTCCGTCACATCAACAATGACCGGCAGGGGCAACGGCATGGTTTCCGGGTGCCTGCAGGAGATATAGACCTCTTCGCAATGCCGGCCCAGAAGTGCTGCCGAGCGTTCCAAAAGGGTCTGTCCTCCATGTAGGACTGCAGTTTTGTCTTGCCCCAGGCGGGAGGATTGTCCCCCTGCCAGCACGACTCCTCTCATGTTCTCCCCGGTATGTCAGTTTCGTTGGCCTGTCCTTGCCGGAGACGTCACAGGGAATCCACCGGCATGAACGCACCCCTGCGAAAGTGACGCTGCAAAGGACCGTCTTGGAACGCATGTGGTGCCCAGTTCGGTAGGCAGAAGGTTCCTGTTTACGCCCCTGTCAGAATCCCCAGGCTGAGAGAGTCGGCCGCTTGTATTTTTTCTCCCGGGCCAGGACGTCAAGTCGCAGGGACTCCAGATCGTCCACCAGAGGCAGGGCCCTTCGGTCAAGGTTCCTGAAATCCGTTGTCTTGATATACATTTTACACGTTTTGCAGGCATTGACGCGCAGTCCCGGCTCTTCAGGACTGTCGTAATATTCGAGTCTGCCCGTGTCTGTTTCGAGACAGAAGGGGCACTGGAGCCGGGTGGCGCGGTATTCGGCATGACAGAATCCACAGATGTTGTAGCGAAAGCCTTCCTTTTCCCGCAGATCTGACATGATGGGCATGCTGCCGCACAGGGGGCAGTGTCCGTGGCCCCATGATTTGTTCAGGTCAGTCCGGGCTCCAAGCAGCTCGGCGCAGCGTTCCAAGGACGGAGTCATGGCTGCCTGCACAAGCATGGGCAGGGTCCGGGGGGCACTCGGGGTGGCAGTGCTCCACTTGGCGAAAAAGCTTTCGTCCCCGTCAAGATGGGCCTGCATGGCCTCGTCCAGATTGAGAGAAGGCTCTTTCAATGCCTTGGCAATGGACGAAGCCGCTTCTTTCAAGGCCGGAGTGCTGGCCGCAAGGAGTTCCAGGAATTGATGGAAAAGACCCACGGTCTGGTCCCGGTCATACGGGAATTTGTTTCGCGGAAGCAGGGGCGCTCCCTGGGCGTGCTGGAGTGGGTCGGCGATCCCCAGCGTGGAGGCGGATGAAACCTGGGCCTTTTCGCGCGACTCAAGTTGGGCGGAGTATATCTTTTCGACCAGATGGATCAGGTCTGCGGGCAGAAAACCCCGTTCTTTGCATGCGTTGATCCGCTTGTTGAGCAATTCCCGTGCATTTCCGGCTGCGAGCATGTGCATTCTCCGTCAAAGGTGGAAGAAAAACAAGACATAACCGCCAACTTGCTATCCTTTCTTGCCACATATCACAATGCTTGTTTTATGCCCATGATTCATCTTATGGAATTGTCCGTTTGATCGTGTGACATGTCATCCTCAAACGAGGGGAGGGAATCATGACTGACTTTGCACAGGATGTAAGCCTGACCTTGCGTCTCCACTTCTGGCTTGAAAAGGATCAGAAGATCTTCCTTGGCATTGGGCGGGCCTTGCTTTTGGAGAAAATAGAGGAGCACGGATCACTCCGGCAGGCCGCCACGGACATGAAAATGTCCTACCGGGCAGCCTGGGGTAAACTCAAGGCGGCCGAAGAGAGTGTCGGCAGGCCGCTGGTGCAGAAGGTCAAAGGGCGGGGCCAGCGTTATGAATTGACGCCCGTGGGACGCCAACTGTCCCGCCAATTTCTGCAGCTCCAGGAGGACATCGAAACATTTGCGCGGACCAAAGCCCAGGAACTTTTCGGTGAAAAGGTGCAGTACTACGCTGAGACCTACCCCGAAGGAAAAACACCACCCCTGAAGCCGGAGTAGGTCATGGATCATGGTTTTTTCCGGGTCATCACGCCGGCCCGTTTTCTGGAACTCCTCGCTGAATTCGCTCCAACTTCAGGAGAGGTGGCGGCCTTGGACGGCTGTCTGGGCCGGGTCCTGGCCGAAGATCTTGTGGCGGAGGAAAACATTCCAGCTCTGGACCGCTCCTGCATGGACGGATACGCACTGCGCGCTGCGGATACGTTCGGGAACAGCGAAGGCAATCCCGGCTACCTCCAACTCGTTCAGAATGCGGCCATCGACGAGGTGGTCGCTCGGCCGCTTGGGGTGGGCGAATGCATGGGTATTGCCACGGGAGGCTCGCTTCCGCCGGGCGCCGACGCCGTGATCATGGTCGAGCATACCCAGATCCTTGGTGAAAATACGGTCGAGGTCCGCAAGACCGTGGTGCCCGGGGAGAACGTCATGCTCGTTGGGGAGGACGTGGCGGCAAATGACGTGGCCTTGCCTGCCGGCCGCAGGCTGCGACCCCAGGACATTGGCCTCATGGCCGCCCTGGGTTTCAATACGGCCCGGGTCCATTGCCGGCCCCGCTGCGGTATCGTCTCCACAGGGGACGAACTCGTGCCCGTAACGGATAAACCCCGTCCCGGACAGGTCCGGGACGTCAATACGCACACACTTGCCTGCCTGGCCCGTCAGGCCGGGGCCATACCGGTGCTGCGCGGGCTGGTTCCTGACCAGCGGGAAAGCCTGGTGCGGGTCATATCCGAAAGCCTTGACCAGGACGACGTGCTTTTCATTTCCGGCGGCAGTTCCATCGGGGTCAGGGACCTGACCATCGATGTCCTGGAGTCCTTTGCGGACAGTGAAATTTTGGCCCACGGTGTGTCCATCAGCCCTGGCAAGCCAACCATCCTGGCCCGGGTCGGTGACAAGCCTGTTCTCGGTCTGCCGGGTCAGGTCACGTCTGCCCAGATCGTCATGCTGGTTTTTGGGCAGCCCCTGCTCGCTCATCTTGGCGGAGATGCGCGAGCCTTTGATCCAGGTCGGAGGACCTTGCGTCCGGCGCGTCTCGGGGCAAATCTTTCATCCAAACCCGGCCGGGAAGACTACGTGCGGGTTCGGCTGGAAGACCTTGGCGGAGAACTCGTGGCCATGCCAAGGTTGGGCAAGTCCGGCCTGCTGCGAACCATGCTCGATGCCGACGGATTGGTGCGTCTGGATGCCCCCTTGGAAGGGATAGCGGCCGGACAGACTGTGGCGGTCTGGGTCTTATAACAGGGAGAACGTATGCAAAAACGCAATGTTTATCTGCACACCATGCCTGTGGCCGAAGCCCTGCGCCTGGCCATAAAGGCCTTGGACCGGGATCGGCTGGTCCGCAGGGAAACCATTCCTGCCCAATTGGCATCAGGTCGGGTTCTGGCCAGGCCGGTTTATGCCGTGTGCTCGTCCCCCACGTTCCACAGTGCGGCCATGGACGGCTTCGCTGTGAGGGCAGATACGACCTTTGCTGCCCGGGAAGGTCATCCTCTGCGGTTGGCCAAGGGCACCCAGTGCGTGGCCGTCAACACGGGACATCCACTTCCTGAAGGCATGGATGGCGTGCTCATGGTCGAAAAGGTTGTGCGTGAGACTGCGGACTTCATTGAAACGGAAACGCCGGTCTTTCCAATGCAGCATGTCCGACGCATCGGTGAGGATATCGTGGCCACGGAACTGCTGCTGCCCCAGAACCGCCAGCTGTCGCCGTACGACGTGGGAGGGCTGCTGAGCGCGGGGATCTGGGAGGTGCTGGTGTGGGAGAAGCTGCGCATAGCTTTCATCCCCACGGGCGACGAAGTCCTGGATTTTACCCTCCGTCCACAGCCCAGTCCAGGGCAGGTCATTGAAAGCAACTCTCAGATTTTTGCCGGACTGGCCGCCGCGCAGGACTGCCTTTTCGAGCGCATACCTCCCGTCCCGGACAACATGGAGGCCCTGACCCAAGCTGTGCGGACTGCAGTGGATGGGGAGGCCCACATCGTGGTGGTGGGGGCAGGCTCATCGGCAGGGTCCAAGGACTATTCCAGGTCCATCATTGAGCGTCTGGGCCGCGTGCTGGTTCACGGAATTGACGTCATGCCCGGCAAGCCATCGATTTTGGGCGTGATCGACGGGAAACTTGTCGTGGGTGCCCCGGGATACCCTGTGTCGGCCGTTGTCTGCTTCGAAGAACTGCTCATTCCCATTCTTTCCTGGCTGTCACGGAAGACACGGCCTGAACGGCGGAAGATCGGCGTCGAGATTTCCCGCAAAGTGCCCTCCAAGCTTGGCACCGAGGAGCTGGTTCGCCTGGCCATTGGCCGGGTGGGATCCAAATTAGTGGCCAGTCCCCTGAGCCGTGGCGCAGGTATGATCACCACATTGATCCGGGCCCAGGGTGTGACCCGCATCCCGGTCGACAGCGAGGGGGTCGAGGCAGGGAGCATGGTCCAGGCCGAGCTCCTGGTTCCGGAGTCAGAACTGGACCAGACCCTGATCGTGATCGGCAGCCATGACAACATCGTGGACGTGCTCGGGAACGATCTCATGTGTCTGCCCCGGCCGGTCCGCATCTCCTCCAGCCATGTGGGGTCCATGGGCGGCCTCACCGCCCTGCGCACCCGTTCGACCCTCATGGCTGGAACACATCTCTTCGATGAAGCCAGTGGAGACTTCAACTTTCCTTTTTTCAGCAAGTACTTGCCAGGCCTGGACGTGGTTTGTGTCAATCTGGCCATTCGCCACCAGGGCCTTATCGTGGCCAAGGGAAACCCCCTGAATATCCGGAGCGTGGAAGATCTGGCCCGGCCGGAGGTGCGCTTCATCAACCGCCAGCGCGGCGCGGGCACGCGCATCCTGCTCGACTATCATCTCCGTCAGGCCGGGATTGGAGCTGAACAGGTTCGGGGCTATGAGAAGGAGGAGTTCACGCATATGGCCGTGGCCGTCAACGTGCTGACTGGCACTGCATCCTGTGGCCTGGGCATTTTTGCCGCAGCCAAGGCACTGGATCTGGACTTCATCCCTCTGGCCAGGGAGCGATACGACTTGGCGTTCCTGCCCGAACTGATGGATTGGAAAACGGAAGTTGTGCTGGAGCTGATCAGTTCGGCGGGATTCAAGGCCAGGATAGAAGCCCTTGGCGGCTACGAAACCACGCTTACAGGCCGGGTCATGCAGCCGGGCGAGGGGCTTTGCGAGAAATAACAGTCATGTCTCGATTCGTTCTGCAGATCGCCTGGAATACATGGGCTGCTTCTGGCGGGCCTGTTGCGTTGACGTGCCTGAAAGGGGTGGAACCACAACGGGGCCATTGTCCTCGAAAAAATCCGTGATCCCTGAATGTGGTGAAATAACCAGAAGTTAGATGCGGCCCATGGAGCGCAGGCGAAGCTCGTGGAGGATAGCGTTTTCGTAATGCACGGAGGGCGGTTCCTGGTGTTCACTGGGCTCAATGTATTTGTCGAGCATCTGGCTTTCTTCCCAAAAATCGAGCAATTCGTCGTGGCCGAGGATTTTGAGCTGATCTTCCAGGGTGAAGGGGTCCTGATTGGGAAGAAAACGCGCCATAGGGTCTGCTCCGTGGACTCGATTGAAGGGGTCGGACAGGCCATGCCATACAGGTCAGCCCCGCCACTGTCCATCCTTTTTCGTCTCGTGTCACGTCCTCGTCAAATGGCAAACAGCAGTTGCCTTGCTCCCCTGAAGGACGTACCCATCATCGCAGGTCTGGCCTTTCAGCAGGTCTGAAACGGTCGCGCCACCCGGGAGTATGATCCTGTTCTGGCGCAAAGCTTCCTGGAAGACATCTTGAGGATGGAAACCTGCACCGGAGCCCCCTGCCGGGTGCGTTCCCGTCTGATCGCCCTTGACCTGATCCGTCTTATGGGCCAGGAGATACGGCTCGTTTGGACCGAGCTGATTCGTATCCGAGCCGAAAAGCCAGGTATCTGAGCCGCCCCCGACCTGGGCGGCTTTTGCTGTTCACCATCATTTTTCCAGGCGTTCCGTGTGATTCCTTCCGCGCTGCAAAAATTTCTTGACGGGAACGAGTCCCAAATCCGCATTTTCAAGAGCGGTCCGGCCACACAAATGTATTTGGCCCAGACCCTCATGGAAGATGGATACAATGTCGTTGTGGTGCTGCCCCCCAGCGCAGAGCTGCATCTGTATGTATCCTTGGCGCGACTTTTTTCCCCTGGTGAGCAGCACCGTCCGTTCTGGGAACGTTCATGGCTGCGCTTCCCGCGTTACGCGGTGGAAGAGCCGCGCCGCTCGCCGTGGCCCGAACGCTGGCAGGCCCTTTTTGCCCTTGGCCAGAAAGGACCCTCCCGGGGTGTGCTCCTGCCCCTGGAAAACCTCATTCAGAAATGGCCTGAACCCGAAGTTCTCGCCCGCGAGCATCTGTGGGTGACCACGGGGGAGGAGGTCGCGCAGGACGATCTTCTCGAAACCCTCATCAACTGGGGATACACCCGTGTCTCCATGGTCACGTCCGTGGGAGAAGCCTCATTGCGCGGGGACATCATGGACGTGTTCTGCCCCGGCTACGACCACCCCCTGCGACTGGAGTTTTTTGGCGATACCCTGGAGCGGATCCGGATATTTGAACCTGTGTCTCAGCGTTCCCGGGAAGATCTGAAGCATGCAGCCGTGTTGCCGGCGGGCCCGTGCATTGGCGCCAACACCTACCGCGAGGCGGCGCGGTCCATGCACGACGGATGGGTCAGGTTGGGGGAAATTCCCAAGGCCACGCGGGCAGATCTGGAAAAGGAAGTACTGCAGGTCAAGCCCGGTCTGCCTCCGAGCATGTACTACCAGCGCACTGTGGGCCTCCAGGCATGGTTGCCGGAGAAGACTATTTTTCTCATGGTCGAAGCTCAGGATCTGCGGGCCAAGCTCGAGGAGACAAGCTGGGTCTGGCAGGACCATTTCCGCGGGGAGCAGCGGCAGTGGCCCCGGCAGGGCTTGATTCAGACTCCAGGAGATGTGCGCAGGGTATGGGATGATTCCCCCCAGATTCTTTTCGAAAGCTTGGTCATGGGTGTGCGGGAAGAGGGAGTCGAATTCCCCGAGGAGAGCGTGAGCAGCTTCGAGGATCTGTTCTGGACCTCGGAGAGCCGCACCAGACCATGGCGGGCTCTGATGCAGGAGTTGGACGTCTGGAGACGGACGTATGGCCAGACCATTCTCTGTTTTCACTCCGAACAGTCCCGCAAGAAATTCCTGCAGCTCGCGGCCCAGGATGAGCACGTCCTGCAAACGGACTACGACATGCGCGGCAGGGGCCTGTTTGCCCTGGTGGGCTCTCTGGGTCATGGCATGCGCATGCCCTGGGCCGGGCTGCAGATCTTGCCAGAGTCCGTCCTGCAGCCCGGCGCGCCCAAGCCCCAGCGGATGGCAAGCAAGGCCTTCAAGGGATTGGATTCCTTTGACGAGTTGGAGGCCGGGGATCTTCTGATCCATCGCGACTATGGTCTGTGCAGGTTTGGCGGCCTGCATCGCATCAAGTTCGGCAGCGTGGCCAACGACTATCTGTTGTTGCAGTACGACGGGGAGGACCGCCTGTATCTGCCCGTGGACCGTCTGTCCCAGGTGCAGCGTTACAAAGGTCCCGAGGGAAGCAGTCCCAGCCTGGACAAACTGGGGAGCTCCTCCTGGATCAAGGCCCGGGAGAGGACTCGCCAATCCATCGCCAAGATCGCAAGCGATCTGGTTGAAATGTATGCTTTTCGCAAGATTGCCAAAGGCTTTCAATACAATCCGGTGTCAGAAATGTACTGGGAATTCGAGGCCAGTTTCGGCTTCGACGAAACTCCGGACCAGGAAAAGGCAATCGGTGACGTCCTGGCTGACATGGAAAAGCCTGAGCCGATGGACCGGCTGGTTTGCGGGGACGTGGGCTTTGGCAAGACTGAAGTTGCACTGCGCGCGGCCTTCCGTGCGGTTATGGACGGCAAACAGGTGGCCTTGCTGTGCCCGACGACTGTTCTGGCCGAGCAGCACTATCAGACATTCCGCCAACGCATGGAGCCGTTTTCCATTAGTGTGGGCCTGCTCAGCCGCTTCGTGCCCCCGTCGGGTCAGAAGCGGGTCACCGAAGCCGTCCGGCAGGGGCAGGTGGACGTCCTCATCGGCACGCACCGCATGCTGTCCAAAGACGTTGAATTCGCCAACCTTTCCCTTCTCATCCTGGACGAGGAGCAGCGTTTCGGGGTCAAACACAAGGAGCGGATCAAGAAGATGCGCTCGAACATCGACGTTCTGACCCTGACCGCTACGCCCATTCCGCGGACCCTGCAGCTGTCTCTTTCCGGAATCCGGGGATTGAGCGTTATCGAGACGCCTCCCCGAGACCGCAAACCGGTGGAGACATCCCTGATGGAACGCGATCCGGCCCAGCTGAAGGCGATTGTGGAGCGCGAAATAGCCCGTGGAGGCCAAGTCTTCTGGGTTTATAACCGGATCCAAGGTCTGGAGCGGGTGAAGGAGTTCGTTTCCTCCCTTGTTCCCGGGGCCCGGGTCGGCATGGGGCATGGCCAGATGAAGGCCGCTGATCTGGAAGAAACCATGCACCAGTTCTGGCACGGAGAGCTGGACGTGCTCGTCTGTACGGCCATCGTTGAATCGGGGCTCGATTTCCCGAGGGCCAACACCCTTATCGTCGACCAGGCCCACCTTTTCGGCCTTGGGCAGCTCTACCAGTTGCGCGGTCGCGTGGGGCGTTCCAGCGAACAGGCCTATGCCTATTTCATCATCCAGGACCTGGACCGCTTGCAGGAAGCGTCCCGGAAACGGCTGAAGATCATCCTGGACATGGACTATCTGGGTGCGGGTTTCAAGGTGGCCATGGAGGACTTGCGCATGCGGGGGGCCGGGAACATCCTGGGCGAGGCCCAGTCCGGGACCATTGGCAAGGTTGGACTCGATCTTTTCCTGGAAATGCTGGAGGAAGAGGTGACCCGACTGCGTGGAGGAAAGGTGGAGACGGAAATCGAACCGGAACTCAACCTGGGCTTCCAAGCCCTCATCCCTGAACACTATGTCGCCGATAGCAAGGAACGCCTCCATTTGTACAAGGCACTTTCCTCGTGCAGGGATGAGGCCTGCATTGTCGAGGTTGTGGACGACATGCGCGACAGGTTTGGGTCCCTGCCCGAGGCCCTCAAGCTTTTTGTGGCGGTGCTTATGATCAAGATCGATGCCCGCCGGCTGGGCGCGGTGCGGGTGGACCTGTTGGATGATCGCGCTCTTTTCCATTGGGATGAAACCCGCCACAACCTTGATTTGGCCAAGCTGGTGCTTTGGGTCAGCCAAAACGCGCAAGCCGCCCGGATTCTTCCTCCGGCCAAGGTGGAGTTGCGCTTGGCCACAGATGTTTCCCGCACCCAGGCCATGCATGGTCTCAAGGAAAGGCTGGGGAGTCTGCGGAACCACGTGCAGGTTTGCCAGGACACTTCCACCTCGCTCCCCGGGCTGGTCAAGTTTGAACTGGACTCGGCCGGCGCTGAAGGTTAGTACCGTGGGCGCGCTGCATGTGTGCAGTCCATGCCGGAAATCAGGCTGGGCGTCACAACCAGCTCTGCTTCCGGTGCAATCCATATGAGTACAACTGGACCGTTCAATATGAAAAAATATGGTCTGACCTCCGCATTGGTGGTTCTTTTCCTTTTTACCTTTCTGGCTTCCGGTCGCGCGGCCCAGGTCGTTGACCGCATCGTCGCCACGGTCAACGGGGAAATCGTGACCTATCAGGAAATTCTGCAGCACATGCGGTCCATGGGTCAAATGCCGGACCAGGCCACAGCGGAAAAGGTCGCATCCCAGGTGCTGGACAGTATGATAGATGATATCATTCTGCGCCAGGAGGCTGAACGCTTGCAAATCGCTGTTACGGATTCGGAAGTGGAAAATGAAATCCGGCAGCTGAAGGTCCGCCGACGCTTGAGCGACGATGAATTCAACCGTGGCCTGCGCCTGCAGGGCATGACCCTGGAGCAGTTCAAGGAGAGCACCCGGCAGGACATCATGAAGCATCGCATGCTCGGGTACATGGTTCGACGCAAGGTCGTGGTCACCCAGGAAGAGGTAGATGCGTATTTCGCGCAAAATCAGGCTGAGCTTGGCAGGGATCGGATCGTGGAATTGCAGATTCTCGTCCTGGGCGACCAGGACATGGCTGTGTCTCTGCGCGAAGCCCTGGACAAGGGCGAGTTCTCCTTTGCCGAGGCAGTGGCCCGTTATTCCGAAGGGCCCAAGGAAGCCGATGGCATGCTATCCGATGTGCACTGGAGGCAATTGGACGAGCCCTGGAAGGACGCATTGCGCGATCTCTCCGTGGGTGAGCTGAGCAGTCCCTTCATGATCCAGAACAAATGGGTACTTTTGAAACTTCTGGACCGCAGGGAGGGGGCAACTCAGCAGCCGGCCGATGTAGAGGAGGCAGTGCGGGAGGCCATCATGCGTCCCAAGCTGGAAGAACGTTTCCAGGAATATATGCGCGGCCTGCGCAGCAAGGCAGTGATTGAGAAGCGGCTCTAACATCCCTGACGCCAAGCCATGCATGGAGTTTTCCGGATATGGATCTGATTGAAATTGGAGCGGTTCTGCGCGCGGCCAGGGAACGTAAGGGGCTGAGCATCGAGGCGGTGGAGGAAAAGATCAAAATCGCCCCGTCGGTGATCGTGGCTTTGGAAGAGGGCAATCGCAGCAGGTTTCCTCATCCTGTCTACGCCAGGGGTTTTGTGCGCAGTTATTCCACGCTGCTGGATCTCGACGCCGCTGAAATCTGTCTTCATTTCAGCCGGGCGTACCCTGTTCCCACGGAAGCCGACCACCCGGAAATGCACGCTCCCAGGATCAAGGTGAAGAGCCATGATCCCGGCCATCTGATCAGCGCGGTTCGTATTGTGGCAGTGCTGGGCATTTTCGTCCTCGGTATCGGAGGCTGGTATGCATTCGACGTGTACCGCGGCCGCCAAACCAAAGTTGTGGAGCCTGTCGCGGAGCAGCCCCGGGCCATTCCGGAAACTTCTGCGCCAGCCGAGTCGGCTTCGGATCTGCCTGCCCCCATCACGCAGATGCAGGAGGTTGCGGCCGCGTCGGACCCCGGTGTCCAAAATTCCTCCAATGCCACGGTTGATTCCCCACAGCCCTCTGATCCTGCAGCCCAAACAGTGGAGACTCCAGGTCCGCAACAGACCGCACCTGGCAACGAGCGGGTCCTGATCGTGACTGCTCATGCCGCAAGCTGGCTGCAGGCCAGGGCAGATGACAAGGTGGTGGATTATTTTTTGCGCAAGGGCGAGTCCACTTCCATCGCTTTCACAAAAACTCTGAGCGTCAAATTTGGCAATGCCGGAGGAGTCAAGCTGGAGCTCGACGGCAATCCCTATCCCTTTGAAGCCAAACCCGGCGAGGTCAAGACCCTGGTCGTGGAGTAGTTCCGGAATTGGGCATGGAATTTTCCGAACAGGTCATCGTGCTGCGGGTGGGGACGTTTCGCGAAGCAGACTGTTGGGTCCGTTTTTTTTCCCCCCTGCACGGCCTGTTGACTGGCTTCGCCTTTGGAGGCCGCCGCAGCCGCAGACGCTTTTGCGGCTGCCTTGACCCCCTCAGCCTGGTCCATTTCCGTGTCAGCCGGGACCGCAGGAGAGAGTATCATTGCCTGGAGGAGGGGGTGCTGATCAACTCCTTTTCAGGGATGAAAAAGGATCTCAAAAAACTGGGCATGATCTGCAACTGCGTGCGTTTTTTTGAATCCCTGTCCTTTGCCCCGGACGGGTACGCTCCGGCCTATGCCCTTCTCCACGAGACCCTGGAAGCCCTGGACAGGGATGTTTCCGGATCGTG
>JAAYCS010000164.1 GCA_012729655.1 Desulfovibrionales bacterium | reverse complement strand
CTTTACGTACCTGCATGCATCGCTCCTTATAGTTTCTCACCCACTCAGGAAGGGTCACCCCCTCCTCCATGAATTTCCTTTAAGCCAGCCCTGCCTCCACGGCCTGGACCAGTTCGGCGCAGAGCGCATCGACCATTGACTGATCCTGGGCCTCGACCATGATCCGGGCCAGGGACTCTGTCCCGGAATACCGCAGCAGGACGCGCCCCGTGCGACCGAGCCTGTCTTCCGCGTGTCGGACTGCATCCTGAATCGAAGGCACCTGACCAAAGGGCACTTTCTTTTTCACGCGTACATTGACCAGCTTCTGCGGATAGGGGGTCAACAGCTTGGCAATCTCGGAGACAGGACGCTGACGGCCGACCATGATGCTCAAAAGCTGCAAAGCAGCCAGAATGCCGTCACCGGTGGTTGAATGCTCCATGAACACCAGATGTCCGGACTGCTCTCCACCTAGAACATATCCTCCCTTGCGCATTTCCTCAACGACATACCTGTCCCCGACCTTGGTCCGCACCAGACGGCCTCCATGTTCAGCCATGAACACTTCGAGAGCCATGTTGCTCATGACCGTGGACACCAGCGTATTGCCGGTCAGGGTGCCACGATTCATCATTTCCTCCGCGCAGAGGGCCATTATCTGATCGCCGTCCAGAACATCTCCGTGTTCGTCCACCACGATCAGCCTGTCCGCGTCCCCGTCCAGGGCCAGACCGATGTCCGCTCCGTGCTCGCGGACCTTGGTGGCCATCAGCTCCGGGTGCAGGGATCCGCAGTCCCTGTTGATGTTGAGTCCATCGGGGTCCACCCCGAGGGTGGTGACAGTGGCACCCAATTCCTCGAAAATGAGCGGGGCCACGCGGTAGGCGGCGCCATGGGCACAATCCAGTACTATCTTGAGACCATCCAGGGTCATGTTCGCAGGGAAGCTGTGCTTGAGCTCGACAATGTACCGCCCGGGACTGTCCTGAATTTTTCGGGCCCGGCCGACCTTGTCATGGGCCGGAAAGGCCCAGGCCATCTCTGGATTCGCAACCATTTCCGCAATTTCCTGCTCGACGCTGTCCGGGAGTTTGAATCCATCCTTGTCGAAAAATTTGATTCCGTTGTCTATGAACGGGTTGTGGGACGCGGAGATGACCACCCCCAGATCGGCGCGCATGCTCCTGGTCAGAAAGCTGATGGCCGGCGTGGGCAGAGGACCAACCAGGAAGACATCCATGCCTGCGGCGCAGAGGCCAGAGGTCAGCGCGTACTCGAACACGTACCCCGAAAGCCGGGTATCCTTGCCAATGACCACCCGATGCCGTCTCGCTCCCTTGCGGAAATACTGTCCCGCAGCCAACCCCAGCCTGAGGACCAGTTCCGGCTGCATGGGATAGGAGTTCACGCGTCCGCGAATGCCATCCGTGCCGAACAGTTTACCCATCATTCCTCCACGGGGTTCATCAAGATTTCGTTACGTTTAATCATTATCTCAATTTCCTCAGGCTTTGTCTCCAAAATCCGAACCCCTTCGGGAAAACGAGGCACAGGCCGGATCACACTCTGCCCAATGGCCGGATTGGCACCAGGATCCACAAACATTTGCAGAGATT
>JAAYCS010000163.1 GCA_012729655.1 Desulfovibrionales bacterium | reverse complement strand
GTCGCATCGGGGGCCACGGTCATGACCACAGCCGAACACGGCGCAATCCGTTTTGTGTGGCGCGAGCCCCAGGAGATGCGGATCGAAACGGCCAGGACCAGGATGCATTGAATTGGCGACATTGTGTCCCGACGACCTTTCCGGTATGGCCTTCTCGGCGTAAACCAACCCGAGGAGTACATCATGACCACCATAATGCCCACAGACAGGAATCTGCGGAACGCCATTGCCTGGATCGAGGAACATCGACGCGACGGGAAGGCCCTGAAGGATCTCATGGCCGAGGCCGGATCCAGATTCAATATGACCCCCGTAGAGGAATTGGCCCTGGCCAAGTTCTACAGTGACGAGGCCAGCCGCAGGTGATCCGCATCCCCCTCCTGCAACGGGAGCTGTTCCGCGAGATGACACAGATCGCGGGCATCTGTCTGTGCGGTTTTCTCTGCCTCATCCTGCTGGGCCGCCTGCTGCAGCTGCGGGAGCTCTTTCTGACCCAGGGAGTGACCCTGCTGGACATGGGCAAGCTGTTCGTTTTTCTGACCCCTTTTTTTCTCATCCTGCTCATCCCGGTTTCGTGCATGCTGGGTCTCTTTCTGACCTTTCTGCGCATGGGCGCGGACCGGGAACTCCTCTCCCTGCGGGCCGGAGGGATTGGGGCCGGCGCGCTGCTGCCAGCGCCGTTGGTCCTTTGCCTGTTGGGCACTGGACTGACCTTGTGGACTTCCCTGGCCGGCATTTCCTGGGGCATGGACAACTTCCGCCAGACCGTGGTCGAATTGGCCCGGCACAAGACTGCAGTCAATGTCCAGCCTGGTGTTTTCAACACGTCCTTTCCGGGCCTGACGTTTTTTGCCCGCCAGTCGGACCCGGTCAGCGGGGATCTCCAGGACGTGTTCGTCCTGGACAGTTCGAGGCCCAATGCGCAGGCCACCATCGTCGCGCCCAGAGGCCGCATCGATTCCGATCCCAACGCAGGACAGGTCTTGGTGCTTCTTGAAAACGGACACGTGTACAGGGAGGAAGAAGGGGAACTCTCGGTGGTTGGTTTCGATCGCTACATCCTTTCTCTGGACATGAGCCGTTTGCTCGGAGGGTTCAAAATCGGGGACAAGGCACCCAAGGAAATGTCCTGGAGGGATTTACGTTCCTTGATTTCGAAATCCCTGGATCAGGAAAAACTCAATTTCCAGCGCCGGGTTCAGATCGAAGTGCACAAGCGATTCGCTCTGCCTGCCGCCTGCATGGTTCTGGGAGTTTTTGCCCTGCCCCTGGCGCTGTTTTTTCAGGGCATGAAGCGACAGTACGGGCTTCTGTTCTGCCTCGGCGCTTTTTTCGCCTACTACGTCATGCTGTCCGCAGGCATGTCTCTGGCTGAAAGCGGTGTGATCAGCCCGGCGGTGGCGTTGTGGATGCCCAATGCCCTTTTTTTGGCGGTGGGAGGAGCCGGGTTGTGGGGGGTGATTCGTGAGCGGGAATCAGACGTGTGGTCCATGCTCGGAGGCCTTTTCCGTCCATCAGGGAGACCCCGGTCATGAGCCTCCTGTCACGCTACATCCTGCGCCAGAATCTGTTTCTGCTCTTTCTCCTGTGTGGGGTGGGCCTCGGGGTCTACGTGTTCATCGACCTGTTCGATCGCCTGGATGATTTTCTCGAAGCCGGCGTGGGGCTTGGGGTCATTGCCGCCTATTATGCCTATCGCCTTCCGTTCATCCTGGCCCAGATCTTTCCGGCCGTCTTTTTGCTGGCCCTTTTGGTCCAGCTGGGCCTCATGCTCCGCAATCGTGAGCTCCTGGCCTTGGAGGCGTGCTCCGTATCCCTGGGCAGGGTGTGCAACACCATCCTGGGCTATGCACTGATCCTCTGCGCGGTGCAGTTCCTGTTTTCCGAAGGATTGGGTGCAGGGGGGCACAAGGCGGCGGAACGGATCTGGACCGAGGAGGTGCGGAACAGGCAGGCGTCCTCCCGTCGTCTTACGGATATCTGGTTCCGGGAAGGCAATCAGATCGTGCATATGGCCGGAGTCACTCCGGCTGAGAAAACAGGGACCAACCTGACGGTGTATGTCTTTGATCCGCAAAATGGCGGGGTCGTGCAGGAAGTCATCCGGGCCAGGAATTTCAACGCCACGGAGAAAGGTTGGGCTTTGCAGGCCGTGACGAAAATCGATCCAAAGGCGTTTTCGTCGGTGGAGGTCGAGGCCATGCTTCTGGATCTGCGCACGGATGTGCAAAGCTTCCTGGTCATTGATCCCAAGGCCAAGCTCGAATCCTTGCCCTTCTGGCAGCTCGGTCGGGAAATAGATCGCTTGCAAGAATCCGGTTCCAACATCGAACGGCTTTTGACTGCATGGCACATGAAAATAGCCTATGCCTTCGCGGTCCTGATCATGGCCCTGGTTGGGCTGGCCCTGGTCACCCTCTTTGGGTCCCTCTATGCGGTCGTCCCACTGGGTCTGCTGATCACATTCTGTTACCATGGCGTTTTCGTGCTCTGTGTATCCGCAGGGGAGAAGGGCCTCATCCCTCCGGTATTGGCCGCCTGGGCGGCCAACATTTTCTTTGCGTTGCTGTCAGGGAGCCGCGTGGTTCTCGGGCGCTCCGCTCATCTCAATTAGCATGCTGCAGGAGATTCGATGATCTGGTGGGTCACTCTGGGGGGATTCGTGCTGGGATGTCTGGTGGCATACGCCATGATTGCCGGGGATTCCGACAAGGACAAGGACGTTTAGGCTTGGGATTTTGAGCTGGGCTCCAGATATCTGGTCAGGATGCTGAGAATTTCGGGGTAAAAATCCTCGGAAAAGCGCAGGCCCAGGATGTTTTCACTGGCCAGCAGCCGTGCCCTGGTGGAGCCGAAAACCGTGGAGAAGATGACGCTGGCCGCCAGGTTAGGCTCAAGATCAGAGCGGATGGAGCCGTCGTTGATGCCCTGCTCGAGGCAGGCAAGCATCTTGTCCACAACCTGCGCGCAGACATTCAGGATTTCTGAGTTGTCTGCATTGATCGTGTTGGCCAGAAAGGGGGAGCAGCGCAGCAAGGTCAGAAAGTCAGAGGACGGGTTGACAGACTCCCTGAGGATGCATTTGGCGAAATTGAGAGTGCTGGTAAGGCCATTGGAGGAATAGTACAGGCTTTCGTCAATTTTCCGCAGCAGATCCCCAAGAATGCCGATCTCCACCAACTGGAACAGGTTTTCCTTGCTCCCGTAGTGGTGGGCGATGAGTCCGTCGGCAATGCCCGCTTCCTGGGCAATGCGTTTGTAGGTTGTTTCAGCATACCCCAGTTCGCCGAAGAGTTTTTTGGCTGTTTCCAGGATACGTTCTTTGTTTCCCATGACCCTGGCCGAACCTCCGAACGTTTTTCGGCTCTCTTATCCATCGGGATCTCCTGCGTCCACCATTTTCTTGCTCTTTGTGTCTCCGCTCAATTTTTCGTTTCCTCGTGATAGAAGACTCATAATATCTTGACCTCATGATCTATTATTCCGGTCTTGACGCTTTTGCTTTCTTCATTTAGCTCAGCTCGGGAAGAGAAGTTGAGTGTCTGCTCAGGAAATGATCCGAGGACTTCATTCGCAAAAAAAGGGGGGTTGAATGCGAACTTTCAAAACATGGGCTCTCGCGGTGTGCGCGGTGCTTGTCTCGGCACAATTGTGCTCGGCGGCCGGGTTTGCAATTTACGAGTGGAGCGCTCGCGGCAATGCCCTGGGCGGAGCCACCGTGGGCCGGGCTGACGATCCTTCCGCCCTGGCATCCAATCCGGCCGGCATCACCCAGTTGGACGGCGTGCAGGTCCTGGGCGGATTCACGGCCATCCATCCTGTTTTGGACGTCAGGACGGGCGATGAATGGACCACGTCGGACGAAGACGCCCTCTGGCTCCCACCGCATTTCTACGCCACGTGGAAGATCAACGACCGCTACAGCATCGGCCTGGGCACCTTTTCACGCTTCGGTCTGGGTTCCGTCTTCGACGATGATTGGCCGGGGAGATTCAACTCCTACGAAGCCATTATCGAATCCATGTCCATCAATCCCAACGTGGCGGTCAAGGTTACGGACAGCCTGTCCGCGGCCTTTGGCGTGGATGCCATGTACCTGAACTTTTCAAAAAAACAGAAGCTTCCTTTGAATCCGTTCCCTGAAGGCGACCTGCACCTTGACGCTGACGGGATGGGCTACGGCTTCAACATGGCCCTGCACTACCAGCCGTGCCAGTATGCCAAACTCGGCCTGTCGTATCGCAGCCCCGTGACCATGAAAGTCACCGGCGACGCTGACTTCTCTGACATTCCTGCCCGACTTCAAGGCATGGGCGCGTTCCGTGACACCACTGCCAGCGGGACAGTGACTTTGCCCGACTCCTTTGCATTCGGCGTGGCCATGTATCCCATGGAAAAATTGAGTGTCGAGATCGGCGCAGTGTACACCTTATGGAGCAAGTACGACGAGTTGGAAATAAACTTCGGCGATCCGGTCATTTACAAGCCAGGAGTGGGGCTACTGGACCAGACCACCCAGGCCAAAAACTGGGATGACGTGTGGCGTTTCAACATCGGTGTTGAATATGCCGCCCTGGACTGGCTGGACCTGCGCGTGGGGTACGTGTTCGACCAGTCGCCTCTGCAGGACGACACCATCGACTACATGGTTCCGGCCAACGACCGCCACCTTGTGAACGGCGGCCTGGGCTTCCACTGGGATAATTGGGTGGTGGACCTGAGTTATACGTACCTGATGATCATGGACCGCGATATCGACGCCCGTCCACAGGACGGGGTTTATGAAGGGGAGATCGACAGTGCCGACGCGCACATGGTCGGTTTGTCCGTGGGATACAAGTTCTAGTTTCATTCCTGCGAAGGACCCGCAAAACGCCCTGCTCGACGGGGCGTTTTTTTGTTGAATCCCGGGGGAAAAAAAGGTTCAGGGCCAGGTCGGCAAGCCAGAGCGGACGAGGTGGCGGAACCGATCAACGGTCCTTTTCGGCGGGCTGCTCGAGGTGTCTTTTGATGGCTTCATGCAGGGCCCGGCGAGTGAAGGGCTTCTGGAGGATTTCATTTACGCCGGCCGCGAACGCGGCCTCGTTGTCGTTGAACCCGTTCTGGGTGGTGACCATGATAACCGGCAGCTCGGTCTTGCCGTATCGGGCGCGGATCTGTCGGCAAAGCTCGATGCCGCTGATGTCGGGCATGTTCAGATCCGTAAGGACAATATCAGGTTTTTCCGCGCCCATCCATTCCAGTGCCCTGGCCGGAAACTCGAACAGCAAGGAATCGTAGCCCAGTTCATGCAGGGTAGACTTGTAGATGTTCAGGATCATCCGCGAATCGTCCACAGCGCAGACCCGTTTCCGGGCTCGGCATTCCGGGGCTGGGGTCAGGAGCTGCGTGAGCAGTTCAGCATGGCCATGGGTGCGCAGGATACCGTGAAAAAAAACTCGAATATCCGGATGGGCCCTGGACAGCAGATCGCGGGCTGTCTCCTGGAGTTTCTTCTCGGACACAAGGCTCAGGAAAAGGTTCGCGGCCTGGGCCTGGATGACCGCCCGCAGGATTCTGTGCGCATCCTCCTTGCGGTCCAGGGCCAGGTTTTTGATCCCTGCGTGCATGATCCCGTTGAGGTTGCGGTCGATGGCCCTGGCCGCTGCGATGCAGACGTGCTCCACAGGGTCGCTCAGGCCCCGGGTCAGGACAAATGCTTCCCTGTTCAGGGGTAAAAGGCCCAGCGCCTCATAGGCGGCAAAGCGGACGTTGGGATTCTCAGGATGGCTGTGCAGGAGCTTGCGGATAGGGGCTATGGCGGCCGGATCGCCGATGTCTCCGAGGACGTTCAGGCTGTGGATCTGCACGTCCGGATCCCCGGAGCAGAGGTTCTCGGCCAGCATGGGCACAGCCTTTGACCCGATGTGGATCAGGTTTTTTTTGGCGCAGGTGCGCACGTGGACAAACTGCGAACGCATGCTTGCGTTGAGGTTTTCCAGGGAGATGGAGTCCTGGACCTTGGCGAAAACGTTCAGGGCCAGCAGGTCCAGTTGGCTGTCGGAGCCCATACGTTCGCCGAGGCGGAGCATGGCCGTGGACGTGCCGATCTTGCCGAGGGCACTGATGGCGCTGATGACCAGGCCTCGGTGGTGGGAGCAGAGTACGTCACCGAGGGCATCGGTGCCTCGGTCGTCTCCCAAGTCTCCCAGGACATCGATAATCTGCTGCATTTCTTCCGTATCTGTGGATTTGCGCAAGGCCTCCAGAAGATCGGGGACCGTCGATGTGAGCCGCAGTTCTCCGGCCATGGAGACGCAGATCCGGCGGTGAGGGGTCGAGGGATCCCGGATCGCCCGGGAGGCCAGCTCGGGTATGGCCAGGATTTTCGTAGCCAGGATTTCACGGACCCGGGGATGGCTCAGGGCCATGTCGCTGTGTTCGGTCAGGAACCATGCCAGACCGGGCACTGCGAAGTCCGGGTCCGCAGTGCTGAAGGCCCCCAGCACCTGTTCGCGGGCGGTGCCGTCCACGTGCTGCAGGTGGGTCAACACCAGACGGGCCTTGATAACGTCCTTTCTGGAGATGTTGTCCGTGATCTCGGCGAGAAGATGGTCACGTTCAGACATGATGGTCTTGGATTTCAGGAACGAGGGCCTGGAGAAGGGCGGCCAGGGCCGTGGCCGACTGGCTGGCCTGGGAGAGGATCTCGTCCTGGGAGGTGCGGGCCATGCAGTCCGGCAGGTTCTTGTTTGTCAGGCAGGAGAGGCCCAGCACTTTCATGCCCATGTGGTGGGCCACGATGGCTTCGGGTACTGTGGACATGCCGATGGCGTCTGCGCCCGCGATCCTGTACATGCGGGTTTCGGCCGGGGTCTCCAGGCTTGGACCGGCCACGGCCACGTACACACCCTGCTCCAGGCGCTGTCCCGTCTTCAGCGCCGCATGCAAGGCCATATCCCTCAGGATCGGGCAATAGACCTGCGACATGTCAGGGAATCTGGGACCCCAGGCGTCCTCATTGGGGCCGGTCAGAGGGTTGTGCCCGGTCATGTTGATGTGGTCTGTGATGACCATGAGTCCACCCGTGGCGAAAAGGGGGTTCAGCGCCCCGGCCGCGTTGGTCAGGACCACACACGAAGTGCCAAGGAGACCCAGGCAGCGGATGGGGAGAGTCACCTCCTGTGCCCCGTAGCCTTCATAGAGGTGAAAACGGCCGGAAAAAACCAATACCGGTGTATCCCGGATATCAGCCACAAGGAGTGTCCCAGAGTGGCCCGGGACCGTTGACAAGGGAAATCCGGGTATGTCTGCATAGGGGATGCGCATCCGAACGGCCTGGTCCGTGATCCAGCTGCCCAGTCCGCTGCCGAGGACGAGTCCGATGCGGGGCAGGACAGGGCAGGCCGCGCCGATCCACTTGGCCGCTGTTTCAATGCGTTTGCGTATGTCAGTCATGGTGATCCTTGAGGTTTGCGGCGGCATACCCCGGAATGGATACATGGGCTTTGAACCTGGACAGTGGAAAGACCGCTGGTGTACTTCTGGCCCTTGCCAAGGGAGGGTGCAGGCGATTCTTCCGTCTGTCCGTGGACACCTTCTTAAATGAGATCGATTTGGTAATGCAACTTTTAGGTGTAATTGCGACAAGTTCGCCTGCACCGTTCCGGGGCCCGGACAGAATAAACGGCACGCGGCAAGCCCTGTCCCCCTGCCATGAAGCGTATGCGTCCTGGCGCCCCTGGGCGAATGAGTTTTTTTGTTCCAACGCAACCTACCTACCCAGAGGAAACTCTACCAAACATGAAGAAATCGAGTGAAGTTCATAGGCACACGATCCTCATCGCCAACCGGGGTGAGATAGCCATTCGCATCATGCAGGCCTGCCAAAAGCTGGGTCTGGCCTTTGTGGCCCTTTTTACCGAACCCGACAAGCACAGTGAGCACTGTGTATTGGCCCGCAGGCTGGGCGGAGAAAAGTCCCTGTTCCGAGTCAGTTCCTATCTGGACGCCAATGAAATATTCGCCGTGGCCGACGAGTCCGGAGCCACGGCCATTCATCCGGGATACGGTTTTTTCGCTGAAGACTACCGCTTTGCCAAGCGCGTGACCCAGCGCGAACGCAAGCTCGTGTTCATTGGTCCGTCGTGGCAGGTCATTCGCGAACTGGGCGACAAGATCAACACGAAACGCCTGGCCCGCAAGCTCGGCGTTCCTACGGTGCCCGGTTCGGACAAACCGGTGACAGACGATCTGGAGGCCGAAGCCATCGCCAAATCCTTGTTCGATTTCCAGCAGGAGCAGGGCGTCAACGACCCTGTCATCCTGGTCAAGGCCTCTGCCGGGGGCGGGGGTATGGGCATCGAGGAAGTGTCCGACATGGACAAATTCCGCGCGGTCCTGCGTCGGATCAAGAATTACGCCAAACGCCAGTTCAGGGACGAAGGAGTGTTGATTGAACAGCGCATTTTCGACTTCAACCATCTGGAAGTGCAGATCCTGGCCGATCGGACCGGTCAGAATCCGGTTCACTTCGGCACACGCAACTGCTCGGTCCAATCTCTGGGGCGGCAGAAACGCATCGAAGTGGCCCCGGGCTTCGACCCGACTTCCCTGCGCTACGCCTTTGACGCGCGCAAGGTGCTCGAAGACATCACGGAATATTCACTGCGTATGGCCAGGGAGGCTGGCTACGACAACGTCGGGACCTGGGAATGGATCGTCAGTCCAACGGGGCACCCTTTTCTGATGGAGGTGAACACCCGCATCCAGGTCGAGAACGGGGTTTCGGCCCGTATTGCCTCCATCAAGGGGAAGGGCGGCGTGGATCTCATTGCCGAGCAGATCAGAGTCGGTCTGGGCGCTCCACTGGGTTATTCCCAAAATGAGATTGTCCTGAACGGCGTGGGGCTCGAATACCGTATCATCGCCGAGGATCCGGACAACAAATTTGCTCCGTGGGTGGGCCGCATCACCTCGTTCAGCTGGCCGGAGTTGCCCTGGCTGACCATGCATACCCAGGTTCCCACGGACCGGGAATACGAGATTCCGACGGATTTCGATCCAAATCTGGCACTGGCCATCATCTGGGGGAAGGACTTGGCCGAGGTCAAGGCCCGTGGCGTGGAGTTCCTGAACACGTTGAGCCTGGCCGGAGAGAATGCATCCGGGGAAGCCCTCAAGTCCAACATCGAATTCCTGAAGCGCAAAACCGAGACCGTCCTGGTGTTCTAGATTGTTGCCATCAAAAGGCGGCATCCAAAACTGAGCAGACATTCAGACCGACCCTGAAATAAACACGAACCAAAGCCGCGAGGCATTTCCTACATCATGGATATTGAAAAACGCATACAAGAACTCCGTGACCGCCTGAAATACATTCAGGATATTTTCGGCGCGGATGAAAATACCAACGTGACCATGCTGGATGCCAAACTCGGGGAGTACCTCCTCCGGGAGCCGGGCCTGACCGAGCAGGAGGCAGTCCGGCAGCTGGAAACTCTGGAAGAGCTGTTCCGCTTTCTGGAGAAGAAGCTGGAGCGGGAGTTGACGCCCATGAACAGGGTGCGCATCGTTCGCCATCCGCAGCGCATCTGTCTGAAGGACATCCTCGAGAATGTGTATGACAACTACACCGAGATCGGGGGGCAGGACGACTACAGCATCGATCCGAGCATGCTTATTGCCCGGGCCTACATCACCCGTCGGAGGGGGAAGAAGATCCACCACCAAGCGGTCATGGTTATCGGCCAGGAAAAGGGGCATGGGCAGGAATTCCGCAATGGAGGCTCAGTCAAACCATGGGGCAATGCCAAGGCCCTGCACTACATGAAGGTCGCTGAAACAGAGAACATCCCCATTCACACCTATATCTTCACACCGGGTTCGTACCCGATAGAGGACTATCCTGGCGCGGCTCAGCAGATAGCCAAGAACCTTTACGAAATGGCCGGACTGAAGGTGCCCATTGTGGCCGTCATTTCCGAGGGGGGATCCGGAGGGGCAGAGGCCATCGGATTGGCCGATACCCGGATCATGATGTCCCACGGCTACTATTCGGTCATATCCCCCGAGGGGGCTGCGGCCATCGAAGGACGTCTGCGCGGCGGACAGCGGGCCGAGCCCAGGCTCATCGAGCGCTGCGCCGAGCAGCTGAAGATCACGGCCGACGACAATCGGGCCATGGGTTTTGTGGACTGGAAGATCAACGAGCCCCCGTTGGGCGCCAGGCCCGAGCATTACGACTTCTTCCGCAAGCTGCGCAAATCCGTCATCGCCTCAACCGACGAGATCGTGCTTGGTGTCAGCGGCATGCGCCTGTTCCGCTCCCTGGCCTTGAAACGCCACAAGGGCGCGGACGTCTATGTGCGCTGGAGCCTGAACGCACGAGCCAAGGAGCGGCTCCTGTGGACGCGGTACATGAAGTATCGTCGCATGGCCCAAAGCGCCTACCTGGACAAACGGCACTGGTTCAGCCGGGGGAGCGAATCCATCGGCGAGTTCGTCACGTCCCTCTATTCCTACTTCCGGTACGACCTCTTCGGGAAACAGCACAAGAAGGTCACGGAGCTGGCCGAGGACATGCACGCCGAAATGCAGGTCGTAGTTGGCCGGTCCACCCGGTATTGGAAGGGGCTCATGTCCAAGCTTTCCTTTGGCAAGGGCAAAAAGGAAGTGGACACTGCGGGACTGACCTCGCTCTCGGCCTGGGACGAGGCCGCCCAGAACAACGGCAAGTGGCAGTATGTGAGTCCCCAGGCCAAAAAGGACCGGTCCGTGACCTGTCCCAATGCGCCCGTGCATGGATGTCTGGATCAATGGGCGCCGGATCTTTTTGGCGAGTGGGCAGGGGTCTGCAGCTTTTGTGGACATCATTTCCCGATGGAATATCAGTGGTATCTGCACAATATTTTTGATCCGGGCTCCATCTATGAAGTCTTTTCCGAGATTGAGTCCGTCAATCCTCTGAAGTTCGATGGCTTTGACTTGAAGCTGGACGAGGCCAAGCGCAAAACCGGACACAAGTGCGGGTGCATGACCTTCGAGGCCCGCATCGAGGGCACCTCGGTCATGGTGGCCATGTTCATGGGGGCATTCCGGGGGGGCAGCGTCGGCGCTGCCGAGGGCGAGAAATTCATCCGGGCCATGGAGCGGGCGCGCAAGAAGCAGCTGCCTTTCCTGTCCTACGTGCACGGCACGGCCGGCATCCGCATCCAGGAAGGAGTGAACGGCGTCATCCAAATGCCCCGATGCACCATGGCCGTGCGGCGCTACACAGAGGCCGGGGGTCTGTATCTGGTCCTTTACGACACGAACTCCTATGCGGGTCCTGTGGCCAGTTTCCTGGGTTGTTCCCCCTACCAGTTTGCGGTGCGTTCGGCCAATATCGGATTCGCCGGTCCCGGCGTCATCAAGGAGACCACGGGCATGGACATCCCTCCCAACTACCACAATGCCTTCCAGGCCCTGTCCCGCGGGCACATCCAGGGCATCTGGGACCGCCGCGAGATCCGAAGCAATCTTGTGCAATCCCTGCAGACCATGGGCGGCCGCAACCTTTACTACCGATAGGAGTCGCATGTGATAGACGTGAAGGATTTGCTGCGTGAGCTGCGCGAGGAGCCCTACGAGAAGATCGTCATCCGGGCTCCACACAGCGGCAGGGTGGAATTCGTGGTCCAGGAGCCTGGAACCAAGGTCGCCGGGGCCAGCGGCACGTGGAAAGAGACGTCGGGCACCCTTTTGGCCCGGCTGGAGCGTGAACAGAACAAGAAGCCTCTTTTCGCCCCGCAAAAGGGGGAGATCATGTCCTTCGCAGGGATTCAGAGCGGTCAGTTCGTGCAGGCTGGACAGGAGTTGATGACCATCCGGCATTTTCTGACCCGGGAAGAGGTCATTGACCGCATCCTGCGCCGGTCCCTGTCTCTTTTTCCGGCTCCGGAAAAGGGCAAATACTATTTCTTTCCGGACGTGGATATCAAGATCAAGACCAAGGGCAGCCAGACAGTGCATGTCGAGGACGGCATGGAACTGTTCATCCTTTCGCGCATGAAGCGCGAAACGTCGGTCCGCTACAGTGGTCCGGCCGGAATCATCTATGCGGTCTATTTCGAAACCAACGATTCCGTGGACAGGAACAGCCCGCTCATCGGCGTGTGTCCGGAGAGCGAGCTGGGCAAGATCCAGGAAGTCATCAGCCGCGTGCAGAGCGACTGGGAGGAGAGGGACTGATGGGCAAGGTGCTGCAGGTGCGGGTGTATGCCTACACCTTTTCCGAGAATGATGTGCGCGAGGCTTGGCCCCGTTTGTGGACCTTGGCTTTCGAGGACAACACGCCTGGTTTTCCCCATGACATGAAGGGCGTGCACGAACTTGTCAGGGCTCTGGATGACCTGTATCAGTTCGGAAACGTCGGGGAGCATCTGAGGGACTTTTTGTCCGGACGGCTTCCGGCCCTGAAGGAGGCAGTTGCGGATCTGGGTCAGAGCCTGGCCGACTGGAATCCCAAGCGGGCCAACGAGCTGACTGACGCCATCGAGGATGTATTGACCGAAATGAACACCAATCTGCCCAAGCCATGACCGGGCTGGCGGAGACATGAGGAGATGACATGGCAGGAAGTCTGAACAAGGCGATTCTGATCGGCCGATTGGGCCGTGATCCGGAGATGCGCTACACGCCTTCCGGGCAGCCGGTGGCCAATTTTTCCATCGCCACTGATGAGACGTACACGGGCAAGGATGGGCAGAAGGTGGAAAAGACCGAATGGCACCGCATCGTTGTCTGGGGCAAGCAGGCGGAATTCTGTGGCAACTATCTGGCCAAGGGACGGCTTGTGTATATCGAGGGCAAGATTGAAACCCGAAAGTGGACCGACAAGGACGGCGTGGAGAAATACACGACCGAGATCAAGGCAGACCGTGTGGTGGGCCTGGATTCCCGTCAGTCCGAAGGCGGCTTCGCCCCGGCACCGCAGTATCAGAAGCAACAGTCCGCCCAGCAGGGTGGCGGGGGCTACGAGGAAGACCTCGGTCCGGCCTTCCCGTCCGAAGCCAGCGGGATGGACGACGCGCCGTTCTAGGGCGCAGATTCGAAACCTTGGCATGACAAAGCCAGACGGGCCGAACCCGTCTGGCTTTTTTTCAGGGAACGCCCCCGGGAACTCCGGGGCAGGCATCGGCGGCTTGAGGCATGATCGTTGGGTTGGGCATCGACATTACGGAGCTGGACAGGATCGCGCGTTCCTTTGAACGGTTCGGCGAGAAGTTCTGTTCCCGCATCCTGGTTCCGGCCGAATTCGCGGCCATGCCGCGCAACGCCGTGCCCTTCCTGGCCGCGCGCTTCGCGGCCAAGGAGGCCGCGGTCAAGGCCCTGGGCACGGGATTCAGCGGCGGAATCTTTTTCCAGGACATTGAGGTCCGTGCGGACGAGCTCGGCAAGCCCTCGATCCTCTTCCACAATAAGGCGCATGAGCGGTGCCGGGCCCTGAACGTCCGACGGGCCCACCTCTCCCTCTCCCACAGCCGCGAAAACGCCGTGGCCGTGGTCATTCTCGAAGCCTAGCAGGCCGCCCCAAAACGGCGATCTGTCTCACGAGTGCAGAAAAGCCAGACCAGTGATTGTCCGGATATGCTGCGGCCCTGGATTTTCTTCGTCCTCGTACCTCACTGCTGATGAACAGTCCGGGCATGTGTAATTTTTAACGGTTAGGAAGCCCGGGGCATTCCCCTAGTTCCGGACCTCCAGGGTCACTTCGCTTGTGCCCGACAAGGACGCCGGACCGGTTTGGCCCAGGAAGACCCGTCCGGGATCGACCTTCAGCTCCTGCACGAGGTGCGTCTTGACAAACTCGGCCCGGCTGGAAGCCAAGCGGATCAGGTCTTCGTCGGTCACGTTGATCAGTTCCCGCAGCTTGGTTTCCTGCACTTCGCGCGGGACCTCCTTGTGCATGCCGATGGCGTTTTTTTCCTTTTGCACTGGTTCGTCCTTGTAGGCCTCCCAGAGCAGGTCGGGGTATTCCTGGTCCGTGATTTCCAGTTCCTCCAGGGCTGTCTTTTCCCGAACCTTGCGGGGCAGATCGTCGAACTTGATGACCTGCAGCTTGCGCCGGAAGGCCCTGTCCTCCAAGGCCTTTCGGTCCGCTTCAGGCGCGGCGTGTCCAATGACGGCTATGCTCAGCCCCGGGCGTTGCCCCAGCACATCGGCCAGTCCCTTCATGGCTTTGAAGGACTCGGGGGCAGGAGTGGCCAGTCCGGGTGAGAAAGGCAACCGGCTCATGTCCTGGCCGCCTCCGTCCGGTACCAGGCTGGCCAGGAGGGAGAATGGCGAAGCGATGGCCTTGACGATGAGACCCAGGAATGCCTGCACGACAATGCCGCCAATGCTGAATTTCGGATCGGTCAAGTCCCCCTGGACCGGCAGATTGAGGGAGATGTTGCCGGACATGTCCCGCAGCAGGGACAGTCCAAGCTTCACCGGTACATCCGCTGCGCCCGGGGACTCGACCTTGTCGCCCAGCTCCAGTTGCCTGGCCTTGATGGCGTTGCCCATGGCCAGGTTGTTGGCCTCGGTGCTCAGATTCATGTCCCAGTCCAGCTGTCCGCGGGTGACAGGATAGGCGATGAACTTTGCGGAGTAGGGGGACAGGGCGACCAGGTCCAGGTTCTTAAGGGTCACGGTGCTGTTGGCCTCCACCGGGTCCTTCAGCGGCGAGACCCAGCCCTTGGCCGTGATCGGGGCGGAGCCATCAATGATGGCGCTCAATTCCAGATTTGTTTTCCGGGCTGGATCGAGGGAAAAACCCGTCACGGTCAGGTTTACGGGTGACACCACGGACTCGAACTGGGGCGAGAGGGTCTTGTCGGCGAAGGAGAAGCGCCCCTGCTTGAGGTTCACGACGTCGACCTCCAGGGACTTGAGCCCCTCGGACTTGTCGTCGGTTTTGGCCGCGGCCTTGGGCTGCGGCTTGGCCGGCTTGCCGGCCGCAGGCTTGACGCGGTCCAGGGTGGTCTTGCCCTGGGGGTCGATGACGAAGCTGCCCCTGGGCTCGACCAGGTCCACCTGCCTGATGTTCAGGGTCAGGGGGGCGAGATTCAGGGCCAGGTTCTGCACGCCGAGGCTCCTGAAGCCGAAGATCTCGGCCTTGCTGCGGCCTTCCGTGACCCGGAATCCGTCGATCAACAGGGAGCCGGAAATGCGGTCTTTGCCCTTCCCGTCCATGCGCCACTCCAGCTTGCCGCCAAGTTGTCCGGCCGGGATGTCCACGGCCGCCGCCTCGGCCACGTAAGCCGAGGCCAGGGACAGGGGGATTTTGACCAGGCTCAGCACCCCCTTGGTCACCAGCGTGGACGGAACGAGGTCGCCCGTGGCCTTGACCGTGCCCGTCTCTTCGATCCGGCAGGACAGGTCGAGAGGGATGGCCCTGTTCAGATCGTTGGAGAGCTTCGAGGCCTTGAAGGTGATCTGGTCGATGTCCAGGCGCACGGGTTTGTCCAGGGTCTGGTCGGTGAAGGCCACCTGGCCACCGGACAGAGTGAATTGTTCAATTTCGGCCTTCCAGGTGGGCTGCGAGGCCTTGGCCGGGGCGGGCGCCGGAGTCTTCTGCGCGTCGGTTGCCGGGGCGAAGAGCGCGGCCAGGTCGATGTCGCCGGTCTTGAGCCGGGTCACGTCCACGGCCAGATTCATGTCCACCGGGCCGACGGCGACGGTGGTCTGGGCCGTGTCCACGGATACCGGCCCGACTTTGAGGGAGCCCAGGCGGACGGGCGTTGTGGCGGCTTGGCCCGTCACGCGCAGGTCGATCCCGTTCAGGGTTGCCCCTTGCGCGGCGACGCGCCAAGCCGGGGCTGCGGCATCGGGAACGGAGGTCGGTTTGGCTGCGCTCGGGGACGCAGGGGCTGTTGCCGGAGCTGTGTTCAGAGCATCCAGGATGGTCGCCCGGCCGTTCGTGTCCACCCCCGTGCTCACGGAAGCGCCGTCCAAGCTCAACATACCGGTACGGATCACGCGGGCGGCCATGTCAACGCCGATTCCGTCCAGGGCCAAGCGTTTGATCTGGACAGCCCCGGCCTCGCCGGCTGCCGTCAGGGTCAGGTCGCGCATTTCGAGGGTGGAATTCTCCAGGCGGGGTGCCTTGTCTGCGCCGTCCATGGCCAGGCCGAGGCTGGCGTCGACCTTGGCCGAAGTCAGGGTCATGGGCAGGGCGTCCTTGAAATAGGCCGCGTAGGACGGGATATCAAGGCTGCGGCCACTGACGCGGGCCTTGGCCTGGACCGAGAAAACCGAGAAGGACGCGTCCATCCCAAGTTCCTCTCCATCGGCGGTCATGGCCCGGAGGGCGGCCTGGGTCGTGGCGTTGGCTGCCGTGCTCAGGTCCGTGATGGTCAGGTTCAAACCCCGCACCTCCTTGGTGAAGGGGGTTGGCAGGGTCTCGTCCCTGAACAGGACGCGGCCTTCCGTGAGGCGGATTTCAGGGATTTGCAGAAGCAGCGTCCGCGCGGGCTGCTCCGCTGCCTCGGCGGGTCCGCCTGCCGTGGCGTTGCCGGCCTGTGCGGTTGCGTTGGCCGGAGTTTGCGTCGAGTTGTCGGCCCCGGCCGCGGCGACGGGGACTCCCGTCGTGGCGTTTTCCGGCTCCGCCGATGCGGTTTGCGCTTCCGTCGTTGCGTTTGCGGGGGCCGGCCCGCGGGTGAAGTAGCCCATCCAGTTCAGGCTGCCGTCCTTTTTGCGCACGACCTTGATGAACGGGCTCTCCAGGCTCACGGAGCGCAGGCCGAGCTGCAGGTTGAGGATGGAGATGTCGTCCAGAACGATTTCCGTGCTGGCGGCCGAGAGCACGGGCTCCCCGTCGTCCGTCAGTTCGATGTCGCGCCCCGTGATCGTGCCCTGCAGGGAGAAGGTCGGCAGACTGTCCTCGTGCCGCTCGAAGACAAGCTTGTTTTCGAGGTTCAGGGTCCCCTTGGCCAGCTTGAGGTTGTCGCTGGCCAGGGCGTAGGCCCAGTACTGGGGCAGGCCGAGGTCCATGACGTTGAGGGCGAACTCGGTTTTCAGGGAGTTGTCGAAGGGGATGGTCTTTCCTTGGAGGTTGAAGGGCGCCCCGTTGGCGCGGAAGGACAGGGTCGGGGTCATGAAGGTCGTCCAGTCCTTCTTGCGTGACGAGAACTGGGGCACCAGAAAGTTGATCTCATCGACCACGTGCGTCACGCCGTGGGCTTGGTCCTCGAAGACGATGGTGCCGTTGCCGACGCTGACCGGCTCGATGATCACGGGCACGATGAGCGGCTCGGACTTTTCGGGGGCGGGCTCCTGCTTGCCGCCGGCGAGGTCCGCGAAGTTGGTGCGGCCATCCCGGTCGAGGCGGATGTTGATGCGCGGTCCGTCCAGGCGCAGGTCGCGCATGACGATGGCCAGGCGCAGCAGGGAGCTGAGTTCGAGGTTGGTGTGCAGGGCGTCGAAGGCCACGAACTCCCCGGTCGAGTTGCGCTCGCTGATGGTCAGCCCTGTGATGTCGGCGGTCAGGGCGAAGGGGTTGAAGCGGATGTCCCCGACGCTGACCTGCCGGTTCATGGCCGGGCCGACCTTTTCGATCAGCACATGGCGGGTGATCAGGGGCAGGAGCAGGAATCCGAAGGCGGCGTAGAGCGCCACGCAGCACACCGTCACGGCCGCGGCCTTTTGCCACAGGTTCAGATTTTTCCAAGAATTTCCGATAAATGTCATGTCGAAAGTCCCCTGTGTTGTGGATCAGGATCAAACAAGAATACAGCTTCCGGTCCCTGTTTGGCAAGGAACCATCGGAAATTATTCATGTACGATCGGGATTCCACCTCTGTCAGCGGTTCAGCATGGCCCACAGGCCCGAATCCCGCCGCGCCGGGCGGAGGATGGCCTCCATGGCCTGTTCCGCTGTACCGACCAGACTGAAGCGTTCGCGCGACCGAGTCAGGGCCGTATAGAGGAGTTCCCGGCTCAAGACCGGGCAGGGTTCCTCGGGCAGGATCAGGACGGTGTGGCGGAATTCCGAGCCCTGGCTCTTGTGGACGGTTATGGCGTAGCAGGTTTCGTGTCGGGGCAGGCGGGCCGGGACGAAGGAGACGAAGCCTTCGGGAGCGGGGAAGTAGACCCGCAGGGTGTCGCCGGCGGGCAGGGCGATGCCTGTGTCGCCGTTGAAGAGGCCGAGGTTGTAGTCGTTTTCCAGGATCATGACCGGCCGACCCGGATACCAGCCGTCCCCTGCCGGCATACCCAGGGCCTCGCGGGCCAAGCGGTTTAGGGTTTCGGTCCCGCGCGGTCCTCTGCGGACTGGCGAGAGCAGACGCAGGGCCCCGAAAATTTCGAAGGCCCGGGCCGGGTCCGTTTCGCTGCCCAAGGACCTGAACGCCTTGCGCAGGAGTGGGGCGAGTTCCGCAACCAGTTCCGCCTGTCCGGAACATGTCTTCATCATCACACCCCCACGTGGCGTTGCCAGGAGCGCTGCCGCCCTCTCCGCCTCCCCCTTGCGGATGTACTCGGCCAGGGCCGCGATGCCGCTGTCCGCACCGAAACGCCAGTTCTTCTTCAGCTCCACCACATGGTCCGTCAGCAGGGCCGGACTCCCCGTTACGGGCAGCCCATGGGCACAGGCCTTGGCGGCGTCGGCCGCGAAATCCGGCGAGAAGGCGTTGACCACGTCCTCGCGGCAGAGGCTGGCCAGCACTGCCCCGGCCTCCACCGAGGCCAGCTGGTTGCGGTCGCCCAGGAGCACCAGCCCGGCATGGTCGGGCAGGGCGTCCATGAGGCGCGCGGCCAGCTCCAGGTCCAGCATGGACGCCTCGTCCACCACCAGCATGTCCAGGGGCAACGGGTTGTCCGGGCCGTGGATGAAGCCCCGAGCGCTCCAGCCCAGCAGGCGGTGCACGGTCTGGGCGTCCTGCGAGAGGTTCGTTTTCAGTTCCGGCGGCAGGCTTTCACCCGGAAAGGCCGAGGCCAGTGCCTCGGACATGCGCGAGGCCGCCTTGCCCGTGGGCGCGGCCAGGCGGATGCGGAAATCCTTTCCGGCGTGCAGGCGAACAGCCAGGGCCAGGATGCGGGCCACGGTCGTGGTCTTGCCCGTACCGGGGCCGCCGGAGATGACGCAGAAGCGGCTGCGCAGGGCAGCGAAGCAGGCCACGTCCTGCCAGTCGGTTTGCCCGCCTCGGGCCTTGAAAATGTCGGGCAGCAGCTTGGCAGGTATGTCCCGGGGCGGCGTCCCGGCCAGGCGCAGGAATGCGCGGGCCAGGGACTGCTCGTCGCCGAAGAAACGGGGAAAATAGAGGCGCTCCCCGTCGAGGATGAGCGATAGCCCGGAATCCGGTGCGCCGACAACGCCAGTCTGGAGGCAGTCGTCCGATCCGTCCAGGCCCAATGCGGCCAGCCGCTCGCGCACGCCCTTATCGCCGAGATGCAGGCAGACGTGCCCCTCGCGCACGGCCAGAGACACGAGGGCCGTCAGGCCGGCCGCGAGATCGGCGTGTCCCGGCCGGGCCAGGGAGGCGGCAAAGCGGGCCTGGTAGAGGTCTGCCTCGGTGAAGAGGTCGCTGGACCGCAGGCGCGGCAGGATGGCGGGACTGGCGAACATCAGCGGTTCTCCGTGCCGATGAGGGCCTTGTCCAATGCATCGAGGAAGCGCAGGTCAGGGCAGTCCGCGTGCACGCCCTGGCCCGGTCGCTGCGGGTCCACGCCGCGCAGGAAGACGTAGCGCACGCCGCCGAAGTGCTCCGCAAAGTCGAATCCCGGCATGCGCAGGGCCAGGTGGCGCTTCAGGGCCAGACAGTAGAGGTGGTACTGCAGGAAGTAGTGGCTGCCGGTCATGGCCTCGTGCAGGGCCTCCTTGGTGTAGTGGCCGGGCGTGGGGCCGAGCCAGTTGGATTTCCAGTCGAGGAGATAGAACTTCCGGCCGCTGCGCACTACCAGGTCCATGAACCCGGTCATGAAGCCCCGGCGCGGGTCGAAGCGCAGACCCTCCATGCGATCGGGAAGCTCAGGCGGCAGGAGCCCGGCCGCTTCCCGGTACACGGCGGCCAGGCTCTCGCGGGTCACGGGGCGCAACGGGATGAGAAACTCCAGTTCCACAAGCCGGTCCTTCATTCCGATTTGTTCCAGCCTGAATCCGTCCAGGTCGGCGCGCAGGGTCTGTTCGACCATGTCGCGAACCGTCTTTTCCCATGCCTCGTCAAATCCGTATGCGGCCAGCGCGTCCGCGACCTCGCCGGGGACAGTGGCGCTGGCAGTGAAGTCTATGCGCTCGAAGATGCGGTGCAGGCAGGACCCGGCGGCGGCCCCGCGCGGAAATCTGGCCATGGACCATTCGTCGTCTTCTGCCTGCCCTGCCGCGTCGTCCTCATCCAGGCCGGGCCTGGCGCCGTGCTCCGATCCGCGGGTCAGGCCCGTGAAGCTGGCCAGGCCATAGCCCGGTCCAAGGGTGCGCTCCCAGGTCCGGCAGTTCAGTTCCGGGGCATCCGTGAACTGCGGGGGGCCGGGTTCCGGCGTGGAGTCAGGCAACTCCCCGACATCGACGCACTGGCAGCGCAGGGCTTCGAGATCCTCCCGGACCATCTCCTTGGTGACGGCCTCCCAGCCCAGGGCCCCCGGGGCCTCGACGCGGTGTCCGTGGAAGAGCCAGGCCGCACCCGAGGTCTCGGCCTCGTTGATGCGCCCCCAGACCGCGTAGCAGCGGCATTTGGCGCGGGTCAGGGCCACGTAGAGCAGACGCACGCGCTCGGCCTGGGCCTCCTCCAAGGCCGCGCGCATCCTGGCGGGCAGATCCGGCGAGCCCAGGTCCAGGAGCAGCCCCCCGTCGTGGACCAGGGCGCGGTCCTCGGGGCATCTGGCCTTGCCGTAGATGAAGGGGCAGAAGACCACCGGGTACTGCAGGCCCTTGCTCTTGTGGATGGTCACGATCTGGACCGCGTCGCGGTCCGTGTCCAGTCGGAGCTGGGTGTCCTCGGTTGCGTCGGCGCCGAGCTTGCGTGAGAACCAAGTCAGCAGGGCGTGCATGGACACACCCGTCTCGCGCTCCCGGCTGTGGAGCAATTCCATGCAGTGCAGGACGTTGGTCATGCGCCGCTCGCCGCCCGGCAGGGACACGAGGCGCTCCCGCACGCCCAGGTCGGCGAAGAGACGCTGCAGCGCGGCCATGGCCCCGCTCCGCTCCCACACATCCCGGTAGGCGAGGAATCGTTCGAACCATGCCTCGAGTTTTACGCTGTCCTCGTCGAGAGCGGCGAGTTCCGTTGCCGTCAGGCCGATCATGGGCGCGGCCAGGGCCGTGCGCAGGGCCGCCGGTCGCTGGCATTCGGCCGTGCCGCGCAGCACGGACAGGAGTTCCGCCGCCTCGGGGCTGGCAAAGACCGACGAGGTATGGGTCACGACGCTTGGGATGCGAAGCGTGCCAAGGGCTTGGTGGATGGCCTCGCCCTGGGCGTGGGTTTCGACCAGGACGGCGATGTTCCCTGGCAGGAGCGGCGTGTCGCCGATGCGGATGCGCCCTTCGGCCGCACCCCGCAGCAGGCGGCTGATCTCGGCGGCCACGGCCCGGCAGATGCGCGGCGCAAGCGCCCCCTTGGCCAGGGGCTTGTCGTCACTCGCGGTGTGCCAGAGAACCAGGGGAGCGGGCGCGCGACCGTCCTCGTTGAATCGCTCGTGATTCCCACCCGGCGCACAGACCGGCCGGAAGGCGATCTTGCGGTGCAGAAAGGGGTTCGATTGCCGGAAAAACAGGCGGTTCACGGCCTCGACCAGCTCGGGCGTGGAGCGATGGTTGACCACCAGGGTGCGGCTACGTGTGCAGCTGTCGGCCGCCTGCAGATAGGTGTGCAGGTCCGCGCCGCGGAAGGAGTAGATGGCCTGCTTGGGGTCGCCGATGAGGAACAGGCAGTTTTCGGCGTCCGCGGCAGCGAACAGGGTGCGGAAGATGTCGTACTGCAGGCCATCGGTGTCCTGGAACTCGTCGATGAGGGCAGCGCGATACTGGTTTCTCACCGCGGTCACCAGCTCGGGGCTGGCCAGGGCGGCGTGCATTCCGCGCAGCAGGTCGTCGAAGCCCATGACGTTGCGGAGCCGTTTGAGCTCGTCCAGGCGGGTCGTGAACCCGGACAGGAAGGCATGACGCAAGTGGACCACGAAGGGGGCCACGGCCTGGCGCAAGGCCTCGATCAGTTCGAGGAGGCTCCCGATTTCCTTGAAGAGCGGGTGCTCCGGGGCGGCGAAGGCCATTTTGGTCATGCCGCGTACATAGTCCGGAGCCAGCTCATCCATGGCCTTGAGTTGCTCTTTGGCGTCTAGCCTCGGGTCGTTCAGGAAATCACGCGTTGCCTTCAAGCGCTGATCCAGCTTCTGTGGCGAGAACTGGCGGGCATTGAAACTGTCTGTTCGGGCCAGCAGGAGCGCTCGGACTTCAGGTTCCGTAACTGACCAGGAGGCCTTGAGCCTTTCGCATGCCTCCCGCACTGTCCGGTCCAGGGGCGTGGGGTCCGGGGCGGTGGTGTCCGGCACGATGCGGATGCGCTGGGCCAGGAAGGGCAGGCCGGACAGTTCCGTGAGATGGTCCGGGGTCAGGTGCTGGCGCACTTCCGTGCCAGTCAGGCCGTCCAGGGGCATGATGCGACTGCGCCAAAAATCCAGGCAGACCTGCCGGCGCAGGTCCGAGAGGTCCGGTTCGAGTTGGGTGTCGAACAGGGCTGCGCATTCGAAGCCGTTGCGCCCGAGCATGCGCTGGCAGAAGCCGTGGATGGTGAAGATCTGGGCCAGGTCGAAGTTGCGCAGGGCGAGCTCCAGGCGGCGGACGGCGTCCGGATCGTTCATCTGTGACACGAAGGATTCCAGGTCGTCTTTGTTTTTGGGTGCGCGCGTTCTCTCCAGCAATTGCAGAATTTCCGTCAGACGTTCGTGAATTCGCCCGCGCAGCTCCTCGGTGGCCGCGTCGGTGAAGGTCACGACGAGGATCTGGTCCACGGTCAGACCCTTCTCCAGCAGCAGACGCACGAAAAGGCCGGTCAGGGTGTAGGTCTTGCCGGTGCCGGCGCTGGCCTCGATGAGGGTGGTGCCGTCCAGGGGGGCGGTGCAGAGGTCCATGGGCTCCATCAATCGGCACCTCCCAGGAGGGGGGCGTAGATTTCCTCGGCCACGTCCGCGAATTCCTCCCAGTCCGGCTCGACGTCGCGGAAGAGAAAGGCCAGGTGCGGGTCGTCACGTTCGGGGCTGACCATGTAGCCGCCTACCCAATGGCGCATGGCCTGCATCAATGCCTCTCGTCGCTCCTTGGGCTTGCGGCCTTTGAAGCGGGCCTGGGCGAAGGCCAGGGAGGTGCGGGGGAAGAAGGGCAGCGGGGCGCGCATGCCCTGCGTGTAGAGCCGCATCAACCGTTCGAGGAGATTCCGGGCGTCCGGGGCTTCGGGTGCGGGGAAGCAGTCATCGGTGCCGATGTGCGTGGACCGGGGCGCAAGGCCCGAGGCCGAGGCGGCCAGATGGCGGACCCACAGGCGGAGCATGTCCGAGCTTTTGGTCTTGGCCGGGCGGCAGGTCACGATGCGGTCGCCGTGGATGTCGAGGCGCCCTGTGAGCGTGACCCTGCCCAGTAGCAGCTTCAGTTCGAGGTGCGCGGCCTTTTCGTCGCCGATGACGGCCCGTGCCTGGTCGGCCAGGGAGCGGATCTGGGAGCAGAGTTCCCGTCCGGCGTCCGTACCGGCCTGTCCGGGAGGCAGGATCTGCCAGGTCAGAAGGAGTCCCTCGAGGTCGGCGGCAGGCTCGTCCAGGGCCGTGCGCAGCAGCTCCTGCAGCGGGCCGTAGGCGTCGAGGCCCGTGGGTGCGGCCAGGGGTTCCTCGTCCAGAAGCTCGTCCTCCCCGCAGTCCGGGTCGATACGCAGGGCGCGCAGCAGGTGGCGGCAGGGGTGGGTCAGGAAGCGGGTCAGCTCCTCGATGTCGACCTCGATCTCCTGCTCTGCATGCGCCTCTCCGGGAATAGCGGGATCGGGGAAGAATTGCCTGGACTGGTGCTCGGCGAACAGCGCCTGCGCCGCGTGGCGGTTTTGGGCCGAGTAGGAGAAGAGGCCCGACCCCGCGCTGAAATAGTCCGGATGGAAGGCCTGCAGTCTGTGCCTGAAAACAAGGGTCTCCGATGGTTTCCCTCCGTCCACGGTGCAGCCCCTGTCCAGGAAATCGAGCAGTTCCGAGACCAGGACCGAGGGCGGGGCCTCGGCGTTGTCGGACTGGGACAGGCCGGGGTAGGTCAGGATGAGGTTGTCCCGGGCCGAGATGATGCTCTCCAGAAACAGGTAGCGGTCGTCCTCGCGGAGGCTGCGGTCGCCGGGCCGGGGCCGTGCGGCCATGAGATCGAAGCCCGGGGGGGTGTCCTGGCGCGGGAAGGCCGTGCTGGTCAGGCCCGTCAGACAAACCACCCGGAAAGGGATGGAGCGCATGGGGCGCAGGCCGCAGAAGGTCAGGCCCGAGGCCAGGAAGCCCGACTCGCCGCCGCTTTCGTCCAGGCGCTTGCGGACGATGTAGAGCATGGTCCGGGCGTCGGCCTCGAAGTCACCCATTTCGTCGATGAGGTCAGTCACGGTCCTGCGGATGGCCAGCAGGTGCTCGGCCTGGGCGCGGTCCTGGGGAAAGAAGGCGTCCAGGATCCACAGCAGGCAGTCCCGCCAGTCGGCCGGTGCGCGCGCGTCGCGCAGCCGGGACCACAGGGTCCCCAGTTCGTCGATCCAGTCGGTCATGCGGCCCAGCAGCTCCTGTTCGGCCGAGCCGCGCAGCGGGAGAGGGGCGATGCCGTGGAGCGGGCTTGCCGCGCCGGTCATGTACCCGAGGTACAGGCGGGCCAGGCCGCTCTGCCATGTGTTCTGTCCGAAATCCCCCAGTCCCGTCCGCCTGCGGAAATCCAGGTCCAGCCCCCAGCGCACGCCCGATGCGCGGACCCATTCCAGAACCCGCTGCGTTTCGGCCGCGGAAAGGCCGAGGCGTTGCCGCACGGGCGGGGCTTCGAGCAGGGCGCAGACGCGCGAAGCCTCGAAGCGGTGCTGCCCGAACTCCAGCAGGTCGAGAAAGAGGCGGACGGTTTCGGCGGCCCTGGTGGGCTTGCGGTCGGAAATGGAGAAGGGGAGGCCCTCCCCGGCGGTCCCGAACACGGCCTGGATGACCGGCGCGTAGCTCTCGATGTCCGGATTCATGACCAGGATGTCCTGGGGGGAGAGGGACGGGTCTTTGGACAGGAGATCGAGGATCAGGTCCTTGAGGACCTCCATTTCGCGCAGGGGGCTGTGGCAGCAGTGGATCTGGATGGAGGTGTCGGAGAAGTCCGTCTTTTCCTCGCGAACGTCCAGATCAAGAAGGTCGGCCTGGAGTTGTCCGAGCATGGTGGTTGTGTCGGGCTCCTCGTAGCGGTCCTCCTCCGATTCCTGAATGTCTCTATCAAGTAGCAATTCTAGAAAGTCCCGGCCAACTGCGCCGAGTCCGGCTAGTGGCGTAGCGTCCTCAAAACGCTCTTCCAGGGATAGAAACTGGCTCCGGTAGGCCCGCCGTTGCTCCCTGTGTGTCAGGAGATCGCCCCAGTACTGTCGGCAGGGGCTGAGTAGAAAGACATGTACCGGCCTGTGCCGGGATAGTGCTTGCAGCAGGTCCAAGTAGACCGGCGGCAGGGTCGGGATGCCGAAGACGCAGACGCGGGCGGGCAGCCGCGGCAGGGAAACGCCCTTTTCCAGTCTGGCGATGGCCCGCTGCAGCAGGGCTGCACGGTGTTCCCCGCCCATGTCCCTGACCAGTTCCCGCCACAGCCTGGCCTGCCAGGCTTCGCTGGTGACGTGGCCGGGCAGGACGAAGTTCCCGCTCGGTTCATGGCGTTCCCAGCGTGCGGCCCACTGGGGTCGGAAGATGAGGTACTGGTCGAAATGATAGGCGATGCGCTCGGCCAGCTGCACGGACTTGAGCTCCGAGTCCTCGCGCACGTAGCGCGCCAGGGGCGCAAACTCCGGCTCGTGCAGCAGGCCGCGCAGCAGGTGCACGATGCGCCAGAGCATGCGCTCCTGGCTCAAGGGGTATTCGGGGGGCAGGTCGGCCAGCAGCTCCCGGCAGAGTTCGTAGGCGAAGGCCACGGGGAAGGGGAAGCGCGCACCCGCGCAGACGCCGTGTCGGCGGGCCAGCTGCATGGAGACCCAGCGCTGCATGCCGCCGGACTGGACCAGGATGGTTTCCTGTTGCATGGGGTCCGGCGGTGATTTCAGCACCTCAGCCAGCAGTTCGGCCAGGTTTTCCAGACGGTTGGATGCGTGGAGGATGAAGCCTTCCATGGAGTCAGGACGCCGCCAGTCCCACCTCGGCCTCGATGCCCGTGATGGCTCCTATGGCCAGGGTCAGGAAGTCGGCCAGCTCCAGGCCGATCTTCTCGCATTCCTTGATGGTTTCGCGGCAGACCGAGGCGGCGAAGGCCTTGTCCTTCATCTTTTTCTTCAGGCTCTTGGCCTCCATGCCCTGCATGCGGGTGGGGCGGACCAGGGCGGCGGTGTGGATCAGCCCGGTGACGGTCTCGCCGCAGCGCAGGGCGAAGTCGAAGGGGGTCTGGGGCAGGTTGCCGTTCATCTCGTTGTGGCGGGCGATGGCCTGCACGGCGTCGTCCGGCAGCTTGCCGGTCAGGGTTTCCGCGGTCAGCAGGCCGTGCTTTCCGGGCGTGTCCTTGGTTTCCGGGTAGTCGAGGTCGTGCAGCAGACCGGCCAGGCCCCAGACCTCCTGATTGTGGCCGAGGCGTTCGGCCAGGGCGCGCATGACGGCTTCGGTTTCCAGGGCGTGGACATAGAGTTGGTCGGGGGCGCTGGCCTTGAGCAAGGCCAGCGCTTCAGCGCGGTCGAGCATGGTGTCCTCCGTGATTTGGAAGCGAAAAGATCAGCCATTTCGGGGCCGTGGTCAAGGATTCAGCAGCAGGACGTCCTGCGCTTGCCCGGCAACCAGGTCTGGATGATGTACTGGGCGCAGCCCACACCGGGTGTGACCGTGATGGCCGCGGTGGGGCAGTTCAGGGCGCAGGCCCCGCACTCCATGCAAGCCTCGCGGTCCAGGACTTCGGCCTTGCCGCCTTGCAGGGCGAAGATGCGGTGCGGGCAGACCGTGGCGCACAGGCCGCAGCCCACGCACTTGGCTTTGTCATAGGTCAAGGTGGTCACGTTTTCGAGGTGGCGGTAGCGTTTCATGCCGATCCACCGGCGAAGCCTCCGGCCACGAACAGGACCAACGCCAGCAGGGTGCAGGCCGCCAGAACCGGGATGGCCCGGCGCATCTCCCTCTCCACGCCCGACGGCGAGGTGTAGGGCGTGGAACCCGTGAAATTGAGGCCCAGCCAGGACGAGAGGACGGCGGTCCACATCCCCGCCCCGGCCAGTGCCGGCCAGGGGGCGTGCGGGAAGAAAAGGGGCAGCACCTGGGCGCCGGCCAGCCCGAGTCCGGCCCCCCCCAGGGAAAAGGCGCGCGGCAGCCACGGCAGGAGCAGAGGGAAGAGGACCGCGCCGCAGAAGAGGCCCATGATGGTGCCTCCTGCCGCCACCAGCCAGCGGCTCCAGACGGCCCCGAGGGAGAATCCGTACCCGAAAAGGCTCAGGACCGCCGCCACGGCCAAGGCGCCCAGGATGGGCTTCCAGCCCAGGACCAGCTCCACGGGGATGACGGTGGCCCGCTCCCGCAGGGTGAAGGTCACCTCGCGCATGGCCTCGTCGATGCCTTGGTCCAGGTAGCGGGGCAGGTCCTCGGCCCGGACGGGTCCGAACACGGCCTCGAACCCGCAGGTCCTGCGCAGGTCGAGGGCCCGCACTCCGTTGGCCCCGAGCTGGGGCAGGATCAGCTGACGGTGGGACACGACGCGCTCGAGCCCGGTCTTTCTGACCTGCTCGCTGACGCCGGCTGCGTTGAAGGTGCCCTTGCCGCCCGCGCACCAGACGTTGATGCCGCGCGTGTCCACCACCAGCAGCCAGACGTCCCGCCCGGCCAGGGCGAAGCGGACCGTGTCGAAGGTCAGCTTGTAGTTGGCGGTGACGACCACGGGCGAACCGGCGTCGGGCAGGCCTACGGCAAAAAGGCCAGGGTTGACGATATATTGATTGCGGTCCAGGCCCAGCCGGGCCCGGCAGGTCCCGAGCCGGTCCCAGGCCGTGGGACTGGTCCGGACGCGAGGAATGCGCCCTGCGGCGGTGGGCATGAACGTATCCACATAAGGTTCGATGCGATAGCCAGGAAGGTCGTCCACCCCTGCACCAGGGGCCGGCGGAGGTCCTCAGCACGCTCCCGGAGCCGAGGGGGTCGGCTTGGAGATTTCGGTCCCTGAGCAAGGAGCCTCGCAGGATCCGGAAGGCGCCATGGGAAAGGGCTGCAGCGGTTTCATAAGGGCCTACAGTGCGGTGATGAGGTTTTTGAGTTCGGCCAGGCGATTTTTGTCCGCGCAGTAGCAGATGCACGGTCCTTCAATCTCACCGCGGATCAGACCGGCCTCCTTCAGCTGCTTGAGGTGCTGGCTGACCGTGGACTGGGCCAGGGGCAGGATGTTCACGATGTCGCCGCAGATGCAGCGGTCCACCTGCAGCAGATGCCGGAGGATGGCCACCCGGGCTGGGTGCCCCAGGGCCTTGCAGAGCACGGCCAGATTGTGATCTTTGTTCATGCGTGTTCCATGACAGTATGATCGTAAATTAACGATAAGCGTGGCTTCATGTCAACACACCAAGACATGTTGAATTTTCATCCATCCAGAGGCATGATCAATCACATATCGTGGGAGGAAGTGCCCTATGCGTTGGAAACAGTTCTTTACACCGGTCCAATCCATGAGTGCTGCAGATGTCAGGGAATACCTGTCCGACAAGACCCTGCAGGAGGTGACCATCCTCGATGTCCGTCAACCGGGCGAATACGAAGCCGGACATATCCCTGGGGCCAAGCTGGTTCCATTGCCCGAGCTGACCGACAGGCTGGAGGAGATCGATCCTTCCAAGCCTGTGGTTGTCTATTGCGCCATCGGCGGTCGCAGCCGGGTGGCCTCCCAGACCCTGTCGGGCAAGGGATACGATCATGTCATCAATCTGAGTGGTGGCTATAAGGCCTGGAACGGGCAGAGCGCGTTCGGGGGGGAAGATGAAGGGGTGGACCTGTTTGCCGAACTGAACAGCGCTGAAAAGATTCTGGCCATGGCCTATTCTCTCGAAGACGGGCTGCGGGACTTCTATCTGAAGATGCTGGACCGGGTTCAGGACGAGAGGGTCAAAAGCGTCTTCCGCCTGCTGGCTGAGATCGAGATCAAGCACAAGGACCGGCTTTTTGCCGAGTATACCCGCCTGACAGGGCAAGACGACCGGGGGGCTTTTGAGTGTTCCCTGGTCTCGCCGTTCATGGAGGGGGGGCTGACTACCGAGGACTACATGGACCGGTTCAAACCAGACTTCGACAGTGTGGTGGATGTCGTGTCCATGGCCATGTCCATCGAAGCCCAGGCCCTGGACCTTTATTCGCGAGCGGCAGCCTGGACCAAAAGCGACGAGAACCGGCAGATTCTGGAGCAGATCGCGGGCGAGGAGAAGGCCCATCTGGAGCGTCTGGGTCAGCTTCTCGATGAAACGATGGCCTAATGAGTACGGAGGCATCCATGACCATTCCTCAAGACATGTTGACCTGGTTTGGCCATTCGTCTTTCCTGATCCGTGGCTCCAGGATTGTGTACATCGATCCGTATCAGATCCAGGCAGGTCCCAAGGCCGACCTCATCCTCATCACACACAGTCATTACGATCACTGCTCGTCGGAGGATGTGGCCAAAATCGCGAGGCCGGACACGATCATTGTGACTGAAAAAACAGGGTTGAAGAAACTCACGGGTGATGTGCGCATCGTGGTTCCGGGAGACACACTCGACGTGGCCGGGGTGAGGGTGGAGGTGATGCCCGCCTACAACGTGGGCAAGAAATTTCATCCCCAAAAAAACGGCTGGCTTGGTTTTGTGCTCCTGATGGACGGACTTCGCTTTTACCACGCCGGAGACACAGATCGTATCCCTGAAATGACGGGTATCCGGGTCGATGTGGCCATGCTGCCCGTTTCAGGCACCTACGTCATGACAGCGGCCGAAGCTGCGGCTGCGGCCAAAGACATCATGCCTGGTCTGACTGTGCCCATGCATTACGGATCGCTGGTTGGCAGCGACAGCGATGCCAGGGAGTTTGCCCGCCTTCTTCAGGGGGTGGTTCAGGTGGCCATTCTGCCACTTGATGGCGGGGCTTCTGATTCAGGCGGGAGATAATTTGCGCTGGCCTGACACTTTTTGCGGGCCCTGCGGCCCGCATGCAGGCCGCCCAAGGAAGGCAAACCCGAGCCGCAGACACCGCAGCAGTGCAGGCATAACCTTGGCTGGGTGAAAATCAGCGCCCCGAACCCCAGCCATCACGCCCCACCCTTTTCAGGCGGCCAGGTACGCTGGCCATCAAGCTGGCTGAGATCTGACGCTGCAGGTCATCCATCCAGTGTCTTTCTTTTCAGGCCGTTTGCGTGCAACCAGGCCGCGATCAGACCCAGAACCAGGAACGCAGCGTCCCGCGCGATGTACAGGGTCATGGCGTCAGAAGGGGTGCGTAAGGAGCTGAAACACCCACAGGCTATGTCGATCCCCCTGACGTACGCTAGGACGAGGGCCCCGAGAAAAACCGTGAGCATCGCGTTGGCCAGGAGCAGGGACGGCCCTGTCCAGACCTGGCAGAGGAGCAGGAAGGCCACGAGCATTTCCAGCCAAGGCAAGGTGAGCGCGATGAAATTGATCAGCATGTCCGGAAGAATCTGGTAGCTGGACAGGCTTTGGGCGAACTCCGCCGGAACCAGGATTTTATGTGGGGCCGCAGCGAGAAAAACACATGCCAAAGCCATGCGCGAAGCCTGGGCCAAGCCTGTTGCAGTCATGATTGGTCTCCCGTGGGCTTTGATTCTTGGGGCGGAGTCTTTTGGAGCAACGGTTCCTGCGGCGTGGCTTCCTGCGGCGCGGACTTTTCTTGCGCCGGCTCCTGCGGGTGGGCGATCCCCTCTGGCGTTGACTGCTCTGGCGCAGGCCCGTCCGGCATGGTCTGTTGCGGCGCATGCTCCAGCCGCGGGGTCTCCTGCGAAAGGGATTCCTGCGCCGGATGTTCCAGTTCCTGGGGTTCCCGGAGCAGGGGTTCCTGGCCCGTGGCGGTGGGCAGCCCTTTGTCCCGCCACAGAGTCCAGCCATTTTTGAGCACGCGGACATTGCGCAGGCCATGAGCCTTCAGCTGTTCGGCCAGGTCACGGCTCAGCTCACAGTGTTCGCCGTCGCAATAGGTGATGACCGTCGAGTTGTGGAGGCTGTCCCGCACCAAGGGGAAGTCCTGGGTAAAGGAAAAGGCCGGGAGGGACAAGGCCCCGGCGATATGTCCCTGGGCATAGTCCGATGCATCGCGCGCATCGACGAAGACAGCCTGTCCGGACGCAGAAAGCTGGGCCGCGTCGTGCAGGGTTATTTCATTGTCCTGCGGGGAAGCCTGGACCGCGACTTCGTGGACACGGACTAACGGCAGACTGTCCGGCCGGTTGGCGTTGAAGGCCAGACCTAAGCCCGCGGCCAGGGCAAGAATGCCGAGGGTCTGAAGGGTGAAAGAAGGGAATTTCATATCCGGCTCCTTGAATGGTGAAGACCAGGGCCGTTTGTAAATGCCCGGGACGAATCTGGCAAGGATGGGAACTAGGGCGTCTTGACTCCGCCCGCTGCGTGCATGGCGGTGCAGGCAACTCTGCGCCAGGGGATCAATCGGACTCCTTCCCGGAATCGGACAGAGACTCTTTTCCTTGGCAGGCTGGACAGATTCCTTCCAGGTGGATTTCCACGTGGTCGATGTCCAGAGCCAGTCTGGCCAGGGCGCCCCGGTCGATGGGCAGGCTCGGTGCATCCAGACACAGGTAACGGTCGCAACGGGTGCAGTGGAAGTGGGGGTGCTCTCCAGGGCTGTCCATCTCTCGCAGACAGAAGCGCTGGGACTTCTCTCCGAGTCCGAGCCGGTTCAAGACCGCGTGTTCCACCAGCAAATCCAGAATCCGGTACACCGTGACGCGGTTGATATCCCTGCTGACCCGGACCAGTTCCAGGATTTCCGGGACCGTGGTGGGGTGCGTGGTGTTGCCCACAGCCATGAGCACCCGGACCCGATGGTCAGTGGCTTCCAGCCCTGATTTGGCCAGGCGATCCTTGGCCATCTTCACGGTCATCCTGGAGTTCATGCCCGTCTCCGCCAGGATTGCATCCACCATCCCCCAAGATAGGCAGCCGTTGCAAAGGCGATGATGCTTGCCCCTGATGTCAGGTCCAGGTGCCAGGACAGGGCCAGGCCGGCCAGGCAGAAGACCAGGCTGGCCAGGGTGGCCAGGGCCATCATTTTCCACAGGGAACTGGTGAAGAGTTCAGCCAGCATGGGTGGGATGGTCAGAAGCGCAATGACCAGAATCAATCCGGCCACCTGAATGACCATGACCACGGTCACTGCGGTCATGACCTGCATGAGGGTGTAGAGCAGGCGGACAGGCACTCCGGTGGAAAGGGCGAACTCGGCGTCAAAGGACAGGGACAGAAAATCCTTGTACCAGAACAGGACCACGGCAAGGATGGCGAGATCCAGGACTGCCATGATCAGTATGTCGCTGGTGGGCACGGCCAGGAGGCTGCCGAAGAGGTAGCTCATCAGGTCCACATTGTATCCGGGCGTGAGGTCCATGAGGATGATGCCAAAGGCCATGCCGGCAGCCCACATGATGCCGACCAGGGC
>JAAYCS010000162.1 GCA_012729655.1 Desulfovibrionales bacterium | reverse complement strand
TAGCATTATTATTCATGAATAGCAATGTTTATGTCTATTTTGTACGTACTACAAATTGGGCATTAAAAAACAATATAAGTCATAACTTCGAGGTGTTAGCCTCAGGCCGCTGTCAAACTTGGGGGGCACACCGGCCTTTGTAGCCATTCCAGGGCCTTTCAGCTAAGCAAGGCCATGCAAAAAGCCACGCATCCCCATCTGCGGGGGAATGTCTGATCATGTCACCCGGTCCGGCAAAACTGCCATGATAGAGCCTTGGCGCGCACTCTGCCAGCTTTGCAACGAACTCTTGGCGGTGCCCGGCAGCTGGTGGCAGCGTATCACTGCCGACCGGGAAGCCGTCCTGCGCGTGGACGAAGATTGTATTGAGGTTCGCCTGCACGGCAATGTGTTGCTGACGGTAGAGCCGCGCGGCACTGGCCTGCATTGCCGCATTGCACCGGAATACCTCCTCCTTTGCCATCCAGGCAGCAGGGCGGTGTTGTGTCAAGAAGGGTGCGCCCCGGAGTTGGCGGGCATTGCCTCCCTGGATGATCTGGCCACGCGGTACGCGCACGTCCGGCGCAGGGCCTGCAGGCATGTGGATCGGCGGAGGATGGTCCAGGACCGGATCTTTCTGCGCCACTCCTGCATCCTGGCGGTGGATGCGCCCTTTGCACCTGGCCGGATCGATCTGGTTGGAGTGAGTCCGGACGGGGTATGTACTTTCTTTTTTGTGCGCCGGTATGCCGACGCAGATCTGCGCATGCAGGGTCCTGGTGGCGTGGGGCATCGCATGCGGCAGTGGGATGAATGGCTGCACACGGAGGGCAAGTCGCTTGCCGCAGTCCGGGGCCTTATGGAGCGGTCCCGCGCCCTTGCAGGACCGCAAAACCGGCGGTATTTCCGCGTTGCAGACAACATTTCGGTTTCAATGCGCACCCGATTGCTGATCGTCGATTTTGACCATGCCCAACGGTTTTCAGGGCTGCCGGGTCTGCTCTCCATCCTGCAGGACGGACTTGACCGTCCGTTGCGGAGAGACGATATTATCTGTGCCGGCGATCCAGGCAACATTTCCCAGGGGATCCTTTTTGACGGCATCAGATGCGTTGGGGCCCGCAGGCTCTGACGTGGAGGGATTATGTCCGATCTGCATCTTTGGCACAGCACAGAACTTGGGAAACTCCGGCGGGACATGGAGGAACTTTTCGAGTCCTTTGTGCGTGATTTTTGCAGCCCCGTGGATCTGCGTCTGCTGCGTTGTGACCCGGCGGTGCGGATTGTCAGCGAGGGCGATACCATCATCGTCACGGCCCAGATTCCCAACCTCGACCCAAAGTCCCTGAAGGTGACAGTGTCCGGAAACGTGTTGTCGATCACCGGAGAGAAGGTTGAAGAGGAAAAGGCGGAACAGCATTTCAGTATTTCCAGGCAGGGTTTTTCCAGCGCTGTCCGTTTGCCCTGTCAGGTTGACGCGCAGCAGGTCAGGGCCCATTACGCCAAGGGAGAATTACGCGTCTTCCTGCCCAAGAAGACGGCGCGGTCTGCAGTCAGGCTGAACATGGACCGCTTCAAACATGAGCGAGGTGAGGATGAGTGAGGAACGGGAATTGCGACCTGAAGCATTGCGGTGGACCCTTGATCCGTCCACCCTGCCTTTCGAGACCACAGCCGAGCTAGAGCCCCTGGACGAGATCCTCGGCCAGGAAAGGGGGGTGGGAGCCTTGCATTTCGGCATTGGCATCCGTCGTCCCGGCTACAACATCTTCGTTACCGGGGCTCCGGGCAGCGGTCGCATGGACGCGGTCAGGAACGTGTTGTCCAAGGCTGCCGGGGGCGGAAATACGCCTGGTGACCTTTGCTATCTGAACAACTTCAAGAATCCCGAGGCGCCGATCCTCATCCGCCTGCTGCCTGGTCAGGGCGCAAAGCTCAAAAAGGACATGCAGAGCCTTGTGGAGGAACTGAAGAAGGAAGTTCCCAAACTCTTCGAAAGTCCGGAATATCTGGCCCGCAAGAACGAGATCAACGAGGCCTACGAAAAAAAGACATCCAGTTTTTTCATCAACCTGGAGAAAAGAGTCAAGGAGGCGGGGTTCGCCCTGGTCACCTTCCAGGGTCGCCAGGGGCAGCCACCCGAGGTCATGCCCATCGTCGATGGAGAGCCAACGCCCGTTCTGAAGCTTGAGCAGATGGTCGAGAAAGGACGTTTCCCCAAGGACGAATTCGAGCGGATCAAGGTCAAGCATATCGAGATCAAGACCGAGATAGATTCCATTTTTCTGCAGATCCGGGCCCTGCAGAAGGAGATTCAGGAGAAGAACAGGCAGGCGGACAAAATCATGTTTTCCAATCTGGCAGCTGATCTCATCACCCCCCTGAAGGGTGATTTTGCCTGTGAAAAGCTCGACCAGTACCTGCAGCACATGATTGACGACATGGTGGACAATATCGCGATCTTTTTCGGGCACGAGCAGCCCCAGGGTGGCGCCATGTCCATGGGAAATCCTTTTGAACAGTATTCGGTCAATGTCCTGGTGGACAATTCCGAACAGGTCGGCCCCCCGGTCATCATCGAGGAGTACCCGACATACCGCAATCTTTTCGGCGGTATCGAGCGCATCGTGGACCGCAGCGGGGTATGGAGGACGGATTTTTCCAAGATCAAGGCCGGATCCTTCATCAGGGCCAACGGTGGATATCTGGTCCTGAATCTCCTCGACGCCATCATGGAGCCAGGGGTTTGGCAGTCCTTGAAGAGGGCCTTGAAAAGCCGCAGGATGGAAATCCAGACCTACGATCCCTTCTATCTCTTCACCACCTCGGCCATGAAGCCAGAGCCCATCGAGATGGACATCAAGGTCATTGTCCTGAGCGACCCGTACGTCTACCACCTCCTGCAATACTACGACGAGGACGTGCCCAAGATTTTCAAGGTTCGGGCTGATTTCGACTCTACCATGGACAGGACCCAGGATGCGGTGGCCCAGTTTGCCCGGTTCGTCCGCACCCAGTGTCAAGAGAACGGGCTGCGCCCCTTTGATCGCTCTGCCGTGGCCGCCTTGGTGGAGGAGGCCGTGCGCATGGGCGGCAGACAGGAGAAAATGGCTGCCACCTTTCCCAAGCTGGCGGACCTGCTCATGGAGGCAGATTATTTTGCCGGCCAAAACGGCCGGAACGTGATTCTGGGCGAGGATGTGCTGCAAGGCATAGAGACCCGCATCCACCGCTCGAGCCTCATGGAGGAAAAAATCCAGGACATGATCGACCGCGGGTCCATCATGATCGACACGGATGGGGTCAAAGTCGGGCAGATCAACGGCCTGGCGGTGTACAGCCTGGGTGAGATGATGTTTGGCAAGCCCAGTCGCATCACCGCCACTACGTCCATGGGCAAGGCCGGGATCATCAATATCGAACGTGAGGCCGACCTGTCCGGAAGCGTCCACAACAAGGGTGTGCTCATCTTGAGTGGGTATTTGCGGAAAATGTTCGCCCAGGACAAGCCGCTGGCCGTGAGTGCGTCCATCGCCTTCGAGCAGAGCTATTCCGGAGTTGATGGAGACAGCGCCTCGTCCACGGAAATGTATGCCCTGCTGTCCAGTCTTTCGGGCGTGCCCATCAAGCAGGGCATTGCCGTGACAGGTTCGGTCAACCAGAACGGCGAGATCCAGGCCATCGGGGGAGTGAATCACAAGATCGAGGGATTTTTTACCTGCTGCAAGGCCAGAGGTCTGACAGGAGAGCAGGGGGTGCTCATTCCCGAGGCCAATGTCCCCGATCTGATGCTCAAGTCCGAGGTGGTGGAGGCGGTACGGGCTGGCACATTCCACATCTGGTCCGTGTCCACCATCGAGCAGGGCATCGAAATCCTGACCGGAAAGCAGGCTGGGCCGCCTGAAAAGGATGGGGGCTATCTCGAGGGGAGTATTTATGCCCTGGCGGACGCCAGGCTGAAGGATTTGGCCCAGGGCATAGTCAATTTCGGCAAGGACGAGAATACACAGCAACAAGCGTGAACCTGAAGGAGCGGAAGCATTGGAAAACCAATTTTATGATCTGGTCATCGTCGGTGGTGGACCTGCAGGATTGTCGGCCGGGATTTATGCCATGCGTGCGGCCTTGAATGCCGTGCTGGTGGAAAAGGGCATGCCCGGTGGCCAGATTGCCTTGACCAAGGACGTGGAAAACTATCCAGGTATCGAGGAAGTGGGCGGCTTCGAACTGTGTGAAAAATTCTTGAATCATGCCAAGCGGTACAATCTGGAAATTCGGGAGAGCGAGGTTGTGCGGGTCGAGCCGGGAGTGGAATTCCATGAAATCGTGCTGGCCGACGAAACGAGACTCCATGCCCATGCAGTGATTCTGGCCGCCGGGGGAACGGCACGCAAGCTGTCCATTCCCGGTGAATGCGAGAGCTTCGGCAAGGGTGTTTCCTACTGTGCAACCTGTGACGGATTCTTTTTCAGGGGCAAGACAGTCACCGTCATCGGAGGCGGGGATACGGCCCTGGAGGACGCCTTGTACCTGTCAAAGATCTGCACGCAGGTCTATCTGGTCCATCGTCGGGAGGAGTTTCGCGGCAGCCGCATCCTGCAACAGCGGGTCTTTGCCGAGCCACGGATCACCACGGTGCTCAGCTCCGTGGCCACGGAAATCCTGTCCAACGATGCCGGCGTGACGGGAGTGAAGGTCAAGAACGTGCAAACCGGTGACATGCGGGAGATCAAGACCGACGGCGTGTTCATCTTCGTCGGGTTTTCGCCCAACAACCAGCTCGTGCCAGCGGGCGTGAAAATGAATGCGGGCGGATACGTCATCACGGACGAGAAATGTGAGACCAGCCTGCCGGGCATTTTCGCCGTGGGCGATCTGCGCCAGAAATATGCCAATCAGATAGTCCTGGCTGCGGCAGATGGCTGCGTGGCGGCCCTGGCCGCAGCGCATTACGTGGAAGCGCGCAAGGCCCAAACCGGCAAGAAATAGCCGTTCTTGTGCGGCGCTGCACTCCGCTGAAAACAACAAAACCCCTTTCACGGGGGTTTTGTTGGAGCGGATCGAGAAATCTTGGCTCCCCGGGACAGATTTGAACTGCCGACAGGGTGGTTAACAGCCACCTGCTCTGCCAACTGAGCTACCGGGGAACGTCAGCCGGAAGGCGCTTTGTAGGGAACGTCTGCAAGTTTTGTCAACACATGCCCCGCCCTTCACCGCTGTGCACCAGTCAACGTCGATGCCAATCAAACGTTTCCAGACTTTCCTGCGGATAGAGTTTGCCAAATGCGGGAAGCTCAGGCCAGGCCTCCCCGGGAACAAGTTCCATGATCCGTATCAAGACAGTGTCTATCGGCAATCTGTCCCGGACGAGGACCGAGTACGCCGGGGCGGGGGTCAGCCCTTCCTGGCGGATTCGTCCGAAGTAACGCTTGTATTCCGCGTCGCCCGTATCGGAGGAGAGACCATAGCTCCCTTCGCGGTAGGCATACCCTGCAATGAAGGTCTTGCTTCCGCCCAGAAAAGTAAAGATTTCCGTGAATCCGGTTTTGAGCACCCGCGACAGGAAAAGGAGATGCGGTCCTTTTTCCCCTTCACGCACGAAAAGCATGGTTTCGATCTGGTCCATGGGGGGCAGGCTCGAATTCCAGATCTCCCCCCGGACCAGGAATTTTTCAGTCCCCAGGTATCGCCAGCCCGGTTCCAGGGGGATGGGTTCAGACCGCCACAGGGAGATTTCCGTGGCCCCGGGTTGGACGAGGTCGGCCGTACGGACTGTGGAGCAGGCGCTGGCAAAGAGAAATATGGCCAGGGTTAGCAGCAGGAGTCGATGCGAACTTTTGAACGCAGACATGTTTTCTCTCCTTTGGCTGGATGGCTCAGTGCACAATGATCCCTATACTCTCCCCACAACCAGAACCCAAGCCCCGGCACAGCCCATTTGCGGGATCCTTCAATGCCCGAATGCTGCTCGGTTCAGGAGGATTCTGGTTCGCGATAGCCGCATTGCCCTGAATCCGGATCACTGATCCCGGGCCGGCTGGCCCGTTGGAATCCAGGATGAGCGTGCATCATGAGGCGCCGTCTTTCCGCGTCAACCCTGCCGATCCCGTATTCCCGTTGCATGCCTCCCCGGTGTGGGCTTCAGCTCGGGTGCGTGTGCCCTGATCACGGATCCTGCGATATCAGTCCACCCGCAGGATGGTGGCGTAGCTGCTGAAAACGGCCCAGGCTGTGTCCCCTTCTCGCAACCTCATGGATCCAAGGTGTTCCGTGGAGAAGATGATGCACAGCTCCGCATTGTCGCCCACTTGCAGGACGCATTCCGTATTGACATGCCCGCGGGTGATGCGGGCTATGGTCCCGGACAGGCGATTTTCGGCGGAGCAGAACGGTTCCGCATTGCCGGGATGCAGGACCACCCAGGGGGCCTTGACCTCTACGGTGGCCAGGCGGCCTTCCTTCAGACCCAGGCGATGCAGGCTGCTGAGGGTGATGATGGAGGAGATTGTCTGGCCGCCGAGAGTGGTCAGTTCCACCAGGGCCTGGATGTCCGAGGCCTGGATGCGGGTGATCTTGCCGAAAAAGGAATTGCGCGCGCTGGTTTTGCGGCTGGTTTCGCGCTCCAGAAAAGAGGATGTGATGGCCCGGATTTCGTTTTCGGAGAAGGAGACCAGGGCCGAGGTCAAGTTGGGGCTCGAATGTCCAAGATATTGCTGGACCGCGGGCAGAGGCATGTTTGCCTGCATCAGCTCCACTCCGCGAGATTTCCGGATCATTTCAGGGGCACCGAGTTGCTTGGGAAATCCGCAGGCCTGGGCGCGTTCATAAAATTTCCGGCGAATGAAGGCTGGATCAACGCCCACGCCCTGGATGACGGCCTCGCTCAGGGCTGGCTCTGCGGTCATGGACCGGATTTCGTTTGCCAGGCTTTCGGACAGGGGCACGTGGCGCAATCCTTCGGCATTGTTTCCATAGACTACCGCGAGTCGTTCGTAGTCGATGTCCGTGGCCGGCCGCAGAGCCAGCACTTCGTGCAGTTTCGCCCCGGTGTAGCGGATAAGCAGGAACACGAGCAGGACCCGCTTCCGGGACAGGATTATATCGGATCGGCGGGAAAGTCCGGCCCAGGCCCGGAATTCCCGTTCCAGCACTTCCAGCTGCAGGGAATCGAGACACGGGCCGGACTCGGTCACAATCCGTCCGTGATCGGCTGCCTTCGCGGCAGAGGAAGAAACTGAGGGCGTCTTGGTGTGCATTGCGCGCATTGTGCTGCCGGGGGCTGTCCGATGCAAGGGGGAAGTGTGGAAGAAAACAAAAAAGCCCTTCGGGTGAAGGGCTTTGGAAAGTCTGGCTCCCCGGGACAGATTTGAACTGCCGACAGGGTGGTTAACAGCCACCTGCTCTGCCAACTGAGCTACCGGGGAATGCTCGTGAGGAGGCTCTTTAGGAAAAGGCCCACCATCTGTCAACCATTTTGGGCCGCTGCCCTGATTTTTGTCTGCCTGGCTTCCTCGGCCTTGTTCTGCTGCTCCAGAGCGGTGATGAGCACCTCCCAGAAGGCTGGCGCCTCGGGCTTCAGATGTACGCTCTGTCGGGCCAGGGATTCCGCCACTTCGGGGTCGTCTCCGCGCTCCAGATAGATCTTGGCCAGCAGATGGTATGAGTACGGGTCATGGGGGTTGGTGATGATGGCCTGGTGTAAAAATTCCCGGGCCATGTCCCTGTCGTCGCGGCGGAAGGCCAGCCGGGCCAAGTAGCGATAGGCCAGGCGCTCGCCATCGGGCAGGGTGCGGACCCTGTCGTACAACTCCCAGGCCTGGTCCAGATCGCCCTCGTCCTCGGCCATGAGGCCCAAGCGGACCAGGGCGTAGACGTTGTCGGGCTGGATGTTCAGGACCTGGGCGAAGGCCTCTTTGGCGCTGGATGCATCGCCGTCCTTGAGGCACGCGCAGCCAAAATTATAGAGGGGCATGATGTGGTCCGGATAGAGCCGGACGAGGTCGTGAAAAATGGTCCGGGCCGTGGCGTATTTATTCAGGCGGGCATAACAGATGCCGAGGGAATTGCGGGCCAGGAAATTTTTTTCATCGACGGTCAGGGCTTTTTTGTATTCAGCGATGGCATCATAGATCTCACCCTGGGCGAAAAGCCGGTCCGCGCTGATGTTCAGCGACACCGAATCGAAGCAGGCGATTTTCTCCCCTTGCAGCATGCTGGCGTGATCCAGGGCCTTCCGGGCGTTGTCCAGGATTTCCGAGCGAGTGGACTCCAGGAACGGGTAGCTGGCGATGCCCACGGTGGCGTCGAGGCCGTCGAAGCGGTCATCCTCGAGGAGTTCCTGAACGATGCGGGCGCAGTCCTTCTGGTCCAGGCCCGGGACATAATACACAAGACAGTTCATGCTGTAGCGCCCACCCGAGGCCTCGGGGCCGAAGAGTGTCTCGGCCCGGCCGGTCAGGACCTGCAAGAACTGCTCTTCCTTCATCTGAACCAGAGGGGTGCGTTCGGCGTGGGGAGTTTCCAGGCGCATGAGCACAATGGAGAAGGATTTTTCGTGGGCGCGGGCATTCTGCCAAGCCAGGAGAAAATCCCGGTACGGATAGAGTCCGGTCAGCACGTCCTTCTGCGGGATGCGATCATCGGAACGGGAGCTGTCCTGCTCCATGAGCCCGCTGTGTTCGTCCAGCAGGGTCAACTTGTCACCTTTCTCGACTACCCAGTTGGGATCCGTCTGGAACAAGACCTCGGCGATGGAAATTTCGTCCTGCGCTTCGACCAGGGATACCTCTCCCTTGTACATGGGGGGGTAGTGACCAAACACGGACTCGCCCCTGGGACCGACCATGGTTTCCCGGCCGTTGAACTTGCGGGACCAGATCAGGAAACGCTGACCCTCGTGGGCGTCCACGCTCCGCCCCAGGTTGATGACCAGCCGGTTCATGGGCATGACTTCGAGAACAACCCCTCCCTGGCTCAGAATCTGACGGAAGGAATAGACCTGTCCCCGCCCTGTGGCCTGGGCTGCATGCAGGGCCTTTTCGGCTTTTTCCAGAACCACGTAGCACTGTTCCTCTGGGGCCTTGCGGAATTGGGCGCCTTGAAAATCCTGCGGGTAATTGACGAAACCGCAACAGGCCGACAGACCGACATCCTCCCGCAGGGGGGCGAAACGGGCGGTGATGCGGGAAAGCTGTGCAACCAGGTTGTGGGCCAGTTCGCCCAGTTTGGTCCGGGAAGCCTGGGGGCAGAGCACTCCAAAGGCGTCTCCGTCCAGGCGGCATACAAGGGTCTGTTTGGGACAGATCTCGCGCAGGCACTCGGCAGCCAGGACAAGCAGCCTGTCTCCAAAAAGATGGCCGAAGTTTTCGTTGATCTGTCGGAAGCGGTCCAGGTCCACGACGATGAGTCCGAAACACGCGCTGTGCGTGTGCAGCGATTCGTCCGCCAAGGCCTCGGGGCCGGGCATGATGGCCCCCAGAATACCCGAGATTTCCCGGATCAGGGCTTGGTGGAGGCTGGTGCGGTTGAAGAGGCCGGTCAAGGGGTCGGTGATGGCCTGCTTGTGCAGGACGATCTGGTTCAGACACAGTGCAGCCATGACAGGCAGGTACGGCAGGGCCGGTCGAATTTTCTTGCGATCCACACCCCTGGCCGAGAAAATGGCCAAAAGCCTGCCCTGGCGGGTCAAGGGAAGTCTGAGGTGGTCATTCTCCAGCACAGCGCGGCCATGGGGACGGGCAGGTGTGGGCCCCAGATCCTTGGGGACGCTTGTCGGGAAGGTGAGGCTGTAGGAAGAAAAGGACAGGATGCCCTGCAGGGCTGTTTTGAGCAGGGACTCGTGCTCAATGATGTCCTGGCGACGCAGGTCCGGAGTCTCGTTGGAAATTGCCGTGTGCATGGTGGTTCCAGGGTGTTTTTTCGACGGCTTTGCCTGATGCTGGAACCCTTGTCCAGAAAGGAGAATTGAGTTTTGGGTGGAAGGTGGCTACATCGGCAGAAAATGAAGATGCAGGAGGATGGGATGCTGCAGGTGACGGCGATGCCCCTCGGGGTGTTGGATACAAATTGTTATATAGTGCATACAGAGCGCGAGGCGACGGTCATCGATCCGGGGGGGGACGCGGACGAAATCCTGTCTTTTTTGGGCAGGAACAGGTTGACCCTGACCACGATCCTGAACACACATCTCCATTTCGACCATATCCAGGGCAATGCCGACCTGGTCGCCGCCACAGGCGCGCCAGTGCTGGCCAGCCCCAGGGACGGTTATCTGCTGGGGACCGAATTGGGGGGCGGAGGCATGATGGGCTTTCCACGTACCCCTGTTTTTTCGTTCACCCACCTCGACGAGGGAGAGCAGACTTTTCTTGGCGCGGTTTGCCGCGTCCTGGCCACACCTGGTCACAGCCCGGGCAGCCTGTCCTTCTATTTTGCCGAAATCGGTTCTGTTTTTGTCGGCGACCTGCTTTTTTACCGGTCCGTAGGCCGTACGGACTTTCCCGGCAGCTCCGAGAGGGACCTCCTGCGCTCCGTGCGGACCAAGATTTTTTCCCTCCCCGAGGCCACTGTGGTCTACCCTGGACACGGTCCGGAAACCACAGTGGGAGCGGAACGTCTGAACAATCCCTTTTTCACGGAATTCATCCGTTAGGAGATGACATGATTGCCGATGGCGAGCATGATTTCCGGAGCCAATGCTGACACGTGGGTGTAGACGCCAGTTGGCATCTCCGTTTCGGACGCAAGGACAGGCAGGTTTTCTGGGTCAGCCCGGGAGTGGTCCCCCAGTTGGAAAATGTCCTCTATGTTGAAACCGATTGGACCCTGACCCTGGCCCCGGTTGGGGAATGGATCCGTGCGGAATTCACGCGCAAGCCACGCCCATGATTCCACTCGTCCTGTCCTTGAGCCCCCGACCCGAGGGCAATTCCGACAGCGCGGCCGAGCATTTCGCCCGGTCCCTGGCTGGACCCAGCACGTTTCTCCGTTTGCGGGACCATGTCGTCGCGCCCTGCACGGGTTGCGGGGCCTGTGCCAAGAGCGGAAGATGCGTGTTCGCCGACGGGGACCATGCCGAGGGCCTCTTCGCCAGCCTGGATGCGGCACCCATGGTCATGCTCGCCGCCCCGGTCTATTTCTACCATCTGCCCGCCCAAGCCAAGGCCTGGATAGACCGGGCCCAAAGCCGCTATCTCAGCGGCAGATTCGGGCAGGGGATCATCCGTCCTGCATATATTGTCCTGGTTGCCGGCAGAACCCGGGGGGTACATCTTTTTGCCGGCATCATGCCCACCTTGCGCTATTTCCTGCAGGTTTTCGACTTCTCCATCCAGGGTACTGTGCATTTGCGCGGACTGGATGGGCCCAGGGATCTCCTCGCCAACGAGAAGGCCTTGGAGGCAGTGGCCGCCCTGGCCCGGAGCAGCGGATGGTAGCCAATGCGGCGTGCAGCCCCGCCTACCGGCTGCTTTCGAATTTTATGTTCAGGCTGGGTCGTCGCTGTCAGCTCTGCGCGGCAGTCCTCGACCATCCTGAGGATTTTCCTCTTTGTCCGCAATGTGCCGCTCTCCTTGCGCCGCGTCTGGGGGGCTACTGCCCTCGCTGCGGCGATTGCTACGCAGATCCCATGGCACCGGTTTACGACTGCTTGTCCTGCCGGACGGCCCCGCCGCCCTGGGCCGCCTTGGGTTTTTACGGTTCCTATTCCGGTCTGCTCCGGGATCTCGTACACCGGCACAAGTTCGGCCGGGACCATGGACTGGGAGTGATTCTGCGGTTCATGGTCCTCCAGGCCTGGAGGCTGCACGCCCTCGAACGGCCAGATATCATTGTTCCGGTGCCCATGCGGCCCATGCCTGTGCTGCGTCGAGGATTCAACCAGAGTGCGGAGCTTGGGCGCCTGCTGGCGGGCGCCCTCGGAGTGGCCTTTGCAGGGCAAGGGCTGCTGAAGATCAGGGAGACGAGGGCCCAGTCGAGTCTGGGCCGGGCGGCCAGGATGCGCAATGTGGCTGGGGCGTTCAGGGCTGCCAGGGACGTCGCTGGGCGGCGTGTGTTGCTCGTCGACGACGTCATGACCACAGGCGCCACCATGCGGGCCTGCTCCAGGGCGTGCCGGGAGGCGGGCGCAGCGCGTATCGAGGTCCTGGTTCTGGCCAGGGCGTCGTGAAGGGGCATTGTCCGCCATGCATGTGCTTCCCGGCATGCTCTGGATGTCGGTGTTTGAGGATGTCCAGGCGTCCATGCCCAGGGGCGGTGTCCGTGATCCTGAAGTTTTGTGTTGACGGCCTTGGGATTACGATTTATGGACAGCATCCCTCTCGGCTGATGCCCTGCTCCGGGCATCCTGTGGTTTCTCGTGATGTAACGTCTTGACGGGTTGCGCTGGAAAAGGTAGCCACGTCGTTCAATATTTTGGAGGTCGCAAAATGTTTGCAATCGTGGAAGCGGGCGGAAAACAGTTCCGTGTGGAAGAAGGTCGCAGCCTGAAGGTGGCCAAGATGTCCGCGCAGGCCGGGACAGAGATCACGCTGGACAAGATTTTGCTTGTCGGAACCGGAGCCGACGTGAAGATAGGTCAGCCTTTCGTGTCCGGCGCGTCCGTGCAGTGCGAAGTGGTCGATCACGGCCGGGACAAGAAAATCATCATATTCAAGAAGAAACGCCGCAAGGATTATCGCAGAACACAGGGTCACCGTCAGGATTTCACGCTGCTCAAGGTGAAGTCCATTCAGGCCTAGTGTCGGGAGGAAAACATGGCTCATAAAAAAGCAGGTGGAAGTTCACGCAACGGACGTGACAGCGCCGGACAGAGGCTCGGCGTGAAGAAATTCGGCGGGCAGCCCGTCGAAGCCGGAAACATCCTGGTCCGTCAGCACGGCACCAAGGTCCATCCAGGCCTCAACGTCGGCGTGGGCAAGGACTATACGTTGTTCGCCCTCATTGCCGGGGTGGTCAAGTTCGAGAAGTATCTGCGCAAGAACAAGGTCAAGACCCGGGTCAGTATCGTTCCCGCTGCCTAGCGCGGACGCACAACCGTCCTTTCAAGCCGCCGCAAGAGAGATCTCTTGGGCGGCTTTTTTTGCTGTCCGGCGGTGCCTGGCAGGGAGTTCTCATGAGATTTGTTGACGAAGCCAAGATCATCATCCGGTCGGGCAAGGGAGGCAATGGATGCGTTTCCTTCCGCAGGGAGAAATACGTACCCAGGGGTGGGCCAGATGGGGGAGACGGCGGCAAGGGCGGGGATGTCATCTTCCGGGCATCCTCCAGTCTGTTGACCCTGTACGACTACCGTCACGCCCCCATTCAGGAGGCGGAGAACGGGCGTCCTGGCTCTGGCCGGCTCTGCTTCGGCCGTGCCGGGGAAGACAAAGTCATCGAAGTGCCTGTGGGTACCCAGGTTTATGAGGAGTCGGATGGAGGCGAGAGGCTCATCGCCGATTTCACCCGTGACGGTCAGGAAATCGTCGTAGCCCAGGGGGGCCGCGGCGGCAAGGGCAATGCCCACTTCAAGTCCTCGACCATGCAGGTGCCCCGATTCGCCCAGCCCGGAGAGGAGGGGGAAGAAAAATACCTCCGCCTGGAGCTCAAGGTCTTCGCCGACGTGGGCTTGCTGGGCCTGCCCAATGCGGGCAAGTCCACATTCATCACCCGCATTTCTGCGGCCCGACCAAAAATTGCCGCATATCCGTTCACGACCCTTGCCCCCAACCTTGGGGTGGCCATCGATGAACAGGACCGCAAACTGGTGGTGGCCGACATTCCTGGCTTGATCGAGGGGGCGCACAGAGGCTTGGGCCTGGGGCATACGTTCCTGCGGCATGTGGAAAGATCGCGATTCCTGGTGCACATCCTGAGTGTCGAGGATGTCGCCATCGACGACCCTCTGGCAGGATTCCAAATTCTGGATGAGGAGCTGCGTCTTTTCGATCCTGCCTTGTCCGGCAAGCCGCAGATCAGGGTCATCAACAAGATTGACACCGTGGACCATGAGCGTTTGTCAGCGTTGCAGGCCGCTTTTGACCGGCTTGGGATTCACGTGTACTGGATGTCGGCACTCAATGATATCGGCGTGAGGGAGGTGCTTGAGGCCATGTGGGCCATGCATCTCGCCGCCAAGCAGGCCGAGGGCGAGGTCGAGGATGGAACAGGTGGATGATTGGCGTTCCCAGCGTCGCCGTATTCTGGAGAAGGCCAAACGGATCATCGTCAAGGTAGGCAGCGCGGTGCTGACCACGGACCGGGGTCTGGATGAGCGGGTGGTCAATCGCCTTGCGGATCAGATCGCGGCGCTGCACGACCGTGGTCTTGAAATAGTGCTGGTTACGTCCGGTGCTGTCGCGGCGGGCCGTTATGTTCTCGGCCCTGGGTCTGGCACGGGCTGCATGGTGCACAAGCAGGCAGCCTCGGCCGTGGGTCAGAGCCGTCTCATGCACAGTTATGACGAGGCCTTTGGCCGTTATGGCAAGATCACGGCCCAGGTTCTGCTGACCAAGGATGACCTGCGCAGCCGGGAACGTTTTCTGAACGCTCGGAACACCATGTGCCGACTTCTGGACTGGCGGGTCATTCCCGTGGTCAACGAGAATGACACTGTGGCAGTGCAGGAACTGAAGCTCAAGTTCGGGGACAATGACGTCCTTTCGGCCATGGTCGCCAATCTGGTCGGGGCGGATGTGATCATCAATCTGACTTCTGCCGAAGGGGTCTACGATGACAACCCGCTGGAGAATCCCGGGGCGAACTTTGTGCCCTGCATCGAGAACATAGCGGAAATCAATCTGCAGTCCATGTGCCGGGGCAAGACCGGAGCCGGAACGGGCGGGATGCTCAGCAAGCTCATGGCTGCGCGACGGGCCTCCCGCATTGGCGTTCCCACACTCATTGTCTCGGGCAGGCAGAATTTCGTGCTGGAACGGGTCTTTAATCTCGAGGAATTGGGGACGTGGATCGCGCCCACCCAGAAGATGCTCTCGGGCCGCAAGTTCTGGCTGGCCTATCATCTCGATCCGGTCGGAACAATCATCGTGGACGAGGGGGCGGCCCGGGCCCTGACGGTCAAGGGAAAAAGCCTTCTGGCCGCAGGGATCATCGAGGTGGAAGGAAATTTCGGCATGGGCGCCCTGGTCCGGATCGTCAGTTCCGGGGGAGAGACCCTCGGTGTGGGTCTGTGCAACTTCAAGGCGTCGGAACTGCGCCGCATCCGAGGGCTGACCAGCGTCGAGATCGAGGGCGTGCTGGGACCATGCCCGCATCAAGAGGTCGTTCACCGGGACAATCTTGTCCTGGACAACGCCTTGTGAGGGCCGTTCCCGGCCCTGGGTTCAGTCCCGGTGGAGGTGGAAGACGAGGAGCCGTCCAGTCTCCAGGCGCACCGTGGCAGTGCTGCTGGTGAACACGTTGCTCATGCCCCATGTTGTCCCGAAATGCAGGGTTGCGTTCTGCAGCGGGTACTCCAGGCCGGACAGTGTCACGCCAGCGGCCTGGGGGGTGACGGGCATGAGGGACAGGGTGTCACCGACGGTTCCCTGCAACTCCAGAAAAGAGTCCGCCAGATAGACGCTTTGGGCCGCGTCCATGATGCAGGTCGGAACGGAGTGGGCCTGGCAGAGGGAGAGCAGGAAAAGGTTGCCCAGGGTGTGGTCCAGACGCCCGCCCGTGGCCCCGAGGAGGGTGATGCGGGTGGCCTGGCCGGCAAAGGCGAGGTGCAGGGCCAGCTCCAGATCGGTGGCGTCCTTTTGCGGAGGATGCAGATGCAGGGGCACGCCCTGGCGTCGGTAGAGCTCCAGCAGCTCGGACGGGATGGAGTCCATGTCCCCCACGGCCAAGTGCGGCGTGAGGCCCATGGCCAGAAGATGGCTCCCGCCCCCATCAACAGCCACCAGCCGGTCGGCGGTGGAAAGCAGGTTCTGTATCCGGGGTGCAAGCTGACAGTGGCCGTTGGCCAGAAGAACCCAATGCATGCGCGCTCCATTGAGAAATGTCTGCCATGATCCGTCGCCATGTCTGGCAAACGTTCCGGCGTGCAAAGAAAGCTAACCATCTGCTGTGGACAAATCAAGGGCCCGGAAACGGCATGGGAGTTGAGCGGTGGGACTGAAAATTTCCGTACACGGCGGGCACAGCGGCCAGTTCTGCACCCATGCCCGCGACTCCCTGGCCGAGATGGTGGCCGAGTATCATCGCCAGGGGTTTGCCTGCGTTTGCCTGACCGAGCATATGCCTCCAGAGTCTGATGCCTGGCGATACGCCGACGAGGTGGAGGCCGGGTTGACTGCAAGGGACATGCAAGAGCGCTTCCAGGCCTATGTGGACGAGGCCAGACGCCTGTCTGGATTGTACGCCGGCCAGATGACAGTGCTCGTGGGCATGGAGTCGGAATGGTATCCGGGGGTGCAGGCCGGAGTGGCCCGCTGGCGAGGGGACCTTGATGTGCTGGTCGGCTCCGTGCATCATGTCGGCGGGATCTGCTTTGACTATTCACCGGAACATTACGCCGGGGCCGTGGCCAGGGCCGGCGGCCTCATTCCCTTGTACCTCTCCTATCTGGACGCGCAGTGGGAAATGCTTGTGGGCCTGCGGCCGGAAGTGGTCGGCCATTTTGATCTGATCCGCATGCACGATCAGGACTATGTCCAGCGCATCGCCCATCCGCAGGTGTGGAGCCGCATCACCCGCAATCTGAAACTGATAGGGGAAATAGGGGCGGTGCTCGATGTGAATAGCCGGGCCCTGCTCAAGGGTCAGCCTGAACCCTACGTCTGCAAGCCCATTCTCGAGGCCGCGTCCTCGCTGGGAATCCGGGCCGCGTTCGGGGACGACGCCCACGGGGTGGACGATGTGGGCAGAGGGGAAGAATCTGTGCGGAACCTATTGACCAAGGGCGGATTTGCCCCGCTGACCATTACGGGTGGCCAAGATCGCCAAGGGGGATGTCGGGAGTTTTTTTCCAAGCCCTCCACATGAGTCGACTCGACACAAGAAGACCGCTGCCCACAAGAATATAGACCGCGCATTTGATCTCCACTGCCATGGATGTCCAGGACATGATCCGGCCCAGGGCGATCATGAGGACGATCAGCGTCCAGTTCCTCAAAGAAAAAAGACCGCCCAGGCAGGTGGGCACAGCCCTGCTTTGGATACGGGCAATGATTTTCCCGGCCACGTTGTCAATAACCATCCGGCTCTTGACCAATCCCAGCACAAGTCCTCCCAGCCCGACTCCGGCCCCGGTCAGCCATGATTCCTGGCAAAGCAGGACAACTCCCCTGACGATGAGCAGAAAGCCCACTGCGGACCAGAAGCAGGCTGCCGTGAAGAGCTGCGTTCGGGGAGAGGTGCGGGGGGTCAGCCGATCGAGGAACTGGGGCAGCATTGCGGTTCCCTGGATTGTTGAGCTTGCGGGGAGAGATGGCCGGGAACGTCACAGATGAAGGAATGCACCGTGCATGGAGGCCGGGGCGGTGACAGCCACCCCGGCCTATTCAGGCGAGAGAACTAGTAGGCGCCTTCCTGGTTCAACTCCTTGTCCGTGACCTTGTGCGAGAAGGTCCGGTACATCCAAAACTGGTAGGCGGCGACAATGGGCACGAAGACCAGGGCCACTCCGAGCATGATGGACAGGGTGAGGGTGCTGGAGGCGGCATTGCTGATGGTGATGGAGAATTCCGGGGCAATGCTCGACGGCAGCAGGGCCGGGTAGAGGCCAACCACGCCGAAAAGGGTCAGGCCCGCGATCAGAACCGCAGACAGGGCCCATGCATACCACCAGTCCCCCTTGCCGATCTGGCGTCTGAGCAGGACCAGGGCCAGGACAGGCACGGCCAGCAGAACCAGCATCAGAGGGTTGCGCAGATAGTTCGCCAGCAAATTGGTGCTGAAGGCCGTCAGGACGACAAAAGCCGCGATAAGGGCGGCCAGCACCGGCCAGAGTTTGCGGGTCAGGCTTGCGGCGCGTTGTTGCAGATCGCCTTCGGTCTTGACCGTCAGCCACAGGGACCCGTGCATGGCAAAGAGAAGTACGAAGAGGGCCCCCCCGGCCAGACCGTAAGGGTTGAGCAGGGTCAGCAGGTTGCCCTGAAACACGCCGTTCTGGTCCAGAGGCAGACCCATGAAGATGTTGGCGAAGGCCACCCCCAGGAGCAGGGCGGGCAGGAAGCTGCCGACCGTCGCACCCAAGTCCCAGACCCGACGCCAGGCGGTGTTTTCAACCTGATGGCGGAATTCCAGGGACACGCCGCGGATGATCAGGGCGAAGAGCAGGAGCATGAGCGGGGTGTAGAGGCCGCTGAACATGACGGCGTAGGCCTTGGGAAACGCGGCAAAGGTGACTCCGCCGGCGGTGATCAGCCAGACCTCGTTGCCATCCCAGAAAGGCCCCATGGCGTTGAGCATGACCCGGCGGTCGCGGTCCGACTTGCCGAGGATCGGGATCAGGGAACCGATGCCCAGGTCGTAGCCATCCAGGATGAAATAGATGGCCCACAGTACTCCCCAGAGTAGGAACCAGATGGTTTCGAGCATGTATGAATCCTCCTTGACTGTCCGATGGGGTTAGGCGTCAGCTGGGCCTTTCTTGGCGAATTTGTAGAGCAGGTAGATGTCCACGGCACCAAGCAGGGCGTAGAGCAGGGTCAAAGCCACCAGGGAGAAGGCCACCTGGGAGGTGACAATAGGTGAAACGGCATCGGCCGTTTTCATCATCCCGTACACGATCCAGGGTTGCCGACCTACTTCGGCCACGACCCAGCCCGCCTCGATGGCGATATATGGGAGCGGAATGGCGTAGAGCATCGCCTTCAGGAGTTTCGGGGTTTCGGTCAGCTTGTTGCGGCGCAGGAAGGCCCAGATGCAGAGAATGGGCATAATCGTGCCAATTCCGACCATGGTCCGGAAGGACAAAAAGGTCAGCAGCACGGGCGGACGTTCCTCGGCTGGCCAGTCCTTGAGCCCCTGCACAGGCGCGCTGAAGGAGTTATGGGCCAGGAAGGACAGACCGCCGGGGATGCCGAAAAGTTCGATGGAGTTTCTTTCATTCTTTTCGTCAGGAACCACGAACAGGTACATGGGCGCACCATCCTCGCGGGTGTCCCACAGGGATTCCATGGCCGCCAGCTTGGCCGGCTGGATCCTGGTCACCTCCTGGGCATGGTGGTGTCCTTGACCGGCGACCACAATGGAGAAGACCAGGGCGAAGACCATGCCCATCTTGAACGAGCGGGTGAAGAAGTCGATATTCTGCTTCTTGAGCAGGTGGTACGACGACACGCCCATGATGAAGAAGCCGGCCAGGGTAAAGGCGCCGCTCAGGGTGTGCACGTATTGCTGCCAGGCGAAGCCGTTGAAGACCACGGCAAAGAAGTCCTCCAGTTCGGCCCGGCCATTGCGGATGACGTATCCCACCGGGTGCTGCATGAATGCGTTGGCGATGAGGATCCACAGGGCGGAAAGGTTGGAGGCGATGGCCACCAGCCAGATGCAGGCTGCGTGCATCCAGGGGGAGAGCACGTTCCAGCCGAAAATCCAGGCACCCAGGAAAGTGGATTCCAAGAAGAAGGCCACGGTAGCCTCAATGGCCAACAACGAGCCGAAGATGTCACCGACGTATTCGGAATAGCGGGACCAGTTGGTCCCGAACTGGAATTCCAGGGTGATGCCGGTGACCACGCCCAGCACAAAATTGATGACAAAAAGTTTGCCCCAGAATTTGGTCATTCTCTTGTACATCTCGTCGCCGGTCCGCACATACTTGGTTTCCATGACGGCCACCAGGATGGACAGGCCCAGGGTCAGGGGGACGAAGATGAAATGAAACATGGTAGCCATGGCAAACTGGAGCCTGGATAACATGAGCACATCCATAGGTTTCTCCTTCAGTCGTTTGCGGGTGCTTGGCCCGTAATCCGGGATATGGCCTCGTCGGCCAGGGTTGCGG